>NZ_APNH01000001.1:965000-1265000 GCF_040361275.1 Salinisphaera sp. T31B1 | reverse complement strand
CAACCGGCAGACCGGCGCCGTGGACGCCGCCGCCGACCCGCGCGGTATCGGCTGTGCCGAAGTCGGCGTGGATAACAGTCATTGCGACACGCTCGAAACCAGCGGCTCCGGCGTCATGTACTGATCGCTCGGCCGGCGCGGGTCTTCAGCGTCATATGCGGGTTACACCGGCCGTGCCAACCGCCCTGCGTACCGCGCGCGCTGGCGGCAGCCAGGCGATCGGCATCGGGATGGCGAGAACCGGATCGGACCGCCGTGGTCGATGGCCTGTAACCCGAGGCCTACGCCGGACCCGCGGCGCCGAATCGATGCAGGCCGATACGGCCTTCCGGGACCCCGAAACGAGCCTGCAGGCGCCCGGCTTCGGCCAGCACCTCGTCGCGTGCAGCGACTTCCAGCACTTCGCGTTCCCGATCGAGCCGGCGAATTTCGCGTTTGGGGTAGGCATCGCGCTGCTCGCCGCGCGGCATGGTCGCCGTACCCAGATACAGCCGATAGATCGCGGGATAATCGGCCTGGCCGCTGGCCGGCGCATGCCAGTGGTCCAGCAGCACCTTGAGGCGAATCGCTCCCTCGGACAGATTCAACTCGCCGGTGAGCAGACTGTCGGCGATGATGCAAATGCTGGCTGCAAGATCGGCTTCGGTTTCGGCAAGCACCCCGGCATTGTGGGCTTCGCGCTCACGCCTCTGAGCGCCCACGCGCCACCATAGCCAGCCGGCATAGGCGGCCAGCGCGATCACGATGACGATCGCGCCGGCGCCGAGCCAGACCCATGGGCCGTTCGACAAGGCCGTCACCCGCGGTTAGCGCGTGCCCGGCACGGGCTGACCGGAACCACTGAGCGCATACTGCTCGGTGATATCCACGGTGGCCATATCACGCTGATCGGCCGGCCGATAGATCACCACCTGGATCGCGCGATCCGGGTAGGAGAAATATACCCGCGACGTGCTCGCATCGCCCGACAGTCCGCTGTCGGTATGCACCGCTGGCGTACGGCCGGCGTTGGGCGCATCGGCGAACGCGGCGATCAGGTTCTCGATGGCCGCTTCGCCTTCGACGCTGCGGAACGAGCCAAGATTGCGCGTTACTCGAACCAGTCGGTCGTTCTGAATGGTCAGCGTGCCGATGGCCGTCGGATAGTCGCCCTGATCCATCGAGCCCGGTTGGCGCTTGGGATAGATGGTGTACTGGTCGCGTACTGCCGTCGGAGCGAGTTCGAACTGGGCGTTGGCCACGGCCAGCGTATCGGCGCGCGACGCGCCCAATTCAAGGCTGGTGCCACCGATATCCACACTCTGGGCCAGGGCCGCCTGGGTGGCCAGTGCGATCGTCAACGCCAGCGCCCACGGGGCACTTTTCCTCAGTCGATCGAGATTCATCCATCCTCTCCTGTACTCGTTGCTACTCACACTCTGGCCACTATGCGCCCACCGCTGCCGCGTCGACAACGCGACACGCGAAGGTTCAGGCCGCGCCGCGCGATACCGCGAGCAGCATCTGGTTCATACGGCGCACGAATGTCGCCGGATCGTCCAGCTCGCCGCCTTCGGCAAGGATGGCCTGTTCGAACAACAGCTGCGAGAAGGCTTCGAATTCGTCCTCGCCCTGTTCATCGGCCAGACGCTCGACCAGCGGATGGGTCGGGTTGATCTCCAGATGCGGTGCCGTGTTCGGCATGGCCTGCCCGGCTTCCTTGAGGATGCGCTCCAGGTGGGCCGACATGCCGTGCTCGTCGGCAACCAGACACGCCGGCGAGTCGGTCAGCCGATGGGTGACCCGCACTTCGTTGACGCGTTCGCCCAGCGCCTCCTTGATGCGTTCGACCAGATCCTTGGACTCTTCCTCAAGCTTCTTCTGCTCGGCCTTTTCCTCTTCGGATTCGGCTTCGCCCAGATCGAGGGCGCCCTTGGCCACCGACGACAGGGGTTTGTCTTCGTATTCGGTCAAATGCGCCATGACCCATTCGTCCACCCGGTCGGTCAGCAGCAGCACCTCGATATTCTTCTTCTTGAAGATCTCCAGATGCGGGCTGTGCTTGGCCTCGGCCAGCGTGTCCGCGGTGATGTAGTAGATCTTGTCCTGGCCCGGCTGCATGCGCGCGATGTAGTCGTCCAGGGATACGCCCGGATCGGCCGATTCGTCGGTGGTGGTCCGGAAACGCAGCAGCTTCGCGATCTTGTCGCGATTTTCGGCGTCCTCGACGATGCCTTCCTTGAACACCTGACCGAACTCGTTCCAAAAGGTCTTGAACTTCTCGGGCTCCTCGGTATCGCGAGCCAGCGACTCGATCAGCCCCAGCACCTTCTTGACCGAGCCGGCCCGGATCTTGTCGAGGATACGATTGGACTGCAGGATCTCGCGCGAGACGTTCAGCGGCAGATCGTTGGAATCGATCACGCCCTTGACGAAGCGCAGATAGCGCGGCATGAGCTTTTCGGCGTCGTCCATGATGAACACGCGCTGTACATAGAGCTTCACGCCGTGCTGCTTGCCGTTCGGGTCGAACAGATCGTAGGGCGCGCGCTTGGGTACATACAGCAGCGATGTGTATTCCTGGCTGCCCTCGACCTTGTTGTGAGTCCAGGCGAGCGGGTCTTCGTAGTCGTGACAGGCATGCTTGTAGAACTCGGCGTAATCTGCGTCCGAGATATCCGATTTGGCCTGCGTCCACAGCGGAGCGCCGCGGTTGACCTGTTCCCAGGCGGGCGTCTTGCCTTCCTTTTCATCCTCTTCCGAAAGCTCTTCCTTCATCTTGATCGGGAAGGCGATATGGTCGGAGTAGGTACGTACCAGATGCCGTAGGCGATACGCGTCGAGAAATTCATCCTCGTCTTCGCGCAGGTGCAGGGTCACCGACGTCCCGTGGTTGGGCTTTTCGATTTCCTCGATCGTGTATTCGCCGCCGCCGTCGGAAATCCAGCGAACGCCGGTGGGCTCGCCGCCGCGACGGGTTTCGACCACAACCTTGTCGGCCACGATGAACGCCGAATAGAAACCGACGCCGAACTGTCCGATCAGATGCGCATCGGCCTTTTCATCACCCGACAGCGAATCCAGAAAGGCGCGCGTGCCGGATTTGGCGATGGTGCCGATGCGATCGATGACCTGTTCGCGGGTCATGCCGATACCGTTATCGGCGATGGTCACGGTACGGGCCTGCTTGTCGAAGTCGAGCCAGATCTGCAGCTCCGAATCGCCTTCGAACAGGGCATCGTTCTTGAGGCCTTCGAAACGAAGCGTATCGAGGGCATCCGAGGCGTTCGAGATCAGCTCGCGCGCGAACACCTCCTTGTTCGAGTACATCGAGTGGATCATCAGCTGCAACAGCTGCTTGACCTCGGCCTGGAAACCGCGGGTCTCGGTGTGCTGGCCGGTGGCCTGCCCCTGTTCAGTCTCGTTCGTCTGGTTTTCGCTCATGACGGTATTCGGTTTGATGGAAGATGACCGTGGCGCCCTCGCCACCCTTGGCTGCGTAATGCGGCCGGGCGCCGGTGTTTTCAAGCGGTCTGGCAGGCCGGGTGACCACCCGGCGAGGATCCGCTCCGACGGATAGCCGTACCGGAATGTCCGTCTTCCAGCGATCAATCGGCGCCGCGCGCCCGCTCTACGGTGATCTAGATCCTGGCGCCAAAACGCGACGACCGCCGTGCAGGACCGAGACGCCCGGGGGCACCGTCTGGCAAAGGGTTGGCTGAGGCGATCGGGCAGCCTGGCCGCCGCGGCGGCGCGCCGGCTGGCGGCCCCTGGCCACGCCCGGCTCGTCGTCATCCGGGTGGACGGCCGCTCTCAGCTCATGGTGAGCACCACGCGAAAACGCGCCTTGTTGCTGATCATCCGCTCATAGGCCGTGTTGACGTCAGCCAGGTCGAACGTCTCGATACGAGTGGCGATGTCACGCAGCGCCGAGAAATCCAGGGTGTCCTCGGAGTCCTTGGGCGTGCCGCTGGGATGCCCGGCAATGCTGCGACGGGCCATGAGCAGCTGCAGCGGCGAAACCTCGATCGGCTCCGGCGACGCTCCGACCACCAGTAGCCGCCCATTGACCGCCAGGCCGTCGATCACCGAGCTCATCAGCTTCGGATTGGGCGCAGTCGCCAGGATCACGCGCGCGCCGCCCAGCTTTTGCAACGCCTGGGCGGCGTCTTCGGCCTCGGTATCGATATAGGTATCAGCGCCGAGTTCGAGCGCCAGCGTTTGCTTGTCGTTACCGCGCGACAGCGCCACGGTATGAAACCCCATCGCATGTGCGTACTGGACGCCCAGGTGGCCGAGCCCACCCACGCCGAGCACGGCGACCACGTCGCCGGCCTGCGCGCCCGAATTGCGCAGGCTGTTATAGGTCGTCACTCCGGCACAAAGCAGGGGCGCGGCCGCCACCGACGACAGCGTATCGGGAATCGCCACCAGCGCCTCGACCGGGGCGAGCATGTACTCGCCGTAGCCGCCGTCGTAGCTGATGCCGCAGATCTGCTGACGCGCGCAGGTGACGAAGTCGCCACGGCGGCAGGATGCACAATCGTGACAATGGCCACCGTGCCAGCCGACCCCGACCCGCTGTCCGAGCTGCCAGTGGTCGACGTCGTCGCCGACCGCATCGATGACACCGGCCACCTCGTGGCCCGGCACGCGCGGATACTCCAGCCCCGGAAAGCCGCCGTCCTTGACGAAGGCATCGGAATGACAGATCCCGCACGCTTGGACACGCACACGCACCTGTTCCGGCCCTGGATCGGGCACATGCCGATCCACGAGCTCGAAATCGGCGCCGGCGCGGCTGATCTGGGCAACTTTCATCTGCGACATGACACACTCCGTCGAACAGGCTCGAGTCCAGCTTAGAGGGTATCGGACGTTCATGCGAAACCGGAACGCATTGGCCGCACGCGGCGCCCCGGCGCGTCACCGCCAGCCGTTTCTTCAGCCACCCTGAGTCATGTGATGGCGCCGATCTCACCGGCCCGTCAGCTGCGAAGCGGTTCGACAGCGCCGGCCGGGCGGCCACGTTCCGGAGTATTACGGATTGTGTGTATAGCGCATATTGTTAGCGTCGCCGCCTCACTCGTCAGACAGGCGACGACATGACACTGTTTCGAGAACAGGCCTATATCGGCGGCGAATGGATCGATCCGGGCCCGGACAGCCATGCAGCGATCGACAATCCCGCGACCGGCGAAACCATCGGCCACGTGCCTCAACTCGACGCCGACCGAATGGACCGGGCGATTGAAGCCGCGGTGGTTCGTTTTGCCGATTGGCGCGACACGGCCGTTGCCGAGCGTGCCGACCGGCTGCTGGCCTGGTACCGGCAGATGCTGGATAACCGCGAGGCGCTCGCCCGGCTGATGACGGCCGAACAGGGCAAGCCGATCGACGAAGCACGCGGTGAAGTCGACTACGCCGCCAGCTTTCTGCGCTGGTTCGCCGAGGAGGCTCGGCGAACGACCGGCGCCACGATCCCGCCCGAGGACCCGAGCGTGTCGATCGGCACCCTCCGCGAACCGGTCGGCGTGGCCGCAGTGATCACGCCCTGGAATTTTCCGCTGGCGATGATCACCCGCAAGGCGGCCGCAGCACTGGCCGCCGGCTGCACCACGCTTGTCAATCCGGCCCGCCAGACACCGTTCTGCGCGCTTGCACTGGCGGTGCTGGCCGAACAAGCCGGGCTCGATCGCGGCGAATTCAATGTGGTGACCGGGTCTGGCCGGCAATTCGCCGAGCGGGTCTGTGCCGACGATCGCGTACGCGCCCTGTCCTTCACCGGTTCCACCGAGGTCGGCCGCTCACTGCTGCGCCAGGCGGCCGATACGGTCAAGTGCACGTCCATGGAACTGGGCGGCAACGCGCCGTTCATCGTCTGTGACGATGTCGAGATCGATGCCGCCGTCGATGGCGCGATCGCGGCGAAATTCCAGACCTCGGGTCAGGACTGTGTGGCGGCCAACCGGATTTATGTGCACCGACGCCTGTACGACAAATTCGTCGATCGATTCACGACTCGAATGAACGCCATGACCGTGGGCAACGGTTTGGACGAGGACACCGCGATCGGCCCGCTCATCAACACCGATGCGGTCGACAAGGCCCGTTCGCTGGTCGCCGACGCCGCCGAGCGAGGCGCGCGCGTGCTCGGGCGCGATCAGGGCGACGCGCCCGGTCCCAACTACTTCATGCCAACAGTCGTTGCCGACTTTACACCGGCCATGCGCGTGTCCAGCGAGGAATCGTTCGCGCCGGTGGCGCCCATCACGGCGTTCGACGACGACGACGCGGTGATCGCGGCCGCCAACGACACCATCTACGGGCTGGCCGCCTATGTATATACCCATCGCGATGCGCGAATCCGCAAGTTCCTGCGCGGGCTCGAGTACGGCATGGTGGGCATCAATACCATGGACATCACCGGTCCGCATGTGCCGTTTGGCGGCGTCAAGCAGTCCGGGCTCGGCCGTGAAGGCGCCCATATCGGTATCGAGGAATACCTGGAGACCAAGTATTACTGTATCGGCGGGCTGGACGGCTGAGCGACCAGGCCGGTCTCGCCGACCGCGGCGGCCACACCCCGGCCAGCCTGCGCCGATCGCTTGCCGTTTGCGACACGCAGACAATAGCCCGGTCGCCGGCCGTGCGGACGCGGATGATTGGCGCGCCGTCCCTGCTGCCTGATTGGCCCATGGCCGTTCGGCTACCCTGAGCACATGAACATACGGCAGGTCACAGGCGTGGACGGTTGCCCCGCGGGGTGGGTGGCCGTATCGCGCCATGGTGTGTGGGTTGGTTCCGAGCTCGGCGTGCTGCTGGATCGGCTGGCGCCCGGGATCGTCGCTCTCGACATGCCGATCGGCCTGGGCTGTGACCCGTCGCGTGGCTGCGATACCGCGGCCCGTCGCCTGCTCGGTCGACCGCGGGGATCGAGTGTCTTTCCGACGCCCACACGGGCAGCCCTGGCCGGGCGCTCGCATGCTCGGGCCGGCGATCTCAATGCAGCGGTGTGCGGCAAGCGCATTTCTGTCCAGGCCTTCAATCTGCTACCCAAGATCCGCGAGGTCGATCGCCTGCTCGCCGAATCGGCACGCTGGCGGGATGCTGTCTTCGAGACTCATCCGGAAGTCAGTTTCGCGTGCATGAACAACGATACGCCGGTGGTCGCGTCCAAGAAGACGCCGGCCGGACGAGCGCAACGGCAGGCGCTGATCGCGGCGGTTTTCGGCCCGCACGCATTCCCAGCCGCCCGCGCGTCGATTGCCCGTGCCGATGCCGCTGATGACGACCTCGCCGATGCCTTTGCCTGTCTGTTCACCGCCGAACGGATCGCAGCCCGCCGACATGTGACGCTGCCCGACCCGCCACCGCTGGACGTCTGCGGCTTGCCGATGCGAATCTGCTACTGAGCCATACCGGTTGCCGCGCGATGAACGACGACGCCGACACCTGTCTGCACCGTACCCTGAGACGTCGTGCCCACGGCGTGACGCGCGCAGAGCTGGCCCGCCGCATGGGCTATCGTCGGGTCGATGAGAGACTGCTCGCCCGCATCGAGCATGTCCTGGGCGATACGTGGCTCGGCCTGGACAGCAGCGCCTTCGATTTCCGTTATTCGCGCGACGAATTCCTGGTCGCGATGTGCGACGCGCTGGCGATCGACCCGGCGCTACGCGAGCCGGTACATCAGCGTATTCGTGCACGGGTGCACCACCGCAATACCGCATTTCGGCCGTGCTTGTTCGTCGATACCGGCTTCAAGCGTCGTCACGAACCGATCTTCGCCCTGGGGCTGATGGAGCCCCGTCGATGGCTCGGTTTCGAGCGCGACTTCGTCGAACACGACCTTGCCATGCAGTTCGAGATCGCCCGCGAACGTGTCATCGCGCACTATCGACACAGCGGCGGTCACCTGCCGCCATGGGGCGTCATCCAGCGCTACCTGTTCCAGTATGCATCGGACGCCGTGCCGATCTTCGACACCGATGGCCGCGCCATCGGCGAAACGGATGCCATACGCGCCGACCGGGCGAGTGCGAGAATCGGGGCACGCGACGCGCGGGCGTTGTTGAAGTCGTCCGGAGTCGCGGTGCCCAACGACGATACGGATCAGCCGCCGAACAGCTGACCGAAGATTCGGAAACCGGCGATATAGGTGCCCGCCGCAGAGCCGGCGGTCGACAGCACGAACACCAGCAGCGTGCGCGACACCCGGTTCTTCCACCAGCCACTGACCCGGGTGACATCGGACTTGAGCGTCGAGAAATCCCCGACCCGCGGCTTGCGTAGCCAGAGCTCCGCGGCCGCGGTGACCATGCCCGCCCCGATGGTCGGATTAAGCGAGGTGATCGGCGCGGCGACGAACGCGGTAAGTACGGTCAATGGGTGGCCCAGCGCGATCAGCGCGCCGAGTGCGGACAGTGCACCGTTGATGACCACCCATTCGACCACCATCTGCTGGCCAAGCCCGGTGCTGCGGGAAAAACCGAGCGCGAAACCGGCGAACACCAGCACCACGATCGCCCACGGCAGCCATTTCACCCAGCGTGCGCCGGGCGGGACATGGTCGAGGCGCTCAATGGTCTCGCGCGGTGCGTCCATACCGGCTTCGAGATAGCCCGCCAGCCCCTTGAGATGGCCGGCGCCGACCACGACGAGCGTATGCCGCGCGCCCGGAGCTGCGAGCAGCTTGGCGGCCATGTAGCGATCGCGCTCGTCGATGAGCGCTTCATGCATGGCTGCGGATTCGCTGGCGAACTCGTTGAAGGTCGACTCAAGCATGTCGCCCTCCTTGAGTTTTTCGATATCCGATTCTTCGATCTTGTCGCTGGACAACAGGCTGGCGAACAGCGCGCCCATCGTGCTGATTCGCTGCCACCAGGGAATCCGCCGATAGACACGTTTCAATGTGATGCCGATATTGCGATCGATCAGCGCCAGTGGCAGACCCGCCGCCGCGGTGGATTCGATCGCGGCCCGCATTTCGGCTCCCGGCTCGATGCCGAACTGATCGGCCAAGCGTTGCTGGTAAGCGCCCAGCGCCAGATTGGCGGCAACCATGCCGGCCTTGCCCTGCCGAAGCACCTGGAACAGATCCATCTGCGCCAGCTCGCCGGCGTTGGTCAGCGCGGCATGCCGGGCGTCGCACAACTCGATGGCCACGGCGTCGTAGGCGCCGGATTCGATCTCGCGCCGAACCTCTTCGGCGCTGGCTCGCGAGACATGGGCGGTGCCCAGCAACAGATAGCGATGATCGCCGACCACGACTTCGCGCCGGGGGCCGGCTGTCTGGGCGCCCTGGCGCGGATCCGGTTCATTCATCAGGCTGTTCCAGCAGATCGGGACAAATCACGAGCGCCGGATTGTCCCACAGCCGCGCGCAAAACCCATCCCGCCCTCGAGCCGGATGAGTTCAGAAATCGTGCGGGTTACCCTCGACGATCGTGCCCTTGCCCTGGATCTCGTTGCCACGGTGCCATTCCACGGCGTCCGCCTGGATACGCACGCTGTAACAGTCGGCGGTCGGCGCTTCGTCGTAGTCGAAACACATCCGGTCGCCTTCGATGCGCCAGTCCGCGGTATAGCCGGCACCATGAATCGTGCCGTCGGGCGCGTAGTACTCGGTATAACGGCTGTCCGGCGACATGGTACCGGCCACCGTATTGCCGATGATCCGCGCGCGAATCGTGGCCTCGGTCGCCATGCCATCGGCCGTCGTGGCCGACGGCTGTTCGGCGTCGGAAGCCGGTGATTCGGCATTGTCGTTGCTATCGCAGCCGGAAAGCGCGAGCGCCAGTACGCCGACGATAAGGCACTGGATCGGCCAGCGCGGCGGCGGCACCGTCTGCCGCGTCTTCGAACCGCGGGTGAAGTCTGTCATCGCGCCATGCTCCTGTTGTATCTGTAGCTGCGGCGTCTCGCTCCGGCGGGCCGGTGGCACGCCGCGGGGCGGGTCAGGCTTGCCGTCAGCCTACACGAGCCCGCCAAGGCAACGGGCACGCATACGCGCTCGACCCGATCCATCGCCGCCGCGACTGCGCTTGCAATACCGACCGGTGATGCCGGCGGCCGGTCTTCGAGGTTCTGGCGCGCGGCCGGGGCTAGAGACGAATCCCGAAGGTGCGGCCGGATAACACGAGGCCGGAGTACATCAGCACGGTGAGCAGACAGCCTGAGACCAGTGCAAGCCAGAACGGTACGCCGCACAGCATCCGCCAGGGCATGAACAGGAACATAAGAAGCGACGGCAGCACGAACCAGAATGTCGCCCAGATAGGTTCCGCCGTGCGCAGCGCGTCATGCGTGTCGTGCCATAACCAGATCATGCCGAGAATCGAGTTCAGCGGCAGCCAGGCCACAAGCGGGCCCAACGCCGGGTTGCGTCTCGCCCGCGTCGAAACGGCCGCGACGATGACGCCCGAACGCCGTGCCTTGACCAGAAAATAGAGCATAGCGACCGCTGTCTTTCGTCGCGCGAATACGGGTGGTGCGTCGGCCCTGCCGGCGTGGCGGGCTTGTCGACGCGATCGCGAGCGCGCGCGTCGGGCCGTGGCCGACTGGGGCAGGCAATACGCCATGGCTGTCGAATCCATATCGATAACTACCACCGATACCGCGACCACGCGGGACACCGCACCCGCGGTCTAAGACCTTGCGGCGTCTGCTCATTTGAATATAATACGAATCATTCTCATTTGTATTCGTTTCCAAATGAGAGAGATTGTATCGATCGGTGGATCGGTGGAATTGCGCGCCCGACCGGGCGCGCTTTTTTGAGTCGCGGCAACGCCGCTTAGGGGCTGGGGAAATGACCATCAATCAGACGGATACCGTGCCACGCGTGCCCGGTCCGGGCCTGGACGCGGCCATGCCCTCGACAGTGGCGCGCCGGGCAGGTGATGTAATCGGCGCTTCGCGGACGGCGCACATATGGGCCTGATCCGACGACTGCGACAGCTCGACCTGCTGTTCCAGTTGCATTGGTTCGTGGGGATCACGGCCGGCGCAGTACTGGCCGTGGTCGGCGTGACTGGGGGCCTGATGTCCTTCGAGCAGGACATTCTCGAATGGATCAATACCGAGACCACCCAGCGGCTGGAGCGCGACACGCCGCGCCTGACGCCGCCCGAACTACTGGCCCGCTATCGGCGCGCCCATCCCGAGCGCGAGATCGACTGGGTGTTCTGGCGGGGCGACCGGCCCTACCCGATGCTCATCGCCTATCGGACGCCGGACAGCGCCGGGCAGCGCGCGACACGCGATGTCGTCGATCCCTTTACCGCGGAGCCCCTGCCCCCGGCACATGGCCAGACCACGTTTGGCCTGATCCGCTCGATTCATCGGCGTCTGGCGGCCGGCGCCGTCGGTCAGTTCATCGTGGGCGTGGCCACAATCGCGCTGGTCGGGCTGTCGATCACCGGACTCTGGATCCGCTGGCAACGACGCCCCCGCCAGGGATGGCGCTGGGTCTGGCCACGCGCGCTCGGCGGCAAACGAGCCGGCGAATGGCATGCCGTACTCGGCCTGTGGGCGCTGGCGGCCTATCTGATCGCCGCCCTGACCGGGTTGTGGTGGTCGTTCGACTGGTATCGCGACGGCGCCCGCGCGCTGTTTGCATCGCACGACGATGCCGCCCCCATCCTCGCGGCCCCCGCGCCCGGCCTCGACCTGGACAGCCTATGGCGATCGCTGGCGCCGCGGGTCGCAGACGCCCGTTCGGTATTCATCCGGTTTCCCGACCAACCGACCGACGCGGTCGCAGTGCGCTCCGTGCCGGCCGATGCGGCCCATGTCTATGCCGCCGACGAACTGTTTCTGCACCCAAGCACCGGCGCCGTGCTCGGGTTCCACCCGTTCGCGGACCTGGCCGCGGGCGACCAGCTGCTGGCCAGCGTCTACGCGCTGCATATGGGCGCTTTCTTCGGCCTGCCGGGCATCGTGTTGATGATGCTGGCCAGCCTGTCCATGCCGGTATTCTTCGTGACCGGCCTGTTGCTCTATCTACGGCGGCGCCGCATGAAACGCCGGGTCACACCGGTGCCCTTACCCCGAGCACGACACCGCGCCGAGCCGGGCACGGCGGCCGTTCTCATCGCCTATGCCTCCCAGAGCGGCCTCGCCCAGCGCGTGGCCGCACAGACAGCGGATGCCCTGCATGGTACGGGCCGGCCGGTGCGCATGGCCGGGCTGGGAGAACTCACGCCCGCCTGTCTGAGCGCCCACCGGCAGGCAATGTTCGTGGTCAGCACCCACGGCGACGGCGATGCGCCGGTGGCTGCACGCCGCTTCGACCGACACCTGTGCGCCACGCACACGCCGAGCCTGGAGCAGCTCGACTATGCGCTGCTCGCACTCGGCGATACCGACTACGGCGACAGCTACTGTGCGTTCGGTCGCCGGCTCGACCGAGCGCTGCGCGAACGCGGCGCACGCACCCTGCTGGCCCCGATCGAAGTCGACAAGGGCGATCAGCAGGCGCTGGCCGAGTGGCACGGCGCACTGACCGCGCTGTTCGGCGCGGCAGTGGTCAGCGCTGAACCCGTTTTCGAGCGCTGGCGTCTGGTCGAACGGCGCATTCTCAACCCCGACAGCCTCGGCGCACCCACGGCCTGGCTGCGCCTCGTGGCGACCGAAAGCCGCACATCCACATGGCTGCCAGGCGATATCGCTGAAATCCGGCCACGCCAGCCGGCCACGCGAATCCGCCGCTGGCTGGGCCGGCACGGCTTGGTCGGGGCAGCGGCCGCAAGTGAAACGGCCGCGACGCCGCTCATCGAGGCGCTGAGCGACCGGCAGTTGCCGGACTCGCCGGACCCTAACGCCGCGGACATGGATTGGAACAGTCTGCCGCCGCTTGCGCCACGGGACTATTCGATCGCGAACCACGATACCGGGCACGGCATCGAACTGCTCGTGCGGCTGGCGCGCCACGACGGTGGCCTCGGCCTGGCCTCCGGGTGGCTCGTCGAGCGGGCGCCCGTCGGCGGCACGATCGATCTGCGGCTGCGGGCCAATCCCGGCTTTCGCGCCCCGCCGGCCAGCCGGTCCGCGCCTGCGATCTTCATCGGCAACGGCACCGGCCTCGCGGGGCTGCGCGCCCACCTGCAGCAGCGTATCGCCGCCGGCCAGCGCACCAACTGGCTGGTGTTCGGCGAACGCCAACGCCAAGCGGATTTCTATTTTGCCGACGAAATCAACGCCTGGCACGCGGCCGGGCAACTCACCCATCTCGATCTGGCGTTCTCGCGCGACAAAGACGACGGCCGCTATGTACAGACCGTACTCGCAGAGCACGCCGAGCGCGTGCGCGACTGGGTAGAACACGGCGCGCAGCTGTTCGTCTGCGGCAGCCACGACGGCATGGCGCCGGGCGTGACCGCAGCGCTCGTCGATGCGCTGGGCGCGGCGGCCCTGTCCGAGCTCGACGAGACCGGCCGACTCCATATCGACGTCTACTGATCTTCATCGCGGCGGGCGTCAGGGAGCGCACTCGCCGCAGTACCGAACCGCCGATTACGGCATACATCACGCAAGGGGAAATCCATGATCTTTCACAATACGCCCACACGCCACCAATGGGCGCTGGGTCTCGCGCTGAGCACGGGCGCCCTGCTGCCCGTATTCGCCCAAACCAACCATCCGACGACGTCCGAGCTGGCCCCGATCGATATCCGGGGCGTAGGCGTGACGCGCGGCGATGCGCCGGTAGACGGCTACGTGGCCGAGCGCAGCCTGACAGCGACCAAGACCGATATCCCGCTGATCGAATCGCCGCAGTCCATCAGCGTGATCGGACGCAAACAGATGGAAGATCGGGGCGCCGATGCGCTCACCGAGGCCGTGGAATACAGCCCGGGCGTAGCCGTACTCAATCGCAACAACAACGAGGTGATCGACGATATCGGCATCGTCGTGCGTGGCTTCCAGGCGCGCGATTCGGTCTACCGTGATGGCAGCCGCAGTTATTCCGGCCTGCCCTACGATGCGCCCACCGAAACCTATGGCCTGGAGCGCGTCGAGGTGCTGCGCGGGCCGTCGTCGGTGCTCTATGGCCAGGGTGACCCCGGCGGCATCATCAACCTTGTGACCAAGCGCCCGACAGCCACGCCGCTGCGTGAATTCGGCGCCGAGTTCGGCAGCTATCACCATAAACAGCTCACCGGTGACATCAGCGATCGGATCGACGACGCCGGCCACTGGCGCTATCGCCTGACCGGGCTGATTCAGGATTCGGAAACCGACTACGACTACGGCTTCAACGATCGCATCTACGTCGCCCCGGCCCTGTCCTGGACGCCCAGCGAGCGTACGAGCTTGACGTTGCTCTCGCACTACCAGAAAAACGAGGCCACCTATCGCTGGACCGGTTTTCCGCTCGAAGGCACGAAGCGCGACAGCGACTACGGGCGCATCCCGTCAGACCGATATATCGGCATTCCCGGCGAGGACGGCTACAACTCGGAGGTCTACAGCGTTGGCTATCTGTTCGAGCAGCTCATCGGCGATCGGCTGACTTTCCGGCAGAACGTGCGCTACCGCGAGATCGAGTACGACGTCACCGATATCTTTCGCGACTACGCCGTGGCCGACCCGGTCAGCAACGATCTGCGTACGCTTGCGCGAAGCATGCGCCTGCGCTACGACGACGGGTCAACGGTTACGGCAGACAACCAGCTGGTTACCGAATTCGAGCACGGCGCGTTCGAACACCAGCTGCTCACCGGCTTCGACTACAAGCACATAAACTACGACTCGCGCGGCACATCATTCACCGACCCCACCGCCGATATTCCGCCGCTGGATCTTTACGACCCC
Source organism: Salinisphaera sp. T31B1 (assembly GCF_040361275.1). Lineage (NCBI taxonomy): Bacteria > Pseudomonadati > Pseudomonadota > Gammaproteobacteria > Salinisphaerales > Salinisphaeraceae > Salinisphaera > Salinisphaera sp. T31B1. The sequence goes on along the minus strand of NZ_APNH01000001.1, from coordinate 1,250,201 downwards.
GACTACAATCAGGCGTTCTCGCGCCCGACCGGCTTCACGCCACGCAGCACCGACGCCAATCAGTACGGGTTGTACCTGCAGGATCACGTACGCTTCGACGATCGCTGGGCGCTGACCGTGGGCGCCCGCCAGGACTGGGTCGACGAACAGACGACCGACGCCAGGAAGAACACACAGAACAATCTGAGCTGGCGCGCCGGTCTGGTGTATCTCGCCGACAACGGTCTGGCGCCCTACCTCAGCTATTCGGAATCATTCTCGCCTCAGTACGGTGTCAACGACGCCACCGGCCAGAAATACGAACCGATCACCGGCGAACAGTACGAAGCCGGGCTGCGTTATCGCCCGAACGGGTTTGACGCAACGTTCTCGATCGCTGCGTTTGAGCTGTCGCGCAACAACGAACTCGTCGCCGATCCGTTGCAGCCCACTATTCAGTCGCAGGTCGGCGAGACGCGCTCACGCGGTGTCGAGCTTGGTGCCGAAGTAGACCTGAGCGCCGGACTCTCGGCCATCGCCAGCTATACCTATAATGAGGTCGAAGTCGTCGAAGCCGGCGGCAGCCAGGCAATCAACGGCAAGCGCGTAGTTGATCGGCCCGATCATCTGGCCAAACTCTGGCTGAACTACGACTTCCAGTCGTCCGCCCTGGCCGGCCTGGGCGCAGGGGCAGGCGTACGCTATACCAGCTCGTCCTTCGCCAACGCCGACAACACGGCACGTTTCCCGTCGGCCACGCTCGTGGACGCCGCGGTGCGCTACGACTTCGACAATGTCCGGCTGCAGGTTTCGGCGAACAACCTGCTCGACGAGGTCAAGCTCTATTGCAACGGCAGCGCGCCGAACTCGCTCTGCGACTTCGGCACGACGCGGAACGTGGTGGGCAGCATCACCTACCGATGGGATTGACCGGCTCCCCCCGCCCGCTTGTAGCTCGAGCGGGCGGAGTACTACTCGAAGCGCTCGAGCTGGAAGTCCAGGTTCTGGCGCACGGCCGGCCATTCGGCAGCGATGATCGAAAACACCACGGTATCGCGCAGGATGCCGTCGGCGCTCACCTGGTGGTTGCGCAATACGCCATCCTGTTTCGCACCCAATCGAGCGATCGCCGCCCGCGACGCCCGGTTGTGCCAGTGGGTGCGGAACTCGATCGCGATCGCCTCCAGGTCTTCGAAGGCATGCGCCAGCATCAGCCGCTTGCATTCGGTATTGATCGCGCTGCGCTGGAAGCGGCGCGCATACCAGGTGTAGCCGATCTCGGCGCGTCGATGAGTGCTATCGACATGACAGAACCGCGTGGAGCCGACCACGGTGTCGCTGGCCAAATCACGGACGGCGAATGCCAGCCCGCCGCGTTCGCCCTCGGCCAGCGCGGACTCGATATAGCCCTCGACGCCATCGGGGGCCGGTACGAAGGTGTACCAGAGCCGCCAGAGTTGACCGTCCAGTACGGCCTCGGCGAGCGCGGGCGCGTGTTCGTGGCTCAAGGGCTCGAGCCGGACATGCCGGCCGCCCAGTGTGACGGGTTCGATCCAGACACTCATACAAACTCCCGAAATGGTTTATCCGAACTGTAATTGTATTCCAGTACAGTCGGTTGCCCTATTTTTTTGCTATATTTAACGCTTAATTCTTTTTTCCCTGTCGTAGCGGTCGGCGCGCCGCTCATACGACCGCGGCCTGCCGAAAATGGCCGCACTGTGTGACGGCTTTGTCGCGCCGTCCAACGACGTGCAAGGGGGTTGGTTTGAGTATGCGAAAGAGGCGCCGGCGCGCCGGAATGAAAATTCTATGGTCGGTGCCCGTCGCGACCGAACCGGCAAGCCGGCCATTCACGGGGGCCTCCGACGCCCAGCCGGGCTCATCGTTCACCCCATGCGCATACGCCGTGCAGGCCGGACACGCCGTCATCGCGTCGCGGCCCTTTTGTCTTTCCACCCGCCCGGTCACATTATGAGTCGCCGACACGTAATCGTGGCCGCGCTCGTGCTGAGTGTGGCCGCGGGTGCGGCAGTGTTCTTCAATCTGCGCGAATCGACGCCGTCGCTCGTGTTCGTTCCATCGGCCGGCGACCAATACCGCTACCGGGTGGGCAATCGCGTGAACGTGAAGATCGATGGCCGTAGCCTCGATCACAAGGCAACCGCCTACGGCCTGGTCAGTTATCGCGTGGTTGATGCCGGCGAACCGTTGCATCTGCACGCCGATATCGACCTGCTCGACCTGCAGTTCGACTATCGGTCGGTGTTATCCAGCCTCGATCTCGATCCCGGCGCTCCCTACACCACGCAGGTGGCCGAAGCCCTCGACGCCGGCTTCGACCTGCGCCAGGCCAGGGACGGCCGAATGCAAATCACGGCGGTCAACAAGGCCGCCATGCAGGAGCTTACCAAGCAGTTCGACCGATTCGGTGGCGATCCATTTTCGCAGGCGGTGCTCGGCCCGGCCGTGCCACCCGGCATCCCCGCTCGCGAGGGGGCCCGCGTCAAGCTCGACGGTTTTCAGGGCTTCGACGGGCTGACCGTCACGGTCGACGCACTGGACGAGACGAGCGCCCGGCTCAGCGTGTCCGGCGAGTTCGACACACTGGCCGCCGACTCGCCGCTGATCCAGCGGATGGCGCCGCCCACCGATGCGATCGAAATCTCCGATGTCCGGGTCGCTGCTCGCATGAACGTCGACCGCGAACACGGCTGGATCGAGGACATGACGCTGGTCATCCACCTGCGTATGGCCGTTGGTGAGCGGGCCGCGACGATGCGCTCGATCACCTACGCCCACCGCGACGACCACCTGCTGGCCGGCAGCACACGCACACCGCTCGACGGTTTCAGCATGCTGCCCATCGAAGCTGTTCAGGGCAGCGATCTGATGCAGGCTCAGTACAGCGGCGTGTTCGCGCCACCGCCCATGCACGAACCGCCGCCCCGGATCGAACCGATCGACAGCACGCAGATCCTGATGAGTGCGCGTGGGCACGTGATGATGTATCTCAACGACGGCGATACGCCGTGGCTGCCGTATGGCAGCCTCGAGTTGCAGAATGCGACCGCACTCGATGCCAATGGCAAACCGGTCGATATACCGCTGGCCTACAATCGAATGAATTACGACGACGCGGACGGCGGCGGCTGGCTGTTCGACCTCGTTGCACTCGGCTGGGAGAGCCCGGAACTGAGCAACATCGCCGAGGTCCGCGCCGATATCGGCTATCGCCGGCGCGAAACGGGCGAACCGGTGACCCTGGTACTCGACGACCGTCGCCATGTCCTGGAACACGGCGACGCCCGGGCCGTGGCCGAGCCGATCGCGGGCGAAACCCACGCCTGGCGTGTGACCCTGACCAGCGGCGGCCAGCGCCAATACTGGCTCGACCCGACGACCCTGCCCGACGGCGTGCACGGCACCGGCTGGGTCCAGGATCCGGACACGTGGCTGACCCCGGCCGACCAGATCATGCTCGCGCGTACCGAACATCCCGGCGCCTGGCACAACACGCTGCGAATAGAGGCCGACCGCCCGTCGCTGGCGCTCACCCTGCTGGATGCCGGCAACGGCCGGATCACCCAGACCGAGACCGTGCGCTTCACCAACCCGCTGGCGGTGGCGCCCACCACGCGCCATATCGACCAGCCGCCATACAGCGAACGCGACCTGTCGTTGGCGCAACGCGCCCCCGAGCCGGACGGGCGCGGCGGGCTGCAGATGGATCTGCCGCTGGGTCTGGACGGCCAGTGCGGGCTGGCCGCCTGGGTCGCGCGCCCGGATCGGCCGGTCCGGCTCTGGCGCAAGCTGCCGCGGCCCGACGACGCCGGCCCGCCAACCGGCATGCAACGCTGGCAGTTGACCCTGGCCGACGGCGCCCATGCCGACGTCAGCGAACTGCCGCTGGACACAATACTCACCTGCCCGGGCACGCCGGTATGGCGCAGCATCGCGGTGACCGGGGACCGGCCCTGGCAGCTGGATCTACGCAGGCTGACCGGCCGCTGGCCGCAGTCCACCGGCTCGGCCGCCGACTATTTCGATCACGTGCAGTTTCTGGATGCCAACGACCAACCGCTGCGGCCCCGGCTGCGCGGCGCCGCCGCCGAGGACACGCCCGGCGACTGGGCCGAGGAGTCGCGCCAGCACAGCGTGGACGACTACGTGGGCGACAACGGCGTGATCCGTATCTGGGGCGACGTGGCCCGGGTGGTGATGCTCGATTACGAACCACCGGTGGTGAAGAAGACCTGGCCGAACGCCGCCAGACGCCGGGCTCGAGATCTCGAGGAGCCGCCATCGTGAAACGCGCGATCATTCTGGCCGGCGCGTCGTGCGCTGTCGTCGTGGCAGGCGTGATCGTCTGGCAGACCGGCATCATACAAAGCGCGCAGGGCGACCGCTTCTCGCCGTCCGCCGGCACGACGGTGGTATACCGGGTCGGCCATCGGGTCGTGATGCGCGAGGCCGCAAACGAGAACGGGCCGACCGACCGCTGGGCCCAGACCTATGGCCTGATGCGCTATCGCGCCGAGGATTTCGGCGACACCCGCCAGCTACATATCAGCCCGCTCACGCTCGTCGCCCGCAACCAGGACGGGGCCGTGTTCACCTCACAGCTGGCCGCGCTGTATCCGTCCGGCGAGCTGCGCCGCGTCCAGAAGCGCGGCTTCGATATGCCCTTCGACAGCGACGGCGCGCTCGCGCTCGAACGCCCGCGCAGCCCGGCGCTGGCCACACTGGCCGAACAGATCGATGCGCCCGACGGCAACCCGGTCCTCGACCAGCTCATCGTACCGGCCCTGCCGCCGGCACTGGCCGCTCATCTACCCGTGCGCGTCGGTGCGACGCATAGGCTCGAACGCTATGCCGGGCTGAGCCATATCCGGGCCACCGTCGAACGGGTCGATGACGACACGTTCACGGTCCGCCTGGAAACCACCGAGCGCTCCCGAGCCGTGGCCGACGGTGCCCCTGAAACGGCCGACAGGCCGCGCCTGCTCGCGCGCCTGCGTGTGAACCGCCACGACGGCTGGATCGAGTCCATGACGCGGGTGCGCCGCGATTACGCCACCCGCGACGGCCGGGCCGTGGCCATCGACCACGTCACCCGGGCGCTGCGCAAGCGCGACCTGCTCACCGGCGACATGAACGACACGTCCGACCCGTTCTGGGGCGTGACCGACGAAAGCCCCGACGACGTCGAAGTGCGACAAAGCCCGGCCAATACACGCCAGCCCGACCCGGCCATCGACGACCCGGCGTTCGACACGCGCGAAACCGCGTTACGCGTGGAACTGAGCGTGCTGCATCTGGGCGTGCGCTACGACGACGAGCACGCGCGCCTGCCGCTGAACACCGTGGCGCTGACCGATCTCACGCTCTACGACCGCGAGGACCGGCCGGTGGAATTGCCGATCGAACTGAGCAACATCCTGCCGTCCTGGGATTACCGCACCTTCGAGCCCGGGCGTCTGTTCATCTACTCACCGCTCGCCGGCGATCCCGCGATCTTCGAACCGGTCGCCCGCGCCGAGGCGACGCTGACCTATCGCACGCTGCAATCGCAGAGCGTCACGATCGCACTCGACGACACCCGCCACGAACTGACCCACGGCCCAGCGCGGGTCAGCGTCGAGCCCGATGCAGACACCGACAACGTGTGGTGGCTGCAGATCGAAAATCGCGATGGCTACGCCTATAAGCGCAGCTGGGCACAGGCCGCACCCGGCGTGCACGCCATGGCCGGCGTCGCGCCGCACGATAGCTGGCTGAGCGCCGCCGAAGCCCAGCTTCTGGCGAGGGTCGACAGCCCGGACGCCGAGATCGAAACCATACGCGTACAGGCCGATCACGCGCCCGCCGCCTACCCGCTGATGCGTACCACGCCGGGCTCGACGCGGACCTATACCGTTGAATTCAAACGCCACGACACGCCACCAGACGAGGGCGGCGACCGGCCCTGAACCGTTCAGATTTTATTTGAGTTGGGAGTTTCGCGTGAACACAGGAAAATCGGCGCTGATCTTGATCGCCCTATGGATACTGATCGCTGCCCACGGCCCGGTCGCGGCCGCCGCGTCCGCCCAGGTCGCCTTCGACCCGGCCCAGGACGCGCCACACGCGTATCGGGTGGCCATGCGAACACAGACCGAGGGCACCCGGTATGCCTCCAGCGGCCAGTGGCTCGCGCTCCAGGGCGTGATGCGCTATCGCGTCCGTGCCGGCGCCGACGAGCCGACGCTGACGATGCACGCCGAACCGCGGTTCCTGCAGGCCGATAATCAGGACGGGGTCGTGTTTTCCAGCGCCCGGCCCGGCGGGCCCGAACACGCCCTGCTGGCGCGCGCGATGGACAGCGGTTTCGAGCTCGACATCACGCGCGAAACCGGCGCGACAAGGCTCAAGACCGGCGACGAGCAGGCCTGGCAGGCGATCGCCGCCCAGACCGACATTCCGCTCGAGCAGCTCGGGCAGCTGATACTCGCCCCGGCCGTGACCCGAGCCATACCGGCAAAGCCCGGCGCGCAGGTCACGATCGACCATTGGCACGGCATGCCCGCCTTGCGCCTGACCGTCGAGCAGGTGGATCGCGACAGCGTCACCGCGACCATAGGCCGGGCCGAGAACAGAGCCCCGGATTCCCGTACCGCCGACATCCCGGTGACCGATGTCACCGGCCGCCTGCGTATCGACCGGCGCAGCGGCTGGATCACGGCCATGACGCTGATCAGCGATCGACAGGTCGGGCGCGCCGGGCGGACCCTGCGCCTGCACAGCGCCGTAACCCTGCGCGCCGTCGACGATCCGGCCATCGGCGGCCTGTACGACAGTCTCCGTCAATTCAAGACCAATGCCATGCTCGCCGCGCTGGCCGGCGCCGACATGTACCTGCCCGAAAGTGCCGCCGACGCCCCGGAGCGCCGGGAAATCGAGCCGCCACAAAACCCGCTTGCCGATTCCGAACCCGTGTTTCATATCGACGACGAACACGGCGCGCTGGTCCTCGACATCCGTCATCACAACGGCGAGAACATCGGCATCGACCAGATCACGCTGGATACGCTCACGCTGCGCGACGCCGACGGCAACACCCTGGATCTGGGCTTCGTGCTCGAATCGATCGGGCAGAACCGCGACGAAGACAACACCTCGCGCATACGTCTGCTCGCCCTGGGGCCACAGCCCGACCGGCTCGACGAGATCGCCGAAGTCCAGGCCAGCTTCACCTATCAGCCGGTCGGCGCGCCCACCTACGTGAGCCTGCCGTTGCGCGATACCGCCACCGAACTCGAACACGGGCCGGCCCATGCCCGGGCCGTGCCCGTCGACGACGGCTGGCTCGTCACCTTGATCGGCTCATACAGCACCTACTACACCTACGACCACACGACCGTGTTCAAGGGCCGCTCGGCCATCACCAGCGACCGCGCCGACGGCGGCGCCGCACCCACGGATCAGGTGCTGCTCGACAGCGTCGACGACCCCAATGTCTGGATCCAGCAGTACGAGCTCGAGGGCGATATCGAGGCGTTCGCGCTCAGCCTGTATGCGGCCGAAGCGAACGCGAGCACGCATGAGCTGACGTTCACCCGCTAGGCCCGAAGGCGATGGCGATGGCGATGGCGATAGCGATCGTGGCCGGGCGTTGCCAAGAAGCCGGCGCACCGGCGCGGCGTATCGTGCGGCGCGCCGCATCGGGCGACCGCGCCCTGTCTTGTTTTTCTTTTTCCCCATGGGGAGTTGCACGTGTCGACTAAAAAACTGGTTCTGGCCCTTGTCGCCCTGTTGGCGCTCATCGCGGCCGGCATGGCCGCGATGTTGTTGTGGGCGCCGTCGGGTGTGACCTTCGACCCGGCCAAGGGCGAGACGCGCGATTACCGGGTCGGCGTGATTGCACAGATCCGCGAGGGTGACGACCCGCCCACCGCCTTCAACAGCCAGTCGCTGGTGATGCAGAGCGTGATGCGATATCGCGTCGACGGCGCGGGCCCGACGCTCAAGCTGCATGTCCAGCCGCGCTTCATCGATGTCGCCGACGGTGACGGGCATACGCTGTTTTCCAGCGCCAGGCCGGACAAGCACCGCCGCATGCCGATCGCCGATCTGATGAGCGACGGCTTCGAACTGATCATGGATCGCAAAAACGGCGACACACGCCTGGACGCGGTCAACCAGCGCGCCTGGGACGAGTTCAGCGAACGCGCCGGCACAACGCAGACCGATCAGTTCACGCAACAACTGGCTGCCCCGTCACTCACCGAGAAACTGCCGGCCCGCGAGGGCGCACAGATCACGGTCGATGCGTTTCAGGGCATGCCCGCGCTTACCCTGACCGTCGATACGGTCACCGACGACAGCGTGACCGTCACACTCGAGCGCGCCGACGATGCCGACAGCGCCTATACCCCGATCGGCGGCTCCGACGACAACGCCCGTATGCGCGTCACCGCGGTGCACGGGCGCATGCGCGTGGATCGCGACGGCGGCTGGATCGATGCGATGACCCTGATCAGCGATCAGGACGTCCAGACCGACGACCGAAGCGGCCATATGCATACGATCATGACCATGCACGCCGTCGACGATCCCGCGCTCGGTTCCTTGGCGAACGGTCTGGATCAACTACGCGCCACGGGACAGATGGGCCAACGATCGGACGAGGTCGAGCTGCCCCTGGCGCACCGACCGAGTGAAGCCGACCGCGGGCGCGGGTTCAACCCGGCCGAGACGCCGTATGCCGACGCCGACCCGAGTTTCTCGATCGACGAGGCCGACAACGCGCTGGTGCTCACGCTCGCGCACGATATCGGCATCGACAAAAACCTGGGCATGTCGACGCTCAAAGGCCTCACCCTGCGCGACGCCGACGGCAAGACGCTGGATATCCCGCTGGTGCTGGAGTCCATCGGGCCCGACTATGCACAGGGCAGCATGAACACCACCGTGCGCCTGCTGCCGTTGGGCTGGCAGGATGCCGGGCTGGATCGCATCACCGAGGTCGAGGCCCAATTCGACTACGCCGTACCCGCCGAACCCGAGCATGTCGAAATTCCACTGGCCGATACGCCCACCGAACTGCACGCCGGCGCCGCACAGGCACGCGCGGTGCCCACCGACGACGGCTGGCGGCTGATCCTGTCGGGCACCGAGCAGACGTTCTATATCTTTGACAGCAGTGCGGTCTTTGCGCGCGACCTGTCGGCACGGATCAGCCAAAAAGCCCACGAGGGTTTGACGCCTTCGGATCGCACCCTGCTGGCGCGCGTCGACGCCCCCGATGCCTGGGTGCAGCAGATTCTCGTCGAAGGCACGGGCAATGCTTTCGGGCTGAAGTTATACAAGAACATGCCCGGGCCGAGCACGCACGACGTGACGTTCACCAGCCGGCAGCAGCGTTATTCCAACCGCGAACTGCCGCCGCCGGAGACGCGCGAACTGTATATCGACGAGGTTCCCGACGATGCGTCGCTGAGCCTGAACGACGTTGCCCCCGAAGGCGTGGAGGAGAATCAGCTGGCCATGCGTTTGCCCATCGGCGTGGGCTCGGCCTGTGAGCTGAGCGCCGACGCCCCGACCGAATCCGGCCATGCCCTGGTCTGGCGGCCCGACGACGAGCGGGCGGCCGGTTTCGGCATCGGCAGCCGTCGCACGGGCGAACATCCGGATACCGCGCCGTGGCAGCTGATGACCGACGATGGTGTGCGCATCTATTTCTACGGCATCGATGTCATTACCACGCTGCGCTGCCCCGGCCGGCCCGCCTGGCAGGTACGCGAGGTGAATGCCGACAGCGACAAACCGTGGCTGGTCGATGTCGATACCGTGTTCGATGGCGAAATCGACCCGGATCAGAAAGCCAAGCGCTTTTTCGACAGCCATCGTTTTCTCGACGCCCGCGGCAAGCTCGTACGGCCCATGCTCAAGGACATGACACCGGACATCCAGCTCGACGATTGGCGCGTCGAAGGTGCGAACCACGCCGTGGCCGATTATCTGGACGATGCCGGGCGTATCCGCTTCTGGGGCCGGATCGCGCGGGTGAAGTCGGTGACGTTCTCGGGCGAGCCAATCGAGAAACGCTGGCATACCCATCTCGAGGGCCTGCAATGAATCGCTCGATTTATCGCTACGCGTTGCAGACCGCGCTCGTTGCCGGGCTGATACTACAGGCCGCCGGCGCGTTCGCGGCCCAGACCTACTGGCTCGACGACGACTTCGAAGCCGTGGCCAAGGCCAACGCCACGCACAAGGCCATCGTGGCCGACGAGCGCGACGGGCCCGGCTGGCCGGTCGAGATCCGTCGTATCCGCGACGACCAGCTGCATTTTCGCGGTTATAGCTCCACCCCCGACCTGCGCGATGCCGATCAGACATGGGTGGGCGCCTACCAGCTCTACCGATTCGCCGGCGAGCACAAACTCGAGGAAGTGGGTACCCGCAACTTGGCCGGCGAACTCAACGGCCTGGCCGTCGGATTCAGCCGGGACGGCGATCTCGCCTACGAAACCCCCTATGTCGACGGCGTGATGCAGGGCATGGGCCGGCGCTATGTCCGCGGCGAGCTGCGTCATCTCACCCCGCTGGTCGACGGCAAGTCGGAAGGCATTCAGACCACCTATCGCGACGGGCGTATTCGCAAGCTCATGGAACTGCACGACGGCAAGATCGACGGTGTGGTCGAAGAATACGGCTACGGCCGCTCGCCGCAGGTGCTCACCCGGCGTGCCCACTATCGCGCCGGCAAGCTCAACGGCTGGGAACGTATATGGTCGCTCGACGGTGCGCTGCTCAAGGAAACCCAGTACGTCGACGACAAGAAGAACGGCGTCGAGCGGCGGTGGGAAGACCAGGCGGCGGGCCATCTTGACGCGGTATACCACTATCGCGACGGCAAGCTATACGGCCTGCTGCAGGAGTACAGCGGCGGGCGTCTGGACGAAGAACGCGTGCTGGGGGATGACAAGCGCCGACTGCGCCGAACCCAGTTCTGGCCGATCAAGGGCAGCCCGCGCAAGGTCGAGGAGCGGATCGAAACCGACGATCAAGGCCGCGAGCAGCGCGTTACCGAGAACTTTTCCAACACCGGCCATCTCGTGGCCCGCCGGATCATCTTCGCCGACACGCCGCACCGGATCGTCACGCGCTATGCCGTCGACGGCGGGATCATATATCGCGAGGAAGTCGTGGACGGCAAGAAGACCGGCCTGCAGATCGATGAGACCTACGAGGGCGGCTACGAATGGCGTCGCTACGACGACGAAGGCCGGCTGCACGGCGAACAGGCCGACCATCGACGCGACGGCACGATTCATCGCTGGCAGATGACCCACGGCAAGCCGGCCGACGCCGCCGCCCGGGCATTGCAAGACGATCAGGCCGTACGCGCGCGCCAGGACCGGACGCGCCCGGCATGATCGCCGCCGCGCCAAATGCGAACCGGCCGAGCCACGCCCGGCGGCTGACCGCCCTCGCCCGGACGCTGCTAATCGCCGCCGCCGTGCTGGGCTACGCGCTCACGGCCCGGGCCGCGACCGTGTTCTGGTTCGACGACGGGTTGTATCCGGTCGACAGCCAGGCGCGCGCCAGCTATCGGCTGAGCGTGGCCGATGAACGCGACGGCATCGGCTGGCCGGCCGAGCTGCGCCGGATCGAAGACGATGCCCTGCGTATGCGCGGCTACGTGGAACAACCCGAAGCCGGCGACACCGACGTCACCTGGGTCGGCGCCTATCAGCTCTATCGCATGACCGGCGAACACCGCCTGGCCGAAGTCGGCACCACCGATGCCCAGGCCCGCCAGCAGGGTCTGGTCACGACCTTCGACGACCAGGGCCGGCTCGAAAGCGAAACCCCGTATCGCGACGGCAAGCGCGACGGCCAGGCCCGCCGGTATGTCGACGGCGAGCTCAATAGCATCACCCATTATAAAAACGATCAGCGCAACGGCGTGCACGTCGAGTACGTGCAGGGCCAGGTCTGGCGTATCGAGGACTATCGCGACGATCAGCTCGACGGCCTGACCGAGCAGTACACCACGGGCATGCAGCCGGGCCTGACCAGCCGCGGCCATTATCGCCACGGGGAACCGCAGGGCTGGTTTCGCCAATACGAAGCCGGCGCCACGATCAGCGAAACCCATTATATCGACGGCAAGAAAGACGGCCCTGAGCGCTACTGGCACGACCAGGCCGCCGGCCAGCTAAGCGAAATCGCCCATTACCGTCACGGCGAACGCGTGGGCCAACAGATCGTCAAGCGCTACGACGTAAACAGCCGGGTGACCGTGAAGACCGTGTTCGATAGCGCCAACAACCTCCTGGCCAAGACCGAATACGACGACGGCCGGCCGAAGATCCGCGTACGTCATCTGCGCGACGCCGAGCCGCCGCGCGAGGTGCGCGAATACTTCGATGATCACGGCTATGTCTACGCGCACATCACGGGCTTCCCCGGCCAGGCGCGGGAAATCGAAGTCCGTTTCGACGGCGAGGGCAAGCTGGTCTATCGCCGCGAGCTGCGCCACCATCATCGCGTGGGCCGCTTCTTCGAGGCCGACGAAAACCACCGCACCACGACGATCCAGTACGACGATCAGGGACAGCGCCACGGCGGCGAATACGAAACGCTCGACGGCAAGCCCCTGCGCGCGACCACCTGGGTACACGGCACACGCCAGGGCCCGTTCATCGAGATCGCCTACAACGGCCAGCAGAGCATCGGCACCTATGCCAACGGGCGGCGCGAGGGCGTATTCACCGTGAGCCGCGACGGCCAACTCATTGAGCGCAGCCACTACGACCACGGCACCCAAGACGGCGACTACGCCCGCTACGACGAAAACGGCGACCTGCTCGAACAGGGCCGCTATGCCGACGGCGCCAAGCAAGGCGCCTGGATCGAAACCACGGCGCGCCGCAGGACCTGGCACGGCCGCTACGACCACGGCAAGCGGGTCGGCCACTGGCAGGCGATCAACCCGTGGGGCTATCCGGTCGAGGCAGGCGACTACGACGACACGGGCCGGCGTACTGGATTATGGGCGGTCTACGATGACGACGGCCGGCTGCGCGAGTGTCCGCTCTACCGCGAAGACGAGCGCGTCGCGCGGCCCGAACGCCGGGCCAGCTCGGACGCCGGCATGGTGGAATACTGCAACAGCCGGTCTCGAGAGGCGGCGGGCGACTGAGCCGGAAGCCGGCCTACTCGCGTACCGGCTTCTTGGCCAGCTTGCGCTGGAGCGTGCGCCGATGCATGCCCAGCGCGCGCGCCGTCGCCGAGATATTGTACTCGTGCGCGGCCAGCACCTGCTGAATATGCTCCCACTCCAGTCGCCGCAGCGATGTCTGACCGGGCGGTTCGGGGGCCGGGGTATCGGCCGGCTCGTCCAGCGCGGCCAGGATCTGGCGTGCAGTAGCGGGTTTGGGCAGATAGTTGCACGCCCCGAGCTTGATCGCATGAATCGCCGTCGCGATGCTGGCAAAGCCGGTGAGCATGAGGATGCGCAGTTCCGCGTCGGCGGCCAGCAGCGGCTCGATCAGGGCCAGGCCACTGCGTTCGCCCAGACGCAGATCCACCACGGCGGCATCGAAACGGGCGTTTTCCACCGCCGCCAAGGCCGCCTCCGGCGTGGACGCCGTCGTCGGGTCGTGGCCCAGCCGGGTCAGCGAGCGCGCGAGCGTGGCGGCGAAGGCCGTATCGTCTTCGACGAGCAGCACCTTCAGGCTCATGACGACAGCACGCGCAGGTCGTTGGCCAGCGCGGCCATCGGCAGACGTACCTCGGTGCGCATGCCGCCGCCCGGGCGCGAGTGCCAGCTCAGCCGTCCGCCCAGCCGCACGATGCTCGCCCGTGCCAGGGTCACCCCCAGGCCGAGCCCGCCGGGCTTGGTGCTGGTGAGTCCGACACCGTCGATGAACCCCGGATCGCCGTCACGACCGTTGTCGTCAATCGACAGCCGTAAGGTAGCCGGGCCGTCGTCCTCGCCCGGTTCGCAGCCCCAGTCGATGGCCACCCGCGCGCAATCGGCGGCCAGCGAGGCGTCGGCGGCGTTATCCAGCAGGTTCTGAAACGCCTGGGCCAGCGCCGGATCGTTGCGCAGCGGCGCGGCCGGCAGCCGGTCCAGGCCGGTGACCGCGCTGTCGATCTCCGGCCGGCGCGCACGCCAGCGCTCGATCACGCCGGTCGCGAAACCGGCCACGCTCGCCTGCGCGTCTGGGTCCGGCCGGTGGGCGTCGACGAGCTGGCGCAGCTGGGCGGCACAGACCTGGGCCTGGGCATTGATGGTGTCGACCTCGGCCCGGGCGTCGTCGGGCAGGTCCGGATGCGCTTCCAGCGATTCGGCCGCCAGCGCGATCGTGCCCAGCGGCGTGTTCAAGGCGTGGGCGGCGCCGGCGGCCAGCGTGGCGACGGACACGATGGCATCGTCCCGGAGCAGGCGTTCCCGCTGGGCGGCCAGTTCACGCTCGCGGACACGCAGCGCGGCGGTGACCGCCAGCAGGAATACGCACAGCAGGATCGCGGCCAGCACGAAATTCAGCCACATGCCGATGACATGAGTCTCGAAACCGCCCATGGCGCTGCTGCCGTGGCCGCTGCGCAGGTAGCGCAGCAGCAGCAATGTATAGGCCGCGATCGCGGCAGTGGTGAGACCGGCGGCCGGGCGCGGCGGCAGCGTGACCCCGGCAATGGCCACCGGCACCAGAAACAGCGACACGAACGGGTTGGTCGCCCCGCCACTGGCCCAAAGCACGATGAACAGGGCCAGCGTGTCGAACCCCAGATGCCGAGCGATTCGCCCGGCCGTGGCGGTTCCGCGATCGGCCGAGACCCGGGCGTTGAACACCAGCAATGCCGCAGGTACGGCCCAGACCCATGGCGCCAGCGCCTGGCCGACGAGGGCCGCTACCGCCAGTGCCGCGGCATAGGCCAGGGCTACGACCAGCCGCAGCCGGGCAAGCAGCCCCAGGACCTGGGTCGCATTCAGGGTGAAGGCATGATTCAGCACAACATCGCTACCTCGAGGCCACAGCTGCCGGATAACTAGAACCGGGCGGCCAGACTCGCATACGCATTACGACCGGCCCCCGGCAAACGCGCACCGACCGGGATATCGCCGCCACCGGCCCGATTGTAGCCCGCCAGGAAGTCGCGATAGCCCTTGTCGAACAGATTGTCGATGCCAAAAGTCAGGGTAAGCGCCTGGCTGAGCCGGTAGGCGGCCGATACGTCGGTCAGCGCATAGCCGGCGGTTTCGGGCTCGGCGAGCCGGGCATCGGCATGGGTCTCGGATACCCGGTGCTGGGCGAAGACATAGCGTTGGGTCAGCGCCAGCCTCCAGTCGGTCGGCGACCAGATGAGTCTGGCCCGCAGATTGGCCGGCGCGATACGATACAGGTCGTCGCCGGTGTCGACCCGCCGGCCGCGCGTGTATCCACCGCCGCCTTCGAGCTGCCAGGTCGGGGCGAGCGCGTAGCCGGCCGACAGGTCCGCGCCGTAGAGCTCGGCCTCGACGTTGGCATAGCGCAGCGGCGTCGGATCGCCGTTGACTGCGCTCACCCGTTCGACATCGCTGTCAACGATGCCCGGCGTGTCGTCCACGGCCACGCCGGTGATGTAGTCATTGACACGGCGATAGAACAACTGCGGCGAAAACGTCAGCCGCTGGCCTTCGAAATCCGTGCCCAGATTGATCTCGTAGGCCACCTCGGGCGCCAGTCCGATATCGCCGACATGATTGTTGCCATCAGCCAGCCCGGCGGTCGCCTCGAGCGGGATATAAGCATAGCGCTCGATATAGTACGGCGAGCGGGTCTTGCGCCCGAGCCCGAGATAACCGGTCCAGCGCTGGCCGAAGCCGCGCGCCAGCCGGGCGACCACATCGACGTTGTCGTCGGTCGTGTGCCGGTCCGCGCTGGCGAATCCGGCCGCCAGATTCTGCGCCGGCCGCGGCAGACCGGCGGCCACGCCGCCTGGCCCGGCGTCCATGACCACGTGCGTATAGCGCGCGCCCAGCTCGCCGGTCCAGCGGCCGGTCAGCGGGCCGGCCCACTGGGTATAGCCGCTGTAGTAGTCGCGCCGGATGGCATCGAACGCATCGACGAAGAACATCGGATTGTCCGGGTTGCCGACGGTCGCATCATGCTGGGCCAGATGCGTATCGAAGCCGCCGGACAGCGTGCCCCCGAACAGGCGATGATCGATATCGACCTCGGCGCCGTAACCCTGGCTGCGCGCATCGATGAATCGGCGATCGGCCGCCGTGCCGTTGAGCGGACTGAAGTCGGGCGGCCGACGCAGCTCGAAGTTGGTCATGCGGTGATCGACATGGTCGAACGACACCCGGGTCTCGATCGTGGTCCGGCCCAGGGTCGCACGATGGCCGAGCTGGGCCAGCGTGGTATCGAAGAACTCGATATCCAGCGGCAGAGACGGCGTGCCGGTGCGGCCGGTATCCTGATGACGAACGAAACCGGTGGTCTCACCGAGGCCGCTGCGATGACCGAAATCCAGGCCGTACTGGTCACGCGCCACGCTCGATGCGCGAATCCGGCCGAACGGTGTGCGGGTATCGCCGGCGCGGTCGGTCGCGCCGGACAGGCCAACCTTGGTCCGGCGGCTGGCCGCCTGTACCCGCCCCCCTACACTGTGGCCGTTATCGACACTGCGGATGGTCGACGAGAGCCGGCCGCCGAAACTCAGTCGATCGTCGGCAGCGTAATCGCCGCGATCGGTCTCGGCTTCAACGACGGTGCCGATCGCATCGACGCTGTCGGCGACCGATGGAATGCCGCGCGTCACCCGAACCCGCTCGACCAGCGCCGCCGGGGCATAGTGCAGCGGCGGGTCCATCCAGTTGGGCCCCCCGCTGTCGATGCCCATGCCGTCGATACGTACGTTGTTGCGATAGCCTGACAGGCCTCGATACTGAGCCTGGCCGCTGACCCGCCCGTTATCGAGCAGTGCGGCCCCCGGCACGTCCTGCAGGGCAGCCGCGGTATCCGCCGCCTGCACGGGTGGATTGGCGGTAATCGAGCGTCCCTCCGGCCGGTCGGAGACCACTGCGATCGGGGCCAGGCCCGTCTGGCCCGCCCTCGTTCCAGGCGCGGCCGTCTGTGCCGAGGCAGGCCCAACGATCGCCAGCCCGCCGAGCCCGATCAACCATCCGATACCTCGCATACCGCCCCCTGCAAATCAAAACCGCCACCTTAGCCACGCCACGGACCAGCGACCATGCGACGGATCGCCGCAGCATCCGGCGGCCGAACAGACACGGCCCGGTGCAGGGTTTGACCGCAGCCATGCATGCCCGTAAAAGACAGGCATGAAATTCGGCGTCATCGGCGATATTCACGGCTGCTGGGACGCGGCCGATACCGCGTTCTTCAACACGGCCGGCTACGACATGCTGCTGTTCGTGGGTGACTTCGCCCGTGTAACCGCCGCCACGCCGGTGGCCCGGCGCCTGTCGGGCCTGACCACGCCGGCCTGGGCGATTGCCGGCAACCACGATGGCGTGACGCTGACCCAGCTGCTGGCCGAGATCAAGCGGCGCCGGCTGGTGCAGCGAATCGGCGCCCTGGGCATGGCACGCCGGGTGCGACGCATGGAGCGGGCCATGGCGCCGGTGCGCCTGGGCGGTTACACCCTCGCCCGGCTCGGTGACGATCTGGGGCTGATCGTGGCTCGGCCACATGCGATGGGCCCGGACCGGTTCTATTATCGTCACTATCTGAAACGCCACTACGGCGTGCACGATTTCCAGAGTAGCGCCGAGCGTCTCAAACGCCTGGTCGACGATAGCCCGCGGGATCTGATTCTGCTGGCTCATAACGGCCCGGCCGGTCTGGGTACAACGCCGGCGGATATATTCGGCTGCGACTTCAACCCCGACCACGGCGATTTCGGCGATCCGGACCTGCGCGACGCGATCACCCATGCGAGGGCGACCGGCCGCCGGGTGCGTGCCGTACTGGCCGGGCACATGCACCATCGCAGCAAGCATACGGGTCAGTGGCGCCGAACCGCGGTCGACGACGGCCAGACGCTTTTTCTCAACTGTGCGCGGGTTCCCCGTATCGAGCAGGCCGGCACCCGTCGCCACCACCTGATGCTCAACATCACCGGTCACGGCATAGAAGCCGAAACACGATTCGTGGACGCCACAGGCCGGATCGTCGAGCAGATGCCGATCGAGGCCGATGCCGTGGCTGGTTAACCAGGGCGCTTGGGTTCGCCCGCCGCCAGCCAGCGCAGCGGAAACGCCATACTCAGGACGGCCACGCCCATCACCGCATAGGTCCAGCCGAAGCCCAGCCAGCGCCCGAGTTCCAGACCGGCGGCTGGGCCCAGGGCACCGCCAAAATCGCTGGACCACTGGTAGATCGACAACGCCCGTCCATGCAGCGGACGCGGCGCGATATCGCCCAGCAGGGTGATCATGGGAATGGTCAATCCGCCGGCACCCGCCCCGATGACGAGCAATCCGAGCGCGGCCATGCCCGGGTGCCTCGCCTGACCCAGGGCAACGAATCCGGCGGCCAGCAACCCCATGGCCGGCAGCAGTAGACCAGTACGCCGGGCGCTGCGATCCAGATAGCGGCCACTGGCCAGCGCGCTGGTCGCGCGTGCGGCCATCAACACGGCCATCAGCAGGCCGCTGCTGCCTTCGGCGCCCAGCCCGAACACATACAGGCCGCGTGCGTCGACCAGCAATGCCACGGTAGCCAGCAGCACGCCCGATACGGTAAAGAACAGCAGCGCGTTGGCAGCGAAGATGATTCGCAGCGTGGGCATGGCCAGCAGCTCGCGCCATGCCTGGACGCGTGGGCTGCCGCGGCCTCGCGTGGTCGGCGGCGCCTGCTCGATGCGCGCCCGATCGGGCAGCAGGAACAGCGCCCCCACCGCGCCGACGAGACTCAGGCCGGTGGCCGTCAGAAAGGCGGCGTTGACCGAAATGCGATCGGCCACCAGTCCACCGATGACCAGGCCCGCCGGCAGGCCCAGGCTGACCGCGGTACGCACACGCGCGGTCATGCCGCCACGACGGGCCGCCGGGGCGACCGCCATGATCGCGGCCAGCGCGCCGACCAGCAGCAACGACGAGCCGATACCCCATACGATCCGCCCGGCCAGAAACCATGCCTCGGGGTGAGAGGCAGAAAGCGCCATCGAGAACATCAGCGTGCCTGCGGCTTCGATCACCAAACCGGCCGTGACGGGCCAGCGTGCCCCGAAACGGTCCAGCAGGCTGCCGGTAATTGGGTTGAAGCCGAGCCGGGTGATGCGATTGGCCGACAGGATCAGCCCGATCATGAAACCCGAGATACCCAGATCCCGTCCGATCACGGGCAGAATCGGAAACACCGCGCCGCCACCGACGCCGCCGACGAACGCGATCGCCGCAATCCCCCAGCTGCGCCGGGCGATCGTTTGTTCGTGCACGGAACCGGCGATGGCCCGGTCCGCGCTCAGGAGCGCCCGGCCACCGGCGCGGTCTTGCCGGCGCGCGCCGCGTCCGCGGCATCGGCGGCGAGTCCGTAGCGGCGCGCAACGTAGGCACAGACCAGCAGCTGAATCTGATGGAACAGCATCAGCGGCAACACGACGCTGCCGAGCGTGCCGCTGGCAAACAGCACCTTGGCGATGGGAATACCACTGGCCAGGCTCTTCTTCGAGCCGCAGAACAGCAAAACGATTTCGTCTTCACGGGCGAAAAAACGTCGCCCGATGGCGAAGGTCACGAGCATCACGATCGCGAGCAGAACGGTCACCACCACCGCGAGCACGATCAGCGCGCTCAGCGGCAGCTGCTGCCACAACCCTTCATGGACGGACGCACTGAACGCACCGTAGACCACCAGCACGATCGAACCCTGGTCGACGAACTTCACCAGCTTCGGGTGTGCAGCCACCCACCCACCGACCCAGCGGCGTGCGACCTGGCCGAGCACGAACGGCAGCAGGATCTCGAGAAAGATGGACGTCACCGCGTCCAGCGACACGCCGGCGCTGCCTTGGGTCGAGATCAACAGGCCGGCCAGCAGCGGCGTGATGAACACGCCCAGCAGATTCGACAGGCTCGCACTGCAGACCGCAGCGGGCACGTTGCCCCGGGCCACCGATGTGAAGGCGATGGACGACTGCACGGTGGAAGGCAGCACGCACAGGAACAACAGACCGGCGAACAGTTCCGGCGTCAGCCAGCCCAGCAGCAGAGGCCGCGAGGCCAGCCCGATCAGCGGAAACAGCGCGAAGGTCGCGATCAGCACGCATAGATGCAGCCGCCAGTTGGTCGCCCCGGCATAGACCGCCTCGCGCGACAGCTTGGCCCCGTGCAGAAAGAACAGCAGTGCGATGGCCGCTGTCGTGACGTGGCCGTAGATCGTCGCGGCCATGCCGGAAATCGGCAGGAAGCTGGCCAGAACGATCGCCCCCACCAGGGCGATGATGAAATTATCGGGGATGAATGCCGGTCGCTTCATAATACAATTCTAACCGCTGGCGCGCCGTCTGCCGCAACGCAGCACGAAACCGAACCGGGATTCTAGGGACTGTTGATGATTCGCGCGAGTGCCCGACCATGGCGGCGCGACGCACTCCCGAGGACCGGCACGCCAGGGCCGGGCTCGACCGCGCCGGGGCCGACCAAATCCCGACACGCCGGACGGCGGGTCAACCCGCTGCCGGGTTGGCCGACCCGCCCGATCCATCCAGAGCACGAGCCGAGGCCGCAGGCGGCCAGACGGTCGAACAGGAGGCCGAACCGAACCCGGCCGCCCGACGACCGATCGCCGGTGCGGTCCGGGCCGGTCAGCGCGCGGCGCGTTCGTACTGGACGGGCCAGTCGCCCTGTTCCCCGTGCAGTTCGGAGGCTGCTCGCAGCGGGAAATACGGATCCCGCAGCATTTCGCGCGCCAGCAGCACGCAGTCGGCCTGGCCGGAATGCAGGATATGCTCGGCCTGAACCGGATCGGTGATCAGGCCGACTGCCCCGGTGGCGATACCCACCTCGCGCCGGATACGCGCGGCGAACCCGGTCTGGTAGCCCGGCCCGACCGGAATCTTGGCCGTCGGCGTGTTGCCGCCAC
Organism: Salinisphaera sp. T31B1; assembly: GCF_040361275.1. Lineage (NCBI taxonomy): Bacteria > Pseudomonadati > Pseudomonadota > Gammaproteobacteria > Salinisphaerales > Salinisphaeraceae > Salinisphaera > Salinisphaera sp. T31B1. Next base: position 1,229,127 of record NZ_APNH01000001.1, on the reverse strand, counting down.
CCGAGCAGTCGATCAGATCGACGCCTTCAGCCTTGAGCCAGTGGGCCAACTGCACGGTCTGCTCGATATCCCAACCGCCGTCTTCCCAATCGCTGGCCGATACCCGGTAGAACAGCGGCTTGTGCTTGGGCCAGACGCGGCGTACCGCACGCACGACCTCCAGCGGGAAGCGCACACGGTTTTCCAGGCTGCCGCCGTACTCGTCTTCGCGCCGGTTGGACAACGGCGAGACGAACTCGTGCAGCAGGTAGCCGTGGGCGCCGTGGACCTCAATCATGTCCATGCCGGCTTCGTCGGCCCGGCGGGCCGCGTCCACGAACGCGTCCACGATCTCGGCCATCTCGTCGGTGCTCAATGCCTTCGGCGTCGGCGCGTTGTCGGAAAACGCGATCGCGCTCGGGGCCACCGTCTGCCAGGCCCCCTGCTCGGCGGTCAGCGCCGCGCCGCCGCGCCACGGCGCATCGCAGGACGCCTTGCGTCCGGCATGGGCCAGCTGTACGCCCACGGCAGCGCCCTGGGCCTTGATGAAATCGGCATTGCGCTTGAACTCCGCGATGTGCTCGTCAGACCAGATACCCAGATCGCCAGGCGTGATACGGCCCTCGGGGGTGACGGCCGTGGCCTCCATCATCACGAGCCCTGCACCGCCGACCGCCCGGCTGCCCAGATGCACGAAATGCCAGTCGTTGGGAAAACCGTTCTCGGCCGAGTACTGGCACATGGGCGATACGAAGATACGGTTGCGAAACGTCACGTCGCCGATCGTCCAGGGCTGGAATAGATCGCTCACTCGAAGCTCCTTGAGGCGTCCGGCCTCCACACTTGCCGGACTCGGTTGCGTGCAATGTATATCGGCCCGGCGTTGACTGTTTTCAAGCACGCCTTGTTGCCCCGGACCGGTCGGCACCCACGGGTTTGTCGAACCGTCTGTTTCGTACGGCTGTGCGACACACTTTCGTTTGCTTGTCCAAACGAATGCAAGCAAAGAAAAGGTCACCCGGGTTGCGCGCCGGCGTGAAGCACGCCGGTCGTACGAGGCGAGGAGCAGGGCGTTTCCAGCATCGCTGGGATGCGACCGCCGGCGTTCGGCAGACGCCCCGAGGCGACTACTCGTACGGTTCGCGCCGCCGAGGGTCGCATCCCACAGCACGCTGTGGGAAGACCCTGCTCCGCCTCTCGGGGCGATACTGCGATGCTCGTGCCGAAGCGATGCGGCCCTAGTCTGTTAACTAGGCTCGGATCGCTTTGGCGATCCTCAGACAGCCGGCCGGCCCGGCGCCGTGCGCCGGACACCCTTCGGCCCTGCGCTTCTCGTCGCTCCGCACGGGACCCGAATACAGGCGGCTTAGCCCGGAGTCCTGAGTCGCTACCGTGACGAACTGAATCGTCGCCTGTAGCTGCGTTCCTGTCGGCTTACGCCACCTACGAAAAATCATGCCATCGAGTGAGCCTTGGCGAGCTCGGCTGTACCTATTCCCTTGGCGGCGCGCCGAGCGGCGGAGCGCGGACGGGGATCGAGACGTTGGATATCTGAGTCGCGCGCCGCGCGGCGGGTTCCGGCGGTGCCCCGGCCGCGCGGGCAGCGCAGGGCATCAGCGCGTAGCGCCGACGCGAGCGAGGGTGTCCATTGCTTTGGTCGCTTCCATGTGAACAAGCAGAGAGGATTAGCTCGCGCAACCGCGCGAAATCCCGAGACCGAATCAATCCAGGCAGTTGATCGAGAAGCAGCGAATACAGGCTATGTCGACGACCGCAATCGCCGCTCACCATATTCCATCACGGAGGTCAGCATCGCCGGTAGAAAGGTCACCGTGGTAGCCATGGTGAACAACAGCCCGAACATCACGATGGCCCCGAGTCCACGGTAGAGCTCGGTGCCCGCGCCCGGCAGGAACACCAGCGGTGCCAGCCCGAAGGTGGTCGTGATCGTGGTCATCAGGATCGGGCGCAGGCGCACGGCCACGGCCTCGCGGACAGCCACAGCCGGTGCCAGCCCGGCGGCCCGATTGGCGCGCGCGGCCTCGACGATGAGGATCGGATTGTTGACCACGGTGCCCACCAGGATCAGAAAACCCAGCATGGTGATCAGATCGAACGGCTGGGTCAGTGGGGCCAGCCCGATCGCCGGCAGCCACCCGCCCACGGCGTTGAGCGCGGCCAGGCCGACGATGCCGCCGGCAATGCCCAGCGGCACGCTGGTCAGGATCAGCAACGGATAACCCCAGTGCGAGAAGATCGCCACCAGCAGCAGATAACATACGGCCAGCGCCACCAGGTAATTGCCGGTCAGAGCGGCACGGGTGGTATCCAGTTCGTCGCTGGCCCCGGAGATGTCGAGCGCCAGCGACGCATCGAGCACGCCCTCGTCGCGCAATGCGCCGATCACGTCACGGTTGACGCGTGCCACGCCGGCCTCGAGCGGCACGTCGGGCGGCGGAATCACGCGGACGGTCACGGTACGACGGCTGTCCAGCCGCCGGATCACGTCGGTATCGACGGTCGGAACGACGTCGGCCAGCGCGATCACCGGGAGCACGCCCGCAGCCCGGGTATAGATGGGCAGCCGGGAAATGCTATCCACGTCATCGGGCTTGCCGGACGCGTCATAGAGATAGATATCGACCTTGTCGTCCGAGAAGAAGAACTCGTCGACATACGCACCGTCGACGAGCGCGGCAATCGCATAGCCGATCTCCTCGGCGGACAAACCGAGCTCGGCGATCCGGGCATGGTCGGGCTCGATGCGCAACAACGGCTGGCCGAGCGTCAGCGTGGACGGCTCGGCCAGTATCTGGGGATTGTCGAAGACATCGCCGGCCCGGTCGTAGATCGCACTGGCGGCCGCATACAGACCGGCCAGGTCCGTCCCCGAGATATCGATATTGATCGCGCGGGTACCGCCGTCGTTGGACGAGATGATCGAGCCCTTGGTGGAAAAGGCACGCATGCCGGGCACGTCCTCGAAGGCGGTGTTGAAAGCGTTCATGAGCGCGCCGATCTGTGCCGCATCCACGGGCTCGGCGATGATGCGCAGCTCGTCGGTCGAGATGTCCATGTTCATGTAGGCGATGGCCGGCATAGCGCCGTCGGTGGCCGCGATCTCGCCGTGTTCGTCCGGCACGTAGCGCATGAAGCGAGTACGAAGGTCCTCGCCCACCGCAGCCAGTTCGGCGAGGTTGTAGCCAGGCGGGGGCAGCATCGAGGAGAACGTCTTGGCCTCCTCGCCGTCCGGCAGATACTCCGCCGGCGGGGTGAGCGTGAACAGGCCCAGGCCCAGCGCGCCGGCGATCGTGGCCATCGTGGCGTAACGACGGGCACGGCGGGCCACGATCCAGTCGCACAAACCGAGCACCACGCGTGAAAAACGCCCCCGGCCGCCGCCGTTGACCGCCGGTGCGGCCAGTACCCGCGCCGCCGCGGTGGGTACCACCAGAATCGCCACCAGCATGGAGGTCGCGATCGCAGCCGAGATCGCGATCGAGATATCGGAATACAGCTGGCCAGCCTTCTCGGTAATGAACAACACCGGCGCGAACACCATGATCGTGGTCAGCGTGGAGGCAGCCACTGCCGGCCAGACCTCGCGCACACCCTCGATGGCGGCCTGCCAGCGGCTGCGTCCGGCCTCGCGCAGCCGGGCGATGTTCTCGAGCACCACGATGGCGTTGTCCAGCGTCATGCCGATAGCGAACGCGATGCCGGCCAGCGAGATCACGTTGATCGTGCGACCGAACGCCAGCAGCCCGATGAACGCCGAGATGGCACAGATCGGAATCCCCGCCACCGCGATGAGCGTGGCATACCCCGAGCGCAGGAAGGCGAACATCACCAGCGCGGCCAGCACCGCGCCGATGGCCAGATTGCGCCAGACGCTGGCGATCGAGGCGGCGACGTAGCGCACGTCGTCGGACGACAGCGTCATCCGCATGCCAGCTGGCGCCAGCACCTCGTCGTTGAGGCGGGGCATGAGTGCGAGCATCGCGGATTTGATGTCGATGACGTTGGAGCCGGGCTGGCGACGCACCAGCAGACGAACGATGCGCTGATCGTTGTAGTAGGCCAGCGTGCGCACCTCGGCATGATCCAGCCGGACGCGGGCGACGTCGCCCAGGGTGGTGATCGTATCGCCGGTACGCTCCAGTACCACGCCGGACAGACCCTCGACATCGTCGAAGCGGCCAACCGTGCGGATCAGGTAACGACGCTTGCCGGCGTCCATGTCGCCGCCTGAAATATCGCGATTGCGCGCCCGGATGGCCTCGCGCACGTCGGTCAGGGTCAGCCCGCGCGCCGCCAGCCGGGCCGGATCGATCTGCACCTGAATCTGGCGATCGGCGCCGCCGCGCACTTCGACATCGGCCACGCCTTCAACACGTTCCATGCGCCGCCGCACTTCGTCGTCGACGAAATCACGCATGAAGTCCATATCCAGCCCGGCCGGGTTGCCGGCCACGGGCGCGACGTTGAAATACATGAACGAGTTCTGCGAGAACGAAGCCGCCACCACCTCCGGTTCGTCCACGTCCTCGGGATAACTCGGCACCTGCATGAGCGCGTTGGTCACCCGGATCAACGCTTCGTTGATATCCGCCGAAAAGGCGAATTCCAGCTCGACCTCGGCTTCGCCGGTGCGCGCGGTCGCGACCATGCGCTGCAGGCCGATGATGTTGGCCAGATATTCCTCCTGTTCGATGAGGATCTCGTTCTCGACGTCCTGTGGCGTCGCCCCGGGCCAGCTGGTGGTGACGGTGATCGTGCGAACCGCCAGATCGGGGATCATCTGTACCGGAATGCGCATGGCCGCGAGCACGCCGAACAGACAGATCAGCAGCACGACAATGGTTACCAGCGTGCCGCGACGGGCAATGGCCTCGAACATCGTGGCGTCCTATTGCGGGTCTGGCGCTGACAGGCGCAGCGAGCGTCGCTCGGCGCCAGGCGCCCCGCCCGTGTCGACAGCGGGCGGATCCGCGGCACTGGTGTGCACACCGCGATCCTGGCGTACGCGTACGGGTTGGTCGCTGCCCAGGCTTTCATTGCCACGTACCACGACCTGCTCGCCCGCCTGTACACCGGCGAGAATCTCTACCCAGCCATCGGCGCTGCGGCCAAGGCTGACCTGACGCATCACCGCGCGCACGCCGTCGCCAGCCGTATCGTCCCGGATGACCCACATACGCGTGCCGCCGCCGCCCGGCATCCGCACCAGCGCATCCCGCGGCGCCACGCGCACGTGCTCATCGGTCTGCAGATCAAACAGGACCCGGGCCGACATGCCGGGCGTCAGGCGGGCAGCGTCGTTGTCCACGAAGATACGTACTAGGAAACTGCGCGCCTGCGCATCGGAGGCGGGCACGGTCACATCCACGGCGGCCTCGATCACCCGTTCGGAACCGGCCTCGGGCAGGATACGTACCGGCATGCCGGGCCGGATCAGATCGTAATACTGCTGCGGGGCGGCCACATCCAGCCTCAGCCGATCGATCGCCACCAGCCCGACCACAGCCGTGGTCTCGGCGACATATTCGCCCGGTTCGACCAGGCGTTCACGTACCACGCCGTCGAACGGGGCCAGCACGGCATGGCGCTCGAGCCGTTCTCGCTGGCGTGCAGCCTCCGCCTCCAGACGATCCAGATTCGCCTGTCGGATCGCCAGCTGCGAGCGCCGGGCGGCCAGTTCCGTGGCCGACACCGCACCACGGTCGCCGAGCTGGCGTGACTCGCGCAGCAGTCGTCGGGCCTCGTCGCGCGCGGCACGGGCTTCGGCGACCGAGGCGATGAGCGTGTCGAGAGTGAGCTCGTCCAGCCGGCGGTCGAGCACGATCAGCGTGTCACCGGCGCGCACCCGGTCGCCGGCGTCCACGTCGACCCGTTCGACGAGCCCGGCAAGCCGCGGGGTCAGCCGCGCGTCACGCGGCGAGGTGAGCGTGCCGTGCAGCGGCACGGTCTGGCGCCATCGGCGCTGCTCGACCTCGGCCACGCTCACCAGCGCCGGCTCGGCAGCCAGCCCCGTCACAGCAAGGCCAAGCAGACTCAGGCACAGCGCGCAGCCAGCGCGCACGACGCGCGTGCTATCGGATATCGACAAGAAACCCCCTGGCCGCAGCAATCCGGCGGTGCCCGGTCCGTCAGTCCCAACGACTACGCACTTAGAACCCCGCCGGATGCCGAATGTTCCGCGCCGGTTGGCGATCGATGGCGACAACTGGGTATCCTGCGGCGGTATCGTTCAACCGCAAAACCGTCATGCCTCCATCAATTGCCTTGCCTTGCCAGTCGTGGGTCCGGACCGGCCTGGCCGCGCTGGCCCTGTCCGCCGTGCTGCTGCCGGCCCAGGCCGCAACGGCGGCGTCGAGCGATACCGGCGATACGGCCGATGTCCCCGCCCTGGGGGCCAATCTTCAGAACTACGACTACCCCTGGCCGGTGTCGCGGTTTGCCATCGACAGTCCGAACGGCGAAGTCGAGATGGCCTATATGGATATCGCACCCGACGATGAGATCGTCGACCCGCCGGTGGTGGTGCTGTTGCATGGCAAGAACTTCTGCGGCGCCTACTGGCAAGACACCGCCGAGGCGCTCACCGACAACGGTTACCGAGTGATCGTTCCCGACCAGATCGGGTTCTGCAAATCAGACAAGCCCGCCGCCTACAGCTATACCTTCCACCATCTGGCCGAAAACACCCGCGCCCTGCTCGGCTCGCTGGATATCGAGCACTTCACCCTGGTGGGCCACTCGATGGGCGGCATGCTGGCCATGCGCTACGCCCTGATGTATCCGGACACGCTCGACCAGCTGGTGCTGGTCGACCCGCTGGGCCTGGAGGACTGGAAGGCCAAGGGCGTGCCCTATCGCGGCATGAATGCCTGGTATGCCCGTGAGATGAACAAGAACTACGCCGCGATCAAGGCCTACCAGATCAAGAGCTACTACGACGGCGCATGGAATGACGACTACGACCGCTGGGCACGACTGCTGGCGGGCATGTATGCCGGCGATGACAAGGCCGAGGTCGCCTGGTCGCAGGCCGCAACCTACGACATGATCTATACCCAGCCGGTGTTCTACGAGTTCGAGCAGCTCGACATGCCCATCACGCTGATGATCGGCACCCGCGACAGGACCGCGCTCGGCAAGGATCTGGTCAGCAAGGACGTCGCCGCCACGCTCGGCGACTATCCGCAGCTGGCCGACGAAGCGGTCCGGCGCATGCCGAACGCCGAACTGGTCAGCTTCGAGGGCATCGGTCATCTGCCGCCGATCGAAGCGCCGGCGCGTTTCAAGACCGCGCTGTTCAAGGCCCTCAAACCCGCCGGGCAGTCACAATGAAAAGCCCGCTGATTCACCGGCGCACAGCCTGGCCGGCCATCCGCCATCTCGTCGGGGCACGGCTCGAACGAGTCGCGGCCAACCCGTCGCGCCGACCAACGACTATCGCCACGAGCCCGACCGCATGACCGACATACATCGACTGTCCGCCACCGCCCTGGCAGCCGCCATCGCAGACGGCCAGATAACCAGCCGTGTGGCGCTGGATCATTTTCTGGCGCGTATCGAACACATGGGTGAGGCCGTGAACGCCGTGATCGCCATGGATGTGGAAGCCGCACGTGCGCGCGCCGATGCCGCCGATGCGGCGATTGCCGCTGGCGAACGCTGGGGGCCGCTGCACGGCGTACCGATGACCGTCAAGGACACGTTCGAGGCGGCCGGACTGCCCACCGTCGTAGGCGAACCGCGTCTCAAGGACTATGTCAGTACGCACGATGCGGTGACCGTCGCCCGCCTGAAGAGTGCCGGCGCGGTGATCTTCGGCAAGACCAACACGCCGCGCCTGGCCCAGGACGTACAGAGCTTCAACAGCATCTACGGCACCACGAACAACCCGTGGAACGCCGAACGCACGTCGGGCGGCTCGTCGGGCGGCGCGGCCGCCGCTCTGGCGGCGGGTTTCACCGCGCTCGAGATCGGCTCCGACCTGGCCGGCTCGATCCGTACGCCGGCCAGCTGGTGCGGCGTGTATGGCCACAAGGCATCCTACGGGCTGATCCCGCTGCGCGGGCATATCCCCGGCCCGCCCGGCACGCGCGCCGAACCGGACCTGTGCGTGGCCGGACCGCTGGCTCGCAGTGCCGACGATCTCGCGCTTGCGCTGGAGGTACTTGCCGGCCCTGACACCATTGAAAGCACGCTCTGGCAGACCCACCTGCCCGCGCCCAAACCGGTCACCCTGGCGGACTTCCGTATCGCCTACTGTTTCGAACACGCATTCTGTCCGCTGGCCGACGCCACCCGAACCCGGCTCGAAGAGGCGCTTGAAAGCGCACGACGGGCCGGCGCCAACGTGACCCGCCTGAACGATCTGCCGGGTGGGTTCGAGGCCGGTTACGATATCTACGACCGTCTGCTCAACGGCATGGTGGGGGCGGCGATTCCCGACAAGCTCTATGCCAAGGCACGACGTGGTGCCGCACTGCTGGGCCTGCTCGGCCGTACCAAGCCGGGCACCCTTGGCGGTTTTGGCCAGCGGGCGACTGCCAGTCATCGGGACTGGGCGGACGCCAACGAGCAGCGGCATCGGCTGCGCGACGAATGGCAGGCGTTGTTCGCCGACTACGACGTGGTGCTTCTGCCCGGCGTATGCGTGCCTGCCATCCCCCATGACCACGGCGGCAACGTGCTGTCACGCAAGATCGATATCGACGGCGACAGCCACGGCTATACCCACCTGTTCCGCTGGATCGCACCGGCTACGGTGGCCGGGCTGCCGGCGACCAGCGCCCCGGTGGGCCTGTCCGACGACGGTCTGCCGGTGGGACTGCAGATCGTAGCCGGCTACGGCCAGGATCTGACCACGATTGCCTTCGCCCGACACCTGGCCGCGGCCGGACTGGACTTCACCCCGCCGCCGGCGTTTGGCTAAGCGTTTGGTCGATCAGGGGCTTGAGCGTCGGCCAGACCGCATCGAGCATGGCTGGCTGCGCCTCGGCGTTCGGGTGGATACCGTCGTCCTGGAAATTGGCCCGATCGTTGGCGATTGGCGCGAGAAAGAACGGCACGTAGGCCACATCCTGTTTATCAGCGGTCTGTTCGAACGCACGGTGGAACTGTTCGCTGTAGCGCTTGCCATAGTTGGCAGGGATACGCATGCCCAGCAGCAGCACACGTGCGCCGGCTGCGCGGCTGGCCGCAATCATGGCGGCCAGATTGGTCTGCATGTCCGCGACCGGCAACGCACGCAGTCCGTCGTTGCCGCCCAGTTCGAGAATAACGATATCCGGCTCGGTTCGCGCCAGTTCGCCCTCCAGGCGGGCACGACCGCCAGCGGTGGTCTCACCGGATACGCTGGCGTTGACCACCCGGACCGGCGTGTCGCGTTCGGCCAGTCGGCGTTCGAGCAGCGCCACCCAGCCGGCGTCGCGCGCCAGGCCGTAGCCGGCGCTGAGGCTATCGCCGAAAACCAGAACCGTGGGCGCGGCGTATACCGGCAGCGACACGGTCAGGGCCGCCAAGGCCACGAACAGCGCGATCAGCCGAGCGCGCAAGATACTGTCACGACGGCGGTTACGCCGGCTTTCATACACGGTGGTCAATGTCCTCTCCTGCAATCAAAGCAATCGATCTGGCCAAGACGGTCGCCAGTGGCGACAAACGCCTGAGTATCCTCGAGGCGGTCGAACTGGACCTGAATACCGGCGACAGCCTGGCCATCGTCGGTACGTCCGGCTCCGGCAAATCGACGCTGCTGGCGCTGCTGGCCGGGCTCGACCTGCCCACGCGCGGCCGCGTCGAACTGCTCGGGGCCGACCTGTCGGGCATGGACGAAGACGAGCGGGCGGCCTGGCGCGCTGCGCGCGTGGGCTTCGTGTTCCAGTCGTTCCAGCTGCTGGCCGGGCTGTCGGCGCTGGATAACGTGCTGCTACCACTGGAACTGGCCGGCAGCGATCCGGCCACGGCACGGACTACCGCACGCACGCTGCTCGAGCAGGTCGGTCTGGGCCATCGAATCGCGCATACGCCGCGCCAGCTATCCGGCGGTGAGCAACAGCGCGTCGCCCTAGCACGGGCCTTTGCCTGCCGCCCGCAGATCCTGTTCGCCGACGAGCCGACCGGCAATCTCGATCGGGCCACGGGTGCAGCGATCATCGATCAGCTGTTCGCGCTCAACGCCGACCAGCAGACCACGCTGGTGCTGGTCACCCACGACGAAGGGCTGGCCGCACGCTGCGATCGTACCGCCCGTCTGAGCGATGGGCGGCTCCATGTCCAGTAGCCGGCCACGCACGAGCGCGTTCGGCCTGGCGTGGCGCCACGGCGCGCGTGCCCAGGGCAAGAGTGCATGGACGATTTTGCTCGTCGCACTGATCGTGGCGGTGGCAGCGGTCACGGCAGTCAACCAGATGACCGATCGTGTACGAGCCGGCATGACCCGCCAGGGCGGGGTCACCATCGCGGCCGATCTCAAGCTTGATCTGCGCGAGCCGCTGGATGCCCGGCGCGCTGCATGGATCGACGAGGCCGGCGTGCACCGGGCGGCGACGACGGTCTTCCCGAGCGTGGTCAGCGGCGACGATCAGGTTACGCTTGTATCGGTCAAGGCGGTCACACCCGACTACCCGCTGCGTGGCGATGTGACCCTGCGTCGGGGTGCGCCGGGCAGCCCGCAGACCCGCATACGGCAGGCGCCACCACCCGGCCATGTCTGGGTCGAACAGCGTGTGCTCGATGCCCAGGGCCTTGGCGTTGGCGATACGCTGACGTTGGGCGAGGCGCGACTGGTCATCGATGCGGTGCTCGTGGTCGAGCCCGACCGCGGGCCGGGCTTTGCCAATATCGCGCCGCGCGTGATGATGGCCGCGGCCGATCTGAAAGCCACCGGCCTGCTCGGCCCGGGCAGCCGGGCGCAATATGCCGAACTGCTGGCCGGACCGCCGGCCGCCGTCTCGGCGTTGCGCGAGCGGCTGGCAGGGAGTTTGGGCACCGGCGAACGGCTGCGTACACCGGCCGAATCCAACCGGGCGCTGGCACGCGCGCTTGAACGCGCCGATGTCTTTCTCGATCTGGCGGCTCTGGTGGCCGTGGTGCTTGCCGGCGTCGCGATCGCACTGACCGCCCGCCAGCATGCCACCTCGCGTTTAGACGAGATCGCCCTGCTCAAAACTCTGGGCGCACCCCGCGGGCTGATTACGCGCATGCTCGCCTGGCAGCTGGCGATCGTCGGGATACTGGGTATCGGACTGGGGCTGGCGCTGGGCAGCCTGGCCCAGGCCGGCATCTCGGTAATCATCGCACGTGCCTTCGAGATCGACCTGCCGGCGGCCGGCTGGGCGGCCTACGCAGCGGCGCCGTTGACCGGGGCGGTTCTTCTGGCCGGCTTTGCCTGGCCGGCACTCGCCGGCGCCCGGCGCACCCCGCCGGCCCGCGTGCTGGCGCGTTCGCTCGATGGCACCGGCGGCGGGCCCTGGCCGGTATATCTGGCCGCCATCGCAGCGACCCTGGTGCTGGCCGCTGCGGCCACGGGCGACGTGATGCTCACGGTCTGGGTCGTGGTGGCAACCGCAACCGGCATCGCGCTGCTCGGCGCGGGCGCGTTCGCCCTGCTGTGGTGCGTCGCCTGGCTGCGGGGACGCCTGGGCGCTCGTCTTGGCCCCGGCCTGCGCCTGGGACTGGCCGCCACCGGCCGACGGCGAGCGGCCAGCATCCTGCAGATCGTGGCCTTCGGCGTCGGCCTGATCATGCTGTTCATGCTGGTGATCGTACGCGGCGATCTGTTATCCGGCTGGCAGACCGATATCGCCGCCGATGCGCCAAACCGGTTCTTGATCAACATCACGCCGGACCAGCGCACACAGGTCGCCGACTACCTGCACGGCCAGGGAATCGATGCGCAGTTCTATCCGCTGGTGCGCGGCCGGCTGACGGCGGTGAACGGGCAGGCCATCGATGCGGACCCGCAGCGTGCCGAAGCTGCCGGCGAACTGACCCGACGCGAACTCAACCTGTCCTGGACCGCCACGCTCAAGCCCGACAACCGAATCGTCGCCGGGCGCTGGTTCGATCCCAACGATGCCGGCACCCCACGTGTGTCGATCGACGAGTCGGTGGCCGAGCGCCTGGATGCCGGCCTCGGTGACCGACTGAGCTTCGATATCGCCGGACGCGAGATCGCCGGCGAGGTGACCAGTATCCGGTCGATCGACTGGTCCAGTCTGCAGGCCAATTTCTATGTGCTGTTCGCCCCGGAGACCCTGGCCGGGTTTCCGGCGACCTATATCACCAGCTTTTACCTGCCGCCGGAACGGCATGGGCTGATTGTCGACCTCGTACGAACATTTCCGAACGTGAGCGTGATCGATATCGATGCCATCCTCGATCAGCTGACCACGCTCGTCGACCGTGTGAGCCTGGCCGTCGAACTGGTCTTCGGCTTCACCCTGGCCGCCGGTCTGGTGGTGCTGGTGGCCGCGATGCAGGCCAGTCTCGGCCAGCGTCGGCGCGAAGCCGCCCTGCTGCGCGCGTTGGGCGCGCGTTCGCGCTGGCTGGTCCAGGCCACACTGGTCGAATGTGCGCTGATCGGCCTTTGCTCATCGATGCTCGCGGCCATCGTCGCCCAGGCAGCAGCCATCGTACTGGCCACGCAGGTACTGGATCTGAGCTATAGCTGGCGCAGCGAGGTGTGGCTGGCCGCCATCGCCGTGGCCACGCTGGTGATCACCGCCTCGGGCGTAATCGCCCTGCGCGATATCCTGCGCCAGCCGGCCTGGACGAGCCTGCGCGCGGCCGACTGAAGCCGCCGACCACGCGTCATACAGGAAAAAGCGGGGCCGCAAGGCCCCGCTCGTGCCGTTCGGCGGCGATCCGGTCTAGACCTGCACGGTGATCCGACGCGGCTCCAGCTGCGGCTTCTTGTGGATGGTCAGACGCAGCACGCCGTGGTCGGCCTGCGCCACGATGTTCTCTTCGTCGGCGGTTTCGGGCAACGAAAAACGTCGTACGAAGGCACCGAAGCGGCGCTCGCGGTAACGGGCCTGACCGGCACCACGATCATCGGCGGCATCTGCCGATGCGTCATGGTCCTGCCGCTCGCCCTTGAGCGTAAGCACGCCCTTGTCGAGCGTGATTTCGATCGCCTTGGGGTCAACGCCCGGCACTTCGGCCTCGATGAAATAGGCCTGGTCGGTCTCACGGACATCCACAGCCGGTGTCCAGTTTCCGCCGGTCAAAGACGGAAAGCTGTTGTTGTCCTGCAGGAACATGCGGTTGATCTCGTCGTTGAATTGGGCGAGCAGACTGCCCGGGGAAGCCGGATGCTGATAACGCGATAGGGACATGATGATTCCTCCTGTCTGGCCGGGCCCGACCCGCCGGGCCCGTTGATTACGACAGAAGAGATAGGGACGCCCTGCAACGTTTCAACAGTTGCTTGATCGTTTTTTTGGCTTTTTGCGACCATTCACGGTAACTGCTATAACCGGGCCGACACTCAACCCAGACCACGAGTCATGAAACACCTGCCCTTCAGGATCCTGTGCGGCGGCACGCTGCTGGCTGCCGGCACGTTCGCGGCCGTGCCCGCGGCCCTCGCCGCTGAAGGCTGCGATACCGCAGGCCTGGCATTGCCGGACGGTTTCTGTGCCACCGAGTTCGCCGCCGATGCCAGCCAGCCTCGGCATCTCGCGGTCGCCGACAACGGCGTCGTCTACGTGAATCTGGCTACCGAGGTGGACGGCCACGCCCTGTTGGCGCTGCGCGATACCGACGGCGACGGAGTGGCAGACACTCGCAAGAGTTTCGGTCAGGGCGGTGCCACCGGGCTGACAATCCATGACGGCTGGCTGTATGCGGCCACGCTCACCGATATCTATCGCTACAAACTCGGCGAATCGCTCGTGCCCGAGGGCGAGCCCGAACATCTGGTCAGCGGCCTGCCCCAGCAGAGCGCGCATTCGGCCCGAGGCCTGGCAGTCAGCGATGACGGTTCGCTGTTCGTGAATATCGGCGCGCCGTCCAACGCCTGTCAGGCACAGGATCGCTCGCCCGGATCCAAAGGCCAGGACCCCTGCCCCCTGCTAGAAGAACATGGCGGTATCTGGCGTTTTTCGGCCAGCGATACCGGACAGAAATTCTCACCGGATGCCCGTTTTGCCACGGGGATTCGAAACATGTTCGCGCTGGCCTGGCACGACGGCCAGCTCTACGGGGCCCAGCACGGGCGCGACCAACTGCATTCGAACTGGCCGGACGAGTTCACCCAGGAACAAAGCGCCCATCTACCGGCCGAGGAACTGTTCGCCGTCGATGAAGGTGACAACTTCGGCTGGCCGTTCTGCTATTACGACCCGAAGCAGAAGAAGAAGGTGCTCGGGCCCGAGTACGGCGGGGACGGTGACAAGGTTGGCCGCTGTAAGAACTTCGAGGACCCGATCGCAGCTTATCCCGCCCACTGGGCACCAATGGCAATTCAGTTCAGCCAAGGCGAGGGCCTGGGCAAAGGCTATGCCGACGGCGCATTCATCGCCTTCCACGGGTCGTGGAACCGGGCGCCCAGCCCCCAGGCCGGCTATCGTGTGATATTCCAGCCGTTCGCCGACGGTAAACCCAGCGGCGATTACAAGACCTTCGCCGGACCGAAGGGATTCACCGGCAGTGACACCATCCGTTCGCCGGGCGAGGCCGAGCATCGGCCGGCCGGGCTGGCCCAGGCAGCCGACGGCGCGCTGTACATCAGTGACGACGCCGGCAGCACGATCTTTCGTGTTACCCGCGGTCAAGCGGGATAAGCCGATCGGGGCTGATCCGTCGTCGGCGAATGCCGATGGAAAAGCCGGGGCGCGTGCGCCCCGGCTTTTTTATGCGCCCGCGCAGGTGGTGTTCAGGCGGCTCGATCGGTACGCGCGGACACTGCGTTATCGCGCTTGACCTCGTCGTATTCACTCGGCTTGAAGCGCATCAAACGCAGCCGGTACTCCCAGTTGAAGCCCGGATAAAGCGTGGTGTTCTTGCCGGAATCGGTTAGATACCAGCTGTTGCAGCCCGAGGTCCACGACGTGTGCTTCATTCGCCACTGGATACCGCGATTGAACTTGTCCTGCACTTTCTTCTTCACATCGATGAACTTCAGTCCGCGGCGTGCAACGTGGGCTATGGCCTGCAGGGCATAGTCCATCTGCTGTTCGGTGAACTCCAGCACCGACGTGTGGCTGGGCCCGGTATTCGGCCCCATCAGGAAGAACAGGTTGGGAAAGCCGGATACCGTCACACCCTTGTAGGCTTCAGCGCCATCGTCCCAGGCGGTGTTCAGATCACGCCCCTGACGTCCGGTGACCGGGAACGGCGCGGCCTTGCTGGGTACCTTGAAGCCGGTGGCACAGACGATGGCATCCACTTCGATCCGGCGCCCGTCGTGCGTGATCACGATATTGCCCTCGATACGGGCCGGGCCGTCGGCGATCAGCGTGACGTTGTCCTGCTGTAGTGCCGGATACCAGTCATTGGAAATCAACACGCGCTTGCAGCCGATGCGGTAGTCGGGCGTAACCGCCGCGCGCAGGGACGGATCGGCCACCTGTTTGCGCATGTGCTTGAGCGCCATCGCCTCGGCCTGTTTCTTGAAAAAGCCCAGATCGGAAATGACGAACGGCGCGAAGAACTCGCTCACCCAGTAGATCCGCAGGCGACGCTTTTTCAGCTTGTAGGCGGATTCGCGATACTCGGCCTGTTCGGAGGCAGGAATCGGCCGATCGGGCTTGGGCATGATCCAGCTGGGCGTGCGCTGGAACACGGTCAGCTCGCCGGCGGCCTTGGCGATTTCGGGTACGACCTGGATCGCGCTGGCGCCGGAGCCGATGACCGCCACTCGCTTGTCGGCCAGATCGTAGTCGTCGTCCCAGCGCGCGGTATGCATCAGCTTGCCGGTGAATTCGTCCAGACCCGGAATGTTCGGCCAGGCCGGATCGGCCAGCGCGCCCACCGCCGAGATCACGAAATGCGCGGTCAGCTCTTCGCCGTCGGCAGTGCGGGATATCCACACGCCGGCGTCCTCGTCAAAGCGTGCCGAGACGATGGTGGTATTGAAGCGGATATGCCGACGCAGATCGTATTTGTCGGTACAACGCTGGATATAGTCGAATATCTCGGGCTGCTGGCCGAACGCACGCGACCAGTTGGGGTTCTGCTCGAACGAGAACGAATACAGATGTGAGGCGACGTCGCAGGCCGCTCCGGGATAGTGATTGTCGCGCCAGGTGCCGCCGACATCGGCCGCCCGCTCCAGGATCGTGAAGTTTTCGATCCCGGCTTCCTTAAGGCGGATCGCCATGCCCAGCCCCGAAAAACCGGCGCCGACGATCGCGATATGCATATCGGTATCGATCTTCAGATCGGACTTCAGCGGGTTGAGCTTGGTCAGCAGATCGGTCACGGCCATGACGCACTCCGTCGCATCGATTCACACGCCGGCGGAATGCCGGCAAATGAAAAATAGCAATTTTCGGACTATCTGACAAGGCGTAATGTCAGATTGGGTGCTGCCGAGTTGTGACACATGGCTGGCCAGGGACGGCCCGGCACGTTACCGTATTGATAACGATTCTTATTCCACGCGCGGTACGACGCCGTAGCGGTCGGTGTCTATGGTCGCGGCGCTTTATCCCTCGTATTTCCACGACAACCTCGCCGGCTTTGCCGATGCGCTGCGCCCGGCCGCGTGGGATCCGGCGACTGTGCCGATGCGCCGACTGATCGAGCCGGCGTCACTGTCCGAACGTCTGGCATGTTTTTCGGCTGCGCACGACACCTACGAACCGCGTGCGGCGGCTTCGCAGTGGTCGAAATGGTTCTTCAGCCGGCTCGGCATCGCCACGCTCGTGGCCCAACTGGGCAGCGGGCGAGCCTTGCCCCTGACATTGGACGGCCTGGCACTGGCCAGCCGCGACGACGGCACGCCGGCTTATTTCCGGCTTGCCGATACACCGGGCACTGCCCACGCCGGCCACGACCTGTCGGCACTGATCGACGAGGTGTTCACGCCGGTGGTGAACGCTCTGTCCGCTCATTGCCGGCTTGCGCCCCGGGTGTTCTGGTCGAACGCCTCGACTTATATCGCCTGGGCGCTCGACGAGCTGGATCGCCAGGCGCAAGCGCCCCGCGCGCCACGCATCGCAGTTCGCGACCTGCTGAGCCGTCGCGATCGCCCGGACGGTGGCTTCAACCCTTTCTACCGTGCCTACAAGCGCTGCCCGCCCGGTACAATGGACGGCGACGGCCGGCCCGTCGATCAGTGCCGCCGCCTGTGCTGCATGCGCGATCTCGACGCCCGATGGGATCTGTGCGCGAACTGCCCGCGTGCCATGCGGTTTCCCGTCCTCGAACGCGCCTCCGGATAACCGCCCATGGAACTGCTGCGACTGATCATGCGCGACTATCGCGCGGCGTTCGTGACCGTGCTGATTGCGAGCCTGGTCAGCGCCGGGCTGGGCATCGGTGTGATCGCCTTCATCAATGCCCGCCTGATCGAAGCCGGCGGTAATCCGCTGGGCGCACTGCCCGCGTTCTTCGGGCTGGTCGTGCTGTTGCTGGCGGTGTCGCTGGGCGCCCAGCTCGGCCTGACCACGCTCGGTCACCGTTTCGTGTTCGATCTGCGGTCGCGTCTGGTCAAGCGTATTCTCGATACCGATATCGAACGCGTCGAGCGTCTGGGCAGTGCCCGTCTGCTGGCCGCCCTGTCGGCCGATGTCCGCAACGTGACCATCGCCTTCGTGCGTCTGCCCGAACTGGTTCAGGGCACGATACTCACCCTGGCCTGCGTGATCTATCTGGGCTGGCTGTCGCCGTCGATTCTGGTCGTGACCGCGGCCTGGATCGCGGCCACCATGGCCGTCGGGTCTTGGCTGGTACGCCGGGTCTATCATCATATCCGGCTCGTGCGCGAGGCCGAGGACGCGCTGTATCGCGACTACGAAACGGTGATCGGCGGACGCAAGGAACTCGGGCTCAACCGGGCGCGCGCGCAGCGCCTGTTCGACGAGGTCTACACCGCCGACGCCCAGCGCTACCGACGCCATATCATCCGGGCCGATACCTTCCATCTGTCGGCCAACAACTGGGCCAACATCATGATGCTCGGCGCGATCGGGCTGGTGTTCTTTCTGGCCAACGGCCTGGGCTGGGCCACGCCCACGGTGGCGGCCACCTACTCGCTGACCATCCTGTTTCTGCGTACGCCGCTAATCGGTGCGGTCGGAGCACTGCCGACGCTGATCGCCGCCGAAGTGGCTTTCGAAAAGCTGCGCGCACTTGCATTGGCCGACTACACGCCGGATTTCGACACGCCGGAGCCGATCAGCCGCGACTGGCAGACGCTCGAACTGCGCGGCGTGTGTTTCGCCTACGACCGCGACGAACACGACACGGCCGACGGGTTTGCCATTGGCCCGATCGATCTCACTCTCCGGCGCGGCGAGCTGGTCTTTCTCATCGGCGGCAACGGCAGCGGCAAGACCACGCTCGCCCGCGTGCTGACCGGCCTGTATGCCGTTAAATCCGGCCAGATCCTGGTCGACGGCGTGGTCGTCGATCCCGATCGGCGGGCGTCGCTACGCCGACTGTTCGCCGCCGTGTTCACCGACTTCCACCTGTTCGATCAGCTGATCGGCGACGATGGCACGCCGGCGCCGGCAGCGTTCATCGAGGACTGGCGTCGGCGTCTGGGACTGGAAGGCAAGCTCGTTCTGGCCGAGGAACGCATTCTCGATACCCAGCTGTCGCAGGGACAGCGCAAGCGGCTGGCGCTCATGCTCGCCCTGGCCGAAACGCGCGATATCCTGCTGCTGGATGAATGGGCCGCCGACCAGGACCCGGTATTCCGGCGCGTGTTCTATCGCGAACTGCTGCCGGCCTTCGCCGAGCGTGGCCATACCGTGTTCGCGATCAGTCATGACGATCACTATTTCGAACACGCCGATCGCCTGCTGGAAATGCGCAGCGGCCAGCTGGTGGAACTCACCGGGGCCACCCGCGATGCCGCCACGGCCGACGCGGTCGCACGGATCGGCCGCGGCTGAACGAAACGCGGCCCGGACAGGCGTGGTCATCGCGACCGACCGCCGCCCATCGACGCTCGGCGGCCGGTCAGCCGCGTGCAACGGGCGCGGCCAGCCAGCCGTCTAGAGACGGCGCAACCGCCACATGAAGTAGCCGCCGCCGAGCAGCGTGGCGACCATGCCCGAGGGCAGCTCGAACGGAAAGATCAGTTCACGGCCGAGCCAGTCGGCGCCGATCATCAACAGCGCGCCCAGCACGATCGAGCCGGCCATCTGTTCACGCGCGCGCGACAGGCCAAGAATTCGGGCCAGATGCGGCGCCAGCAGCCCCACGAAGCTCAGCGGGCCGACGATGAGCGTGGCCCCCGCGGTGAGCACCGACACCAGCAGAAGCAGGAACAGCCGGCTGCGATCGACGTCCAGCCCCAGCGCCCGGGCCGTGGGCCCGCCCAACGGTAGCAGATCCAGCCAGATCGCGAATGGCCGTGCCAGGGCGATGAGTGCGACGGCCACGGCCATGACCAGCAACGCGCGCGGCAGCGACACCGAATAGGTCGAACCCAGAATCCAGGCCAGCGCCCCCTGCACGCGCGGGTCGCCCCCGGCCATGACGATCTGCTGGACCGCGGTGAACAGGAACATCACGCTGATCCCGGTCAGAAGCAGCCGCTCGGGCTCGAAGCCCGAGCGTGCATTGACCGCGATCAGCAGCCCCAGGGTGGCCAGCGCGCCGATGGTGCCGGCCGTCAGCGACCACCCCGTTGAGACCTCGGGAAAGAACAGCAGCAGCCCCAGCAGCCCCAGTCCCGCACCGGCGCTGATGCCCAGGACTTCCGGACTGGCCAGCGGATTGCCTGAAACGCGCTGGATGATGGTGCCGGCCAGCGCCAGCATCATGCCGGCCGCCGCCGCGGCGGCCACCCGTGGCAGCCGCCAGGCGCCGGATTCCGACCAGGCCAGGCTCCACGGCCAGTGCCAGCCAGTGCTGCCCTGGCCGACCAGCAGCCCGATCACGGCCATGAGCAGTGCAGCGAGGGCCAGAAATGCGATGAAACGTCGGGGCGAACGGCGTCGAACCGGCGCATTGAGCGCACCGCTGGTGGGCGCGCTGCGGGCCATGCTCAAGCGTGGGATAAGCCACAGCAGCAACGGCGCGCCGAGCGCGGCGGTGACCGCGCCGGTGGGCACCAGCATGGCCGAGCTGCCCGCGAACACGTTGAGCGCCTGATCGGCCAGCGCCAGCAGCAGTGCACCCAGCACGGGCGCCCATAGCAGGCGCGCCTTGAACGTGCGCGCCCCGGCAATACGCACGATCGCGGGGGCGGCCAGGCCGATGAAGCCGATATTGCCGAGCCGGGCCACCACGCACACGGCTACGAACACGGCCAGACCGAGGCTGGCCAGGCGCAGCCACAGCAGTGAAACCCCCAGATTACGCGCGTTGACCTCGTCCAGATCGAGCAAGGCGAGTGCCCGACTGAGCAGCAGCGCGCCGATCAGCCCGAGCGCCAGACGCGGCAGCAGATAGACCACGCCGCTCCAGTTGTCCTGGGTCAGCGAGCCCGCGCCCCAGATCATCATGCCCTGCAAGGCTTCCTGGTTGAAAAGAATCAGGGCCAGCGACAGCGTGCCGGCATAGAGATTGACCACCATGCCGGCGAGCACCAGCACCGTCGGGGCCAGCCGACGCGGCCAGGCCAGCCCGAAAACCAGACCCAGGGCCAGTGCGCCGCCTGCAAACGCCACACCGCCGCGCGACCAGACCACGAGCGAGGGCGCGAACAGCGTCGCGACCAGCAGTGCCAGCTGCGCGCCACTGGCCACACCCAGGGTGGTGGGCGACGCCAGCGGGTTACGCAAGGTCTGTTGCAGCAGAACGCCCGCCAGGCCCAGCCCCGCGCCGCCCAACAGGGCCACCGCCAGGCTCGGCGCCCAGCTGTAGCGCACCACTATGGCCTTGATATCACTTCCGAACAGCAGACCCCAGGGGCCGATGCCCTGGGCGGTCTGGTTGAGGGTGTAGACCATCAGCCCGAGCAGGACCAGCATCAGCGGCGCGCACAGCCGGGCAGGCGTCATCGCAGGCCGGGACAATCTCACGAAGCGGAGGACGCCGATGCGCTGTCCGCTGCGTCGGCCGTGGCTGGCCCGGCATAGTCGGCCAGCGCGGCCACGATCAACCGGGCGAAGCGCGTGGTCGACGGCAGCCCGCCGTAACTCCATACACCCGGAATATGCACCAGCGCCCCGCGGCGGACCGTCGGCAGGCTCTGCCAGACCACGCTGTCGGCAAGCTCGGCTTCCACGCCGACCGGAATCGGCCCCATGACGACCATCAGCGCATCGTCGATCGCTGCCAGGCGCTGGATGGGCACCAGCGCAAAGCCCCACATGAGCGTGGGCTGCTGCCAGGCGTTGGTCAGGCCCATCTGCTCGATGGTCGAATCGATCAGACTGCGCTGGCCGTATACGCGCACATGACGTGCGTCCATGAACTGGACGACCAGCAGCGGCGGCGTATCTCCGTCCAGTTGGCGGGCGTACCGGGCGATCTGACGCTGGGTCTTTTCGATCAGGCGTTCAGCGGCCGCCGGGCGTCCGACCGCCGCAGCAAGTTCCCGCGTGGCGGCCAGCGTGTTGGTCCAGACATCGCCGCTGCGCTGATAGATATCGATCGACTTGACCGGCGCGATCTGCGACAGGCGCGGTTCAGCCGATGCATACATCGAAGTGATCGTGATCAGATCGAGATCGAGCTGGGACAAAAGCTCCATGTTCGGCTGTGCGCGCAGGCCCAACTCGCGGGTCGCAGCGTCGAGCTTGGGGGCGCCTACCCAGATGTTGTAGCTGTCGGTCTGCGCGGCCGCAACCGGCGGTACACCCAGCGCGGTCAATGTCTGTGCCTGCCCCCAATCGATCGCGGCGACTCGTGGCGGCGCTGCGTCCTGGCCCGTCTCGCCGTTGGCCGCTGCCGCCACGACTACAGGCCCGGCCAGCACGGTCAGACCGACCAGCAGAACGGCAAGCCGGTGCAGGACACCGGGCAAGGCTCGGCGCCTGCGCCGGCTCATTGAACGACGGCGATCGGATGGTGGTCGGTCGGATGCGCCATCACGCGCATGCGGATGCCGTAGATTGCCTCCAGCGTGGCGTCCTGCATGAGTTCGTTCGGGCTGCCCTGGGCCAGCAGCCGGCCCCCGCGCAGCGCAACCAGCTGATCGCAGTAGCGCGAGACCATGTTGACATCGTGGAGCACGATGATCACACCGATGCCGAGCGTGGTGGTCAGCTCGCGGATCAGTGCCAGCGTATCGACCTGGTGGGCAATATCCAGCGCGGACAGCGGCTCGTCCAGCAGCAAGAACCGGCTGCCCTGGGCCAGCAGCATGGCCAGCCATACACGCTGACGTTCGCCGCCGGACAACGTGTCCACCATGCGATCGGCGAATTCGGTGGTATGGGTCAGATCCAGTGCGCGATCGACCTGCTCGCGATCCTTGCGGCTCATGCGCCCGAGCAAGCCATGCCAGGGATAGCGCCCGAAGGCTACCAGCTCGCGCACGGTGAGGCTGGTCGCGCTGGGCAGCTGTTGGGGCAGATAAGCGACTTCGCGGGCGAACTCACGGTGCCCCCAGTCGTCGACCGCCCGGCCGTTGAGACAGACCTCACCACAGCTTGCGCACTGCTGGCGCGCCATGAGTTTGAGCAGCGTCGACTTGCCGGAGCCGTTGTGCCCGATCAGCCCGTACACCAACCCTTGCTTGAAGCATAGATCGGACGCCTCGAGCAGGCATCGCCCGTTGACCTCGAAGCGGCAGGCATTGAATTCGAACATGGGCTTCTCCGCGACGCCGGGCTCGGCTTGGCCACTGTGACGTGGGAACGGTTGCAGAATAAGGCAAATACGAATCATTATCAAAAGCCAGCACCCTCCCATCTCGGGTTCGCATGGCTGAATACTTGCGAGTACAATACGAATAGTTCTCATTCCTTCGGCGGCCAACGCTTGCGTCTTTCAGAACTTCCATCGGATACACCCGCGGTCGTGCGCCAGGTTACCGACCGCCAGGCACCGGACGTCATCGCCCAGCGGCTGCGTGATCTGGGGTTTGTCGACGGCGAGCCGCTGCAGATCGTCGCCCGGGCACCGCTGGGCGGCGATCCGATTCTGGTGCGTATCGGGTCCACGCGATTTGCTCTGCGTGCAAGCGAGGCCGCCCGCGTGGAAGTCGATACGAGCCGGCCCGCATGAGCGCCGCGACGCTGAGAATCGCACTGGCGGGCAACCCGAACTGCGGGAAGACCGCGCTGTTCAACCGGCTGACGGGTAGCCATCAGAAGGTCGCCAACTACGCGGGAGTGACCGTCGAGCGCAAGGAGGGCCGGCTGCAGGCCCCGTCGGGCCGCGTGTTCAGCCTGCTCGATCTGCCCGGGGCATACAGCCTGAGCTCGGCCAGCCCGGACGAGCGCGTGACCGAGTCGATCTGCAACGGCACCCACGCCGACGAGGCCCCGCCGGATCTGATCGTGTGCGTGGTGGACGCCACGAACCTGCGTCTGCACCTGCGCTTCGTGCTGGAACTGGCCCGCCTCGGCCGTCCCATGGTGGTCGCACTGAACATGATGGACAGCGCCCGTCGCCGTGGTATTCGTATCGATCGACAGGCCCTGGCCAGCGGTCTGGCCATGCCGGTGATCGAGACGGTGGCCGTACGGCGCGACGGCGTCGCCGCGCTGATCGCACAGCTGGATACCGATCTGCCGCGGCCGCCGGCCGTACCGGGGTCCGACCTGCATGGCGAGGTCCGTCATCTGATGCAAGCGGCCGTACAGATGCCTGTCCAGGCCCGGTCCACGGATGACGCCATCGACCGCTGGCTGTTGCATCCGGTGGTCGGCCTGGCTGCCCTCGCCGTGATGATGTTTCTGATCTTCCAGGCGGTGTTTTCCTGGGCCGAGCCGTTGATGGGCTGGATCGAAACCGGCATCGGCTGGCTCGGATCGCACGCGGCGTCGGTATTTCCTGCCGATAGCGCTCTCCACAGCCTGGTCACTGACGGGTTGTTCGCGGGCCTGGGCGGGGTGCTCGTCTTCCTGCCACAGATTCTGATCCTGTTCCTGTTCATCCTCATGCTGGAAGAGTCCGGCTACCTGCCCCGGGCCGCGTTTCTGCTCGATCGGATCATGTTCAAGGCCGGACTGACCGGCCGGGCCTTCATTCCGCTGCTGTCGAGTTTTGCCTGCGCGATCCCCGGCATCATGGCGGCCCGCAGCATCTCCGACCCGCGCGACCGGCTGGCGACGATTCTCGTCGCGCCATTGATGACCTGTTCAGCGCGCCTGCCCGTCTATACATTGCTCATCGCCGCCTTCATTCCACGGCAGAGCGTGCTCGGGCTGTTCAACCTGCAGGGGATGGTGCTGTTCGGTCTGTATGTCGCCAGCATCGTCAGCGCCATGTGCGTGGCCTGGGTGATGAAGCGGCTGCGCCGCGACCAGAGCGAACACGCCCTGATGATGGAACTGCCGCCCTATCGGCTGCCCAACCCGCGCGATATCGCTTTCGGGCTATGGCAACGCGCGCGGATCTTTCTGCGCCGTGTGGGCGGCATCATTTTCGTGCTCACCGTACTGCTCTGGTTCCTGGCCAGTTTTCCGGGCGCCCCGGCCGGCGCGCCGGGCCCTGCGATCGACTACAGCTTCGCCGGCATGCTCGGCCATGGTCTGGAATATGTGTTCGCACCGATCGGCTTTAATTGGCAGATCTGTGTAGCGCTGGTACCGGGCATGGCCGCACGCGAAGTCGCCGTTTCCGCGCTCGGCACTGTCTATGCGATGTCCGGCAACGAGGCCAGCGTCAGCGAACAGCTGGGCACGCTCATCGGCAACCAGTGGAGCCTGGCCACGGCGCTATCGCTACTCGCCTGGTATGTCTTTGCGCCGCAGTGTCTGTCCACCCTGGCCGTGATCCGCCGCGAGACCAATTCCTGGCGGGTCGTTGCCGCGGCCACGGGCTATCTTTTCGGGCTGGCCTATCTGGCATCGTTCGCCACCTTCCAGATCGCCCGGCTGATCGCCGGCGGCTGATCGAGGAGCTCAGACCATGTCGCTATTCCTGGTGTTCCAGGCCGTGGTGCTCGCGACACTGCTGCTGATCTGCAGCGTGGCGGCCATTCGGCGCTTCCTGCCGGCCACGTCGCTGCGTTTCCAGGCGGCGCTGGCGGCCTCGCTGACCCAGCCCCACCGGCCCGCACCGCTTCAGCGGCTGGGGCGCTGGCTTGCACCGGCGACCGACCGGGCCGGCGGCTGTGCGAGCGGAGGGTGCACCAGTTGCAGCGGCTGTGCACTCAAGACCCGGCTGGCCACGGCTCGGCGCGATCGAACCTAGCCCGAGGGCTGATGCGGACTGCGCACTGCTCGTGCTCGCTGATTCGCACCGTGCAGTTTAGAATTCGTCGATCTCTTTCGTTGCCCTGCCCATGAACCGATATCTGGCCGACGACATCGGCAAACTCATCCTGCGGCTGACCCTGGGCCTGCTGCTGATCGCCCACGGCTTTGCCAAGATCACCGGCGGCATCGACGGCGTACAGGCCATGCTTGCCGGTTACGGCCTGCCACAGGCGCTGTCCTACGGCGTGTTCTTTGGCGAGATCGTGGCACCGATCCTGCTGATTGCAGGCGCGTTCACACGCCCGGCCGCGGTGGTTGTCATCATCAACATGGTGTTCGCGCTACTGCTGGCGCATACCGGCCAGATCCTGTCGCTGGGCCCCCAGGGCGGCTGGGCGATTGAACTGCAGGCGTTCTTTCTGTTCGTGGCCGTGGCCGTGGCACTGCTCGGAAGCGGCCGCTACGCCCTGCGCGCGGACTAGTCCGCCGGCTTTTGGCCGTTCGCACCCGCCTGGCGACAGTTGGCGAAAAGATCCTCGGCCGGATCGTAGACCGTGGCCTGCACATCCATGAGCCCCAGCACGGTGTCGAACAGATTGTCCTGACTGACCCGCTCACCGGTCGCCCGGGCCAGACAGGCGGGCGCCAGTCCGGAGTCGCGCATGAAGCCCGGCGAAAGCCAGGCCACCATGGGGATATGGGTCTGTTCGGAGGGCGCGACCATGTAGGGGAAGCCGTGCAGGTAGAGCCCGTTCTCGCCCAGTGACTCGCCGTGGTCGGACAGATAGATCAGCGCCGTATCGGCTGCATCGGCACGGGTCTTGAGCTTGTCGATCAGCGAGGCCACGATGTGATCGACATAGCGAACGGTGTTGTCGTAGCTGTTGACGAGTTCGGCGCGAGAACAGTCGGCGGGCCGGTTGCTGCGGCACTCGGGGCCGAAGACGGCGAAATCCTTCGGGTAACGCTCGTAGTAGGCCGGCCCATGGCTGCCCATCGTATGCATGACGATCACGAGATCGCCCTTGCCGTCGTCCAGGGATGCGGACAGGCCGTGCAGAAACACCTCGTCGAGACAATGATCCGCGTCGCAGACGCCCTCGATTCGCCGGGCCCGCATGTTCTCGGTGGGCACGCGCTCGCAGACGCCCTTGCAGCCACCAGCCTGGTTTTCCTGCCAGTGCACCGCCACACCGGCCCGCGCGAGTACGTCCAGCAGGTTCTCGGAATGGCGCGCCTCGTACTCGTCGTAGTTCTTACGCGTCAGCGGCGAGAACATGCACGGCACCGACACCGACGTGGACGTGCCGCAGGAATGGGCATCGCCGAAGTTCAGCACGCCGCGGACGGCCAGTTCCGGCGTGGTATCGCGTTCGTAGCCGTTGAGCCCCCAGTTGGCCGCGCGCGTGGTCTCGCCGACCACCACGATCAGGATCTTGCGGCGAGCGCGGCTGCCGGCAGCCGACGTACGCGTCGCATCCTGGCCAATGTGCTTGAGTGGGATGTTCTCGGCCTCTGCGCTGCGGGTGAGGAACTGGCTCGCCGAGTAAATCGCATAAGTCGGATTGATGAACATCCGCAGGTCCCGGTTCTGGCGCAGTACCAGCGAGAAACTCTTATACTGGGCGCCGATCGCGCCGCCGGCCACGCCCAGCATGATCAGGGCGAACACGAGGCGCCAGGCAAGCGCCCGCCAGAACGGCCGGTAATCGAGACGAACCCAGAGCACGATCACAACCGGCAGCACGCCCGTGATCAGCAGATGCCAGACCAGCGCCAGACTGAACAGTCCGGCCGCCTCGGCGCTGTCGGTTTCGACCGTGTTGGCGAGCATCGTATCGTCGATGACCACGCCATAAGTCGTCATGAAATACGCCACGACGGAGGCGATCAACAGCAAACCGATGACGAACGGCTTGTAGAGATAGCGCCAGGCGAACAACGACATCAGAAAAGACAGTGCGGCCACCAGGAATACCGCGACGGCGATCGCGAACGGCCAGTTCGATATCTCGGTCAGATGCGCGGCCGCGTCGAGCTGCTGCCAGAATTCGCGGTTGTCTACCGCTACGATGAACAGCGCCACCAGCAGCGTGAACGCGTGCACCCCGATCCGCGGCCGAAACCGTGCCGTGCTGGCTCGCCTGTCGCTCATCTGTGCGCCCTCGCGCCACCGTGTCGAATAACGAGCATGAGTATGTGGCTGCCCGCGTTAGTTCATCGTAACCTGCACGGCTTCGACACAGATCTGCCCATCGGTAGGCAGGCCCGCACGCCGGGCTGGCGGCGCACCGGCCGGGCACCGGTGTCGGACACGCAACAGGCAAAGCGCGCCCAAGGCCGCTACCATGGCGGACTCGAAGGCGCGAAACGCGCGGCACCGGATGAAACCGGAACCGCACGGTCTCGCAGAATGCGAACGACCGGCGTTGACGCGGGCGCTTCGGGTGTCGATATTGTCCGCCTGTCGTTGTGGCCTACAGGCGGTTCAGGCCCATGTGGCCATCAGTTGATCGGGAGAAAACCGTTGCTACGTGATTGTCCGTTCCATCCCCGGGTACCCGAATAATGTCTGCGGTCATCAACGCCATCGAATACATGCTCCCCGAGCGGACCGAATCGATCGACGAGATCGCGGCGCGCTTTCCCAACTGGCCGCTGGAAAAGATTGCCGAAAAGACCGGCATCCGCGCGCGCCATGTCGCCAATGATGACGAATGCGCCTCGGATTTCGGCGTGATCGCCGCGCAGCGGCTGTTCGAACGCACCGGCATTGACCCCGCCGAGATCGATTACCTGATCTTCTGCACCCAGTCGCCGGATTATCTGGCCCCGACCACCGCCTGTCTGATCCAGGAACGCCTCGGCCTGCCCACGCATATCGGCGCGCTCGACATCAACCTGGGCTGCTCGGGGTACATCTACGCGCTGGGCGTGGCCAAGGCCCTGATCGAGACCGGCCAGTCGAAACGCCTGCTGCTGATCACCGCCGACACCTACAGCAAATTCGTCAACCCCGGCGACAAGAGCGTGCGCGCGCTGTTCGGCGATGCCGCGGCCGCCACCCTGATGAGCGCCGCCGAGGGAGAATCCACGATCGGCCCGTTCATCTATGGTACCGATGGATCCGGCGCCCAGGACCTGATCGTGCCCAACAGCGGCATGCGTAACCGCGGTCATGCCACGCCCTCGGAGGAGTACACCGACCGCCACGGCAACACGCGTTCGGACCACAACATTTACATGAACGGGCGTGCGGTGATCGAGTTCACTTTGCGCGAAGTCCCCCAGGCGGTCACCCAGCTATGCGAAAAGGCCGGGGTAAGCCTGGACGATATCGACGCGGTGATCCCCCATCAGGCCAGCGCGACCGTACTGGAAGGTATCCGCAAGAAACTGGCGCTGCCGGCCGAACGGTTCGTGGTGTGCATGGAGGATATCGGCAACACCGTGTCCTGCAGCGTGCCGATCGCCATGAAGCGGGCGTTGACCAACGGCCAGATCAAACCCGGCGGCCTGCTGCTGCTGGTCGGCTTCGGGGTCGGCCTGTCCTGGGGCGCCACGCTGGTCAGGCTCCCCGACGACTTCTCGCGCTAGCCGGACGGCGCCTCGGGGCACGCCCCCGGCCCTGGCGTTTTCTCCAGCCCGATCAGCGCCTGCGCACGGCCCGGGCGACCGATCGGCCCGGATTGACCGGAATTGCGCCGGAGTCGGGCCGGTAATGGCCCGGCGCGGGCTTGGCGCTGCACGACCTGGCCAACACTGTCCGCGGGCCCGGGCATTCCCGGGCCCATGGTTGCTAAAGGCTAGAAATCCACCATGGCCGACAGCTTGAACGTGCGCGGATCGCCCTGGGTGAGATAGCCACCCTGCGCCGAGGCCCAGTAGTCGCTATCGGCCACGTTCTCCACGCGCGCCCGCCAGACGACGGTTCTCTGTCCCGCCGGCATCCGGTACTGCAGGCCCAGGTCCACCCGGGTCCAGCCGTCGATCTCGAAATCGTTGGCGTCGTCGACATACTGCGAGCCGGTCCGAATGACCCGGCCGTCGACCGTCCAGCGCGGTGCCCCCGGCAGGTCCCAGTCACCACCGACCACCAGGCGGTATTCCGGAACGCCGATGGCATGGTTGCCCTCGGTCGTGCCGTCACCGGTATCCTGGAGCTTCGAATCAATCCAGGTGGCACTGCTGATCAGTCGCAAGCCGTCCACGACATCACCGTGGAAGCTCAGCTCCACCCCGCGGTTACGCTGCTCGCCGAAATAGCCGAAATCGCCGTTATCATCGAGCCGCGCATTGGGCTGTTCGATCTCGAACAATGCAATACCGCCGCCAAACCGAGAGCCCGCATATTTCGCGCCGATCTCGTTCTGCTTGGATTCGGCGATGCCGATCGTCACTCCCGGATTGTTCGCGGTGTTAGGTGCCACGTCACCGGGTTGCAGGGCCTCGATATGGTTGGCATACAGCGACACGTTCTCCCACGGCTTGACCACCAGCCCGTAGACCGGCGAGATCTTGTCGTCGTCGGGCCGGTTGTCGCGATCGAGCACGCCCTCGTAGCTGTAGTTGTTCACCTCGATCGCCTGATAGCGTGCCCCGAGCGTCAGCAGCACCCGGTCGTCGACAAAGCCCAGCGTGTCCGAGAGCGCCACCCCGTCGGCACGCGTACGGCTGCGCACGTTGGGATTATCCAGATCGCCCGATGCCGATGTCGTGGCCGGCGAATCCAGATTCACCGGATCATAGATATTGGTGTTGTTCGGCGTGGCCGGGGCGAAGGTGAACGCCGAGCTCGTCTTGCGATAGAACCCGGCATAGCCGAGGTTCAGACTATGACTGACCGGACCGGTCAGAAAACTGCCGCGTACGCCGCCCTGGCCGGCGAATGCCTGGGCTTCGTATGGCACGCCGAGACGGCCGACGCTGGCATCGCCGTTGGCGTTGTCGAGCGTGACCGAGGCGTATTCACCGAGCTCGTCGGTATCGTTGGCGCCGATCCCTGCATAGACCGTCCAGGCGTCGCTGACGTCATATTCGCCGCGCAGCATGCCGAATACGGTTTCCAGACGACTGAAGGTGTACTCCGGCGTGTAGTTGGTCTCGGCATCCGGCGCTGCCGGTACCGACTGCAGGTCGGGCCCGAGGCGCACGATCGAGCGGCCGCCGTCGATATCCTGCTTCTGATACCCGGCATCCAGGGACGCACGACTGCGCTCGCCGCGAAAATCCAGCGCAAGCGCCGTGGAAATATTCTCCCGGTGCTCGTGGTCGATGGCGGTATCGCCGTCACCGTAGGCCAGGTTGACCCGCGCGCCGAACTGCTTGTTCTCGCCGAAACGACGGCCCGCGTCGATAGCGGTCTCGCCGTAGCTGTCGGACGCGTAGCCCACACGCAGGCGAGTCAGCGGATCGTCGGTCGCACGCTTGGGCTCGAGGTTGACGGCACCCCCCACGCCCGAGCCGGTCGGCGGCACGCCGTTGGCAAAGGCGTTCGCCCCCTTGAATAGCTCCACGCGCTCGACGAAGTTCGTCGCCACGATCTGACGTGGCAGCACCCCGTACAGACCGCCGAAGGCCAGATCCTCGCCGAGAAGTTCGAATCCACGGATGGTGTAGCGCTCGGCATAGTTGCCAAAACCCAGTCCCGAGACCACCGAGGCATCGTTGACCAACACGTCGGCCACCGTATCTGCCTGCTGATCGTCAACCAGTTCGGAGGTGAAGCTGACCACGTTGAACGGCACATCGATGGCCTGCTTCTCGCCGAGGATGCCCAGCCGTCCGCCGCTGGCAACCTGACCGCCGGCATAGTTGGCCGCCGGCAGGCGATCGCCGCTCGCCAAGGCGGAACTCTGCACATCGATTGCGCCCAGCGACAACGTGTCGGCCGAACGCCCGGCATCGGCGTCCGCGGCCCAGGCGGCCTGGCCCAAACCCGCGCCCAAACAGACGATTGCCGTGCCTGCGTGCCAGAACTGTCTCATGTCGGTCCCCCGGAGGAATGAAAAAGAGGGCGGCTTCGCGCCCGGCGGCCCGGCATTCTCGAGGCCGCGAATCGAACAATGTTAATGCGAATTATTTGCAATTATCGACGAAGACGAGGCCTCGGACAAGACCGGATCGCTGTGGAACGCTGGCTGGGCAAGCCGACTTGCGCGACACGACCGGCTGCCCACGACCGAGTCCGGCACATCTCGCCGCATTGACGCCCGGACAGGCGGGCGCATGGGATAAAACCTGCTAATTACAGGGATTTATCTGCGACAAAAGTCTGAGCGTCGCTGCCGTTGACACGCCCGGCGCCGCTGTCTACTGTGAATTAGCTATTAATAAAATAGCATTTCACAAAGCGGTATATTGTCCGCACCCGCCGATCCTCGAGGAGAACATCATGCGACCGATACTCAAGGCGCTGTCTGCCGGCGCCATTGCTCTGAGCGCGTCTGCGGCCCTGGCCGCCAGCGACGTCAAACTGCCCCGCACGCTGGCCATGACCGCGTACGGTACCGGCTCGGCCGGCTATACGCAGATGGTGTCGATCGGCAATCTTCTCCAGAACGAATACGGCACGTCGGTGCGTATCCTACCGGGGGAAAACGATGTCTCGCGCATGACGCCGCTGCGGCTGGGCCGCGTGCCACTGTGCGCCTGCGGCATCGCCAGCTACTACGGCTTCGAAGGCGTGATGATGTTCGCCGGGCGTCAGTGGGGTCCTCAGCCGATCCGCGTGATTGCCACATCCACGGCCAGCTTCGGCCTGGGCGTGGCCGTAGCCGGTGATACCGGTGTCAAGACACCGGCCGATCTGAAAGGCAAGCGCGTAGCCTATATTCGCGGTGACGATGCGCTCAACAAGGGGACCGAAGCATTTCTGGCTTTCGGCGGACTGACCTGGGACGACGTCGAGAAGGTCACCTATCCGGGCTACGGCCGCTCGTTCGACGGCATCATCGCCAACCAAGCCGATGCGTCGTTCACCATGAGCGTGGCGCCGCCCGCCCAGCAGCTGGCGGCCAGCCCGCGCGGCATCGTCTGGCCCACGCTGGACCCGAACGACACCGAAGGCTGGAAACGGCTCAAGAAGGTCGCGCCCTACTTCCAGCCGCACAAGGCCACCTCGGTCGCCGGTGACTACGGCAAGGACCACCCCTGGATCGGTGCCAGCTACCCCTATCCGATCCTGATCGGCAACGACCGGCTGGACGATCAGACGGCCTACAACCTGATCAAGGTGCTCATCGAGGACTTCGACAAATACAAGGATGCAGCCCCCGGTAACGCCGGCTATGCGCTGGACAAACAGAACATGGAATGGGTGATTCCCTTCCACGACGCCGTGGTCAAGTATTACAAGGAGAAAGGCGTCTGGACCGACGAGATGCAAGCCCATCAGGACATGCTCGTCGAGCGTCAGAATCTCCTCATGAAGACCTGGAAGGACTACACCGCGGGTGATCCGCCCAGCGACGACGCCGCGTTCGAGAAAGGCTGGATGAGCGCGCGCGCCGAGGCGCTCAAGGGCGCTGACATGGACCCGGTCTTCGAATAGCGCCAACCGGATGACGTCATGACGGCGCGGCCTTTGGTGGGCCGCGCCGTCTTCGGTTTGCCCAACCGCCCCCTCATTCGCGTGATGCGCGTCGCGCATTGCGCTGCAACGCTGGCAGACATCGCCCATGACCCCCAACGAACCGATCAAGGAAACCGACAGCGCCGCGACCGAGGTGTCGGGCATCCGGCCGCTCGCCGGCGCCTGGGCCTGGCTGCCCCGTCTGGCCACCCTCGCACTGACCCTCATCACGCTCGACTATCTGCTCAACCTCGGCTACCTGTCGTTCGTTACCCAGGTCGAAAGCCAGTTCTTCTATACGGTCGTCACGCTGATGCTGCCGCTGGTGTTCGTCATGTGGCCGGCCTGGGGCCAGTCCAAACGGACCAGCCCACCTTGGTACGACATCGTGCTGTTCGCGGGCGCGTTCGCGACCTGCAGCTATTTTGTCTACAACGCCACCGATATCATCGACCTGGGCTGGGAGTACGCCGCGCCCCGTAACGCGATGATCATGAGTTTCGTGCTGTGGGCATTCGTGATCGAGGCAACACGCCGAGCCGGCGGCCTGCCGATCGCGATCATCGTCGGCCTGGCGAGCATCTATCCGATCTTCGCCGACGTCATGCCCGGCCCGATCAAGGGCTTTCCTTCGAGCTGGCCGCAGACCGCGATCTACCACGCGATGTCGCGCGAGAGCATCATGGGGATTCCCCTGCAGGCCTTTGCCAACCTGGTGATCGGCTTCCTGCTGTTCGGCGTGGCCCTGCAGAAGACCGGCGGTGGCAAGTTCTTCATCAATCTGGCGTTCGCGCTGCTCGGCCATGTCCGCGGCGGCCCGGCCAAGGTCTCGATCTTCTCCTCCGGGCTGATGGGCTCGATGAGCGGCAGCGTGATCACCAACGTGCTGACGACCGGCGTGCTCTCGATCCCGGCCATGCGCCGGGTCGGCATCGGCCGGTCTTATGCGGCAGGCGTCGAGGCCTGCGCCTCGACCGGTGGCGTACTCATGCCGCCGGTCATGGGCGCGACCGCCTTCATCATGGCCAGCTTCCTGAATATTCCCTATGGCGATATCGCCATGGCCGCGGCGATTCCGTCGGTTCTGTATTTCCTTGGCCTGTTCATACAGATCGATGCCTATGCCGCTCGCCACGAACTCAAAGGGCTACCCAAGGATGAGTTGCCCTCCACCAAGCAGACGCTCAAGGAAGGCTGGTATTTCATCTTCGTATTCATCCTGCTTATCTGGATGCTGTTCGTGTTGCGTCAGGAGGCGATCGCGCCCTTCTATGCCACCGCGCTGCTGCTGATCATCAACCAGGTGCTGCCCTACCAGCGCTGGGGCTGGGCCGAGGTCAAGGATTTCTTCCTCGGCGCGGCCAAGCTGTTCGCCGAACTGATTGCCATCCTCTCGGGCGTCGGCTTGCTCGTTGGTGCGCTGTCGGTGACGGGTCTGTCCGGCACCATTGCCAACGATCTGATCTACCTGGCCGGTGGCAGCACGCTCGTGCTGCTGTTCATGGGGGCTGCGACCAGCTTCATCCTGGGCATCGGCATGACCGTCACCGCAGCATATATCTTCCTCGCCGTCGCCCTGGCCCCGGCACTGGTCAACGGCGGCGGCATGAATGCGCTGGCCGTGCATCTGTTCATTCTCTACTGGGGCATGCTCAGCTATATCACCCCGCCGGTGGCCCTGGGCGCATTCGCTGCCGCCACGCTGGCCGGCGCGCGGCCGATGGCGACCGGTTTCCAGGCCATGCGTCTGGGCAGCATCATCTACTTCATTCCGTTCCTGTTCGTGCTCAACCCCGCGCTGATCCTGCAGGGCAGCGCGATCCAGATTCTGTACGTGTTCACCGAAGCCGTGATCGGCGTGGTACTCATCGCCGGAGCGATGCAGGGCTATCTGCTGGGCGTGGGCAACCTCTGTCGGCATACGCTGCTGCAGTGGCCGCTGCGCGCGGCACTGATCGTCGCCGGTCTGGCCGTAGCCATTCCCGGCGGCGGCCCGGTGCCGATGACCCACGCCCAGCTGTGGCTCACGGCCGCCGTGTTCGGGTTGCCGGCCCTGGCCCTGGCGTTCTGGTTCAATCGGCCCGGGCGGGCTCCGGTCGCAGGCTAGTCATTGGTACCGCCGGGTTCGACGAACTCGGCGGACTCGATCTCCCAGCGGCGTTGCAGCCCGCTCGTGCCGTCACAGCCCAGCGGCACGGGGGCCGCGCCGGGCTGGAGGGTCTTGGTACTGCTGCCTTGGCTGCGTGTCTTGCCGGTATAACTCCAGAGCACCACACGGATCGCTCGGTCGGCACTGGTATTGGCAATCTGGCGCAGCTGCGACCGATGCAGCATGCAGTCGGCGGTCAGCGTGCTGCTGAATTCCAGGAAATCGGTCGGACCCTTCGCATCGCGAGCGGCCTCAGACGGAGGCTTCGGCTCATGATCCGTCCCGACGGCCTCATCGGCGCCGGCCGGCCAGGTCGGCGCAAGCCAGAGCGCGCACAGCAGGAATCCGGCCATCGCCGCGCGCGCGCGGGACCACGACGCGAGACTCATTCGCCGGCGCGCGACAGTACGTCGATATGCACGGCCGCGCTCGCGGCCAGTGCATCCAGCGCGTAGCCGCCCTCGAGCGTACTCACCAGCCGACCGTCGCAATACAGTGCGGCCGCCTCGGCAATGCGCTCGGTCACCCAGGCGAAATCCTCGGCTTCGAGCATGAGATCGGCCAGCGGATCCGAGCGGTGGGCATCGAAACCCGCCGAGACGAAGATCATCTCGGGCGCGAACGCATCCAACGCCGGCAGCCAGTCGCGCTCGATCGCCTTGCGAAAGACATGCCCGCCCGTACCCGGGCGCAGCGGCGACTTGATCAGCCGGCCCGGTGTGCTGGTATCGCTGGTAAACGGAAACAGCGGGTTCTGGTAGCTGGAGCAGAACAGCACATGCTCGTTACCGCGGAACACGTCCTCGGTGCCATTGCCGTGGTGAACATCGAAATCCAGAATGGCCACACGCGACAGCCCGTGTACGGCCAGCGCGTGGGCAGCGGCCACCGCCACGTTGTCGAAGAAGCAGAAACCCATGGCGCGAGCGTGTTCGGCATGATGACCGGGCGGGCGTACCGCGCAGAAGGCGTTCGCGATCTCGCCGGCCAGCACGGCGTCGGTGGCCGCGATTGCGGCGCCAGCACCATGCAGTGCCGCGCCCAGGCTATGCCGATTCATCGCCGTATCGCCGTCGATACGCCGCAGGCCATCGTTGGGCGCAAACGCGATGAGTTCATCGACATAGGTGGCATCGTGTACGCGCTTGATGGCCTGCACGTCCGCCGCAGGCGCATCGCGTCGTTCGATGCGTCGATCGACGCCGACCACGCCCATGCCCTTTTCGATGGCCGCCAATCGGCCGGGCGATTCGGGATGGCCGCCGCCCATATCGTGCAACGGGCAACTGTCGTGGCTATAGAAGGCCGTGGTCATGCGAGACTCCTCGTCGGGACGCTCGACCGCGCCCTTGGCAGGCTGTCATCGAACACCAGCACTCGGCCGAATGCAATACCAACCGCCCCGGCGGCGTGCCGCCGTCTCGCGTGCGGCGCGCATGCCGCGCAAAAAAAACGCCGCACGGGGTGCGGCGTTCTATCCATCCGGTCCGGATTCAGCGCATGGCCACGATACGGTCGGCAAGGTTGGCTTTCGTATCCACGCCGTCGCTGTACAGTTCGGCGTAGTGTGTCTGCATCCACTGGCCGAACGCCTCGGGATCCTGTTCGCCGAGCAACAGCGCCAGCGAGTCGATGTGTTCGCCTTCGCCGGTAGCCGCTTCGCGCTGCAGGGCGACCGACTGGCTGTCGGCGAAGTCCTGTGCCTGAGCGAAATCGTTGTCGTCGACGTTCTTGCCGACGATATAGGCCGTGGTACCGGCCGTGCTCGCCGTGGTGATCAGGTCATCGCGATCGGCGAGCGCCGCGCTCGATACGCCCAGACCCAGCACCAATGCGCTGACGACCACGGTACGACTAAGAATCGGTCGGCTCGATGTGTTCATTGCATGTCCCCTTGCCGCCGGAACGCGTTCCGGCGTGTTGATAATAGATCGAATCCGCATCGTGAAACTAGCCGTGACATACTGAATTACGCCTGAATCATGCGCGGCCGATCAGCGATACAGCTTGCTGCCGCCTTCGCGAAACTCCTCGGCCTTTTCTTCCATACCGGCATCGATCGCATCCTGCGGCGTATGGATACCGCGTTCGTGGGCAAACTCGCGCACCTCCTGCGAGATGCGCATCGAGCAGAACTTCGGCCCGCACATGCTGCAGAAATGCGCCACCTTGGCGCTGTCCTTGGGCAGGGTCTCGTCGTGGTATCCGCGTGCCTTCATCGGGTCCAGGCCGAGGTTGAACTGGTCCTCCCAGCGAAACTCGAAGCGCGCCTTGGACAGCGCGTTGTCGCGGATCTGTGCACCGGGATGGCCCTTGGCCAGGTCCGCGGCGTGCGCGGCGATCTTGTAGGTGATGATCCCCTCGCGCACGTCGTCCTTGTCGGGCAGACCCAGATGCTCTTTCGGGGTGACATAACAGAGCATGGCGGTGCCATACCAGCCGATCTGGGCCGCGCCGATGCCGGAGGTGATGTGGTCGTAGCCGGGCGCGATATCCGTGGTCAGCGGGCCCAGCGTATAGAACGGCGCCTCGTGGCAGTCGGCCAGCTCGGCCTCCATGTTCTCCTTGATCCGCTGCATCGGCACATGGCCCGGGCCTTCGATCATCACCTGCACATCATGTGCCCAGGCGATCTGGGTGAGCTCGCCCAGGGTGCGCAGCTCGGCCATCTGGGCTTCGTCGTTGGCATCGGCGATACAACCGGGGCGCAGGCCGTCACCCAGCGAAAAGGCCACGTCGTAGGCCTTCATGATCTCGCAGATATCCTCGAAGTGCGTATAGAGGAACGACTCCGTGTGATGCGCCAGACACCACTTGGCCATGATCGAGCCGCCTCTCGAGACGATGCCGGTGATGCGGTTCACCGTCATCGGCACGTAGGCCAAGCGCACGCCGGCATGGATGGTGAAATAGTCCACGCCCTGCTCGGCCTGTTCGATCAGCGTGTCGCGGAACATCTCCCAGGTCAGGTCCTCGGCCTTGCCGTCGACCTTCTCCAGCGCCTGGTAGATCGGCACCGTGCCGACCGGCACCGGCGCGTTGCGGATGATCCACTCGCGGGTTTCGTGGATATGCTTGCCGGTGGACAGATCCATGATCGTGTCACCGCCCCAGCGGGCCGCCCAGACCATCTTCTCGACTTCCTCGGCAATCGAGGACGTGACCGCCGATGTGCCCATGTTGGCGTTGATCTTCACCCGGAAGTTGCGGCCGATGATCATCGGCTCGGATTCGGGATGGTTGACGTTGTTCGGGATGATCGCGCGCCCGGCGGCGATCTCGTCACGCACGAACTCGGGCGTCACGCGCTCGGGAATGTTCGCGCCGTAACCCTCGCCGGGGTGACGGCGCAACAGCCGCGAATCGCGGATTTCGTCGATCCGCGCGTTTTCGCGAATCGCGACGAACTCCATTTCAGGCGTAACGATGCCCTGGCGGGCGTAGTGCATCTGACTGACGTTGGCGCCAGCCTTGGCACGCAGCGGCTTGGGCGGCTCGGGAAAACGCAGATGGGTCAGCGCGTTGTCGGCGTGGCGTTCGCGCCCGAACTCGGACGAGAAATCGGCCAGCCGCTCGGTATCGCCGCGCTCGGCGATCCAGGCCGCGCGCAGCGCCGGCAGGCCCGCCCGCAGGTCGATGGCCGCAGACGGATCGGTATACGGCCCGGAACAATCGTAGATCGTGATCGGCGGGTTCTTCTCCACGCCGAAAGTCGCCGGTGTATTGCTCTGGGCGACTTCTCGCATGGGCACACGAATGTCGGACCGCGAGCCCTCGACATGGATCTTGCTCGAATTCGGAAACGGCTCGCGCATCTCATCAGCCAGACGCGCCGAAACAGCCAAGTCTTTTGGCACAGCACTCATGGGAACCACCAGCGGGGAAACGGGTAACCCGTTCAATTTAACAACGTGCCCCTTGCAATAAAAGCTCGTGCACGAGCGATCGGACGCCCGACTCAGATCTGCTGGAACAACTGGCTGCTGTCGATCAAGCGCGCGCCCGCGCGGGCCATCGCCTCCAGCGCAGAGCGGGTATCCCCGGGCGCCATATCGACCCCGCGCACGCCGTCCACGATCAGCGTCGTGGCAAAGCCTTCGGCGAGTGCATCAAGCACCGTGAACTTCACACATACGTCCGCGGCCAGACCACAGACGAACAGGGCGTCGACGCCGGCCGCGCGCAGATGATCGCTCAGTCCGGTGGCCTGGCGATGGCCGTTGTCGAAAAACGCCGAATAGCTGTCGAGCCGGGGATCGGTGCCCTTGCGCACGACGTGATCGATCCCGGCCACGTCCAGCGCCGCGGCAAAGCCGGCGCCGGGCGTACCCTGAACACAATGTGTCGGCCAGAGAATCTGTTCCAGGCCGTCGAGCTGCGAGACCTCGAAGGCACGGCGACCCGGATGTTGGCCGGCGAACGAGCCGTGGTTCGGCGGATGCCAGTCCTGGCTGGCGACGACATGATCGAACGCCGGCATCAAGCGGTTGGCCACCGGCACGACGGCATCGCCGTCGGCCACCGCCAGCGCGCCCCCCGGCAGGAAGTCGTTCTGGATATCGACCAGCAGCAGCGCGTCGCTCATGCCCGGGTATCCGTCGAACGTTCGGGCCTGTGTTCGTCGCTTGATGCATGACGACCGGCCAGCCAGTCGCGCAGATCATCGGTCGCCTCATCCAGATAACGGTCGATCAATGCCGGATAGTCTGCGCGCGAGGCGAACAGCGCAAACTGGGCCAGCGCGTGTGCGCGCACGTCCGCCAGCGCCGGAGGGCTGGCGACACGCCGGCCACCGCGCACCATCGGCACGAGCAGGTCCTGATAGTTCGGGATTTCGGCGAACTCCTGAACGCCGGTCTGGTCGGCGCCGCACCAGGCGGTATGGGTGGCGGCCTCGTCGTAGAGCAGATCGGCCACGGGCGTGGCGTCCTCGTAGTAGCGACGAACCTGCTGAACGCCTGGACGGGTGAGTTTGCCGGGCGTATCCGACAGCTTCATGCGGTAGGACCAGCGCCCGGCGTCGTTGCGCATGGCCGCGAGCTTGTAGACGCCGTCGAGTGCGGCATCCGGCTGAGCGGTGATCAATTTGGTCCCCACGCCCCAGAGTACGATCGGCGCACCGCGGGCCTTCAGGTCGGCGATCACATGCTCGTCCAGACTCGAGCTGGCCGCGATCCGGGCCTGCTCGAAGCCGGCCTCATCGAGCATGCGGCGAGCGGTCCGCGACAGTTCGGCCAGATCGCCCGAATCCAGACGTATGCCCCGCATCTCGTGTCCGGCGGCCCGCAGCTTGTGTCCGGCCTCGATCGCGTGACGCACGCCCTCGATCGTGTTGTAGGTGTCCACCAGGAAGATGCAGTGATCGGGCAGCGCTGCGGCATAGGCGTCGAAGGCATCCAGTTCGGCGTCGAAGGCCATGACCCAACCGTGGGCATGCGTACCCGAGACCGGAATACCGAACAGCTGCCCGGCCAGCACGTTCGAGGTGCCCGCGCAGCCGCCGATATAGGCTGCGCGCGCGGCCGAGACACCGCCGTCGATGCCCTGCGCCTTGCGCAGTCCGAAATCCAGGACCGGATCGGCCCCGGCGGCATGTGCAATGCGTGCGGCCTTGGTCGCGACCAGGGTCGGGAAGTTGATCAGATTCAGCAGCGCGGTTTCGAGCATCTGGGCGGCGATGATGGGCGCGCGCACACGCAGCATCGGCTGGTGGGCGAACACTGCCGTGCCCTCGGCCATGGCATCGATATCACCGGTAAAACGGAAGTCTCGGAGGTAATCCAGGAAATCATCCGCGAACAGCGGGTTGCCGGCGTTGTCCTTGAGCGTGGCCAGGTAGGCGATATCCTCGGCCTCGAAGCGCATCTGGGTGACGTATTCCAGAGCGGTCTCGATGCCGCAGGCCACGGCAAACCCGTTGTTGAACGGCGCCTCGCGAAAGAACAGGTGGAACACGGCCTCGCGTTCGTGGTGGCCGTTGTACCAGTGCGCATACGCCATGGTCAGCTGATACAGATCGGTCAGCAGAGCCGGCGCTCGGCCGTACAGTCGTCCCAGAGCGGACATGGCGATTCGGACAGGAATGGTCGGCAAAGGATGCGAGCGATCGCCCACGGTTTCAACCGATACGGGTTAGGCTTAGGCTGGCGCCGCATCATCGCCGGCCCCGCGACCGAGATTCCCCATGGCGCCGACCGCCACGCCGAGAAAAACCCGCCGCAAAAAGGACCGGCCCGTCTGGCTCGAGCAGCTGATGGGGCGCGCGGTGGCGGCCGGCATATGCCTGATCGCCGGCGTGCTGCGACGGACCTGCCGGATCACCTTGGTCCACGGCGAATCCCGGGTGGCCACCGGGCTGAGCTCGGGCGCACCGGCCATTCCCTGCGGCTGGCATCAAACGCTGGTCTGCAGCGGTCTTTTTCTGCAATCGCTGATCCGGCAGGGGCTCCCACTCGGGTTTCTGATCAGCCCGTCCCGCGAGGGCGACATGATCGCGCGCGTGTGTCGGTTCTACGCGGCGGTCCCGATTCGCGGGTCTTCCACGCGCAGCGGCAGCGAAGCGGTGCGCGCGCTCACACAGGCAGTCGCAGACGGTATCGCCCCGATGATCTACGGCGACGGCCCGCGGGGACCGGCGCATCGATTCAAGCCCGGCGCAATCGTGCTGGCCAGTCGCAGCGGCGCGCCCCTGTGGCCGATGGGTTGTGCGGCCAGCCGCTACTGGCAGATGAAATCCTGGGATGGCAGCCGTATTCCCAAGCCCTTCTCCCACCTGACCGTCGCCGTGGGCGAACCGTTGTGGGTCGGGGCACTTCACGGCACCCAACAGGCCGAGGCCCTGGCGGCCGATATCGGCCAGGAAATCGACCGCCTCGAGGCGATCGCCGAAGCCGCACAGACACACAAGCGACGTACCGCATGACCGAGTCATCCAATACCCGCCCAGAGGCGCAGCCCGCATCCCCCTGGTGGATGCGGCTGGCGGCTCCGATTCTGCGCGTACTGGCCCGCGCATTGCTCGCCAGCTGCCGGATCCAGCGTATCGAGGGGGCGTCCCATCTCGAACGACTGATCTCACAAGGACAGCCGTTACTCGCCTGCTGCTGGCACCAGCGACTGAGCGTATGTGTCGGACATCTGCTGCGGGCACGCGAACAGGGGCTCGAACCGGGATTTCTGGTCTCGCCCTCCCGCGACGGCGAGCTCGTGGCTCGGATGGTGTCAGGCATGGGCGCGCGCATCGTGCGCGGATCGGCCAACCGGACCGGAGCCAAAGCGCTGCGCGATATGTACACGACCATGCGTGAGGGCGTATCGCCGATTCTGCATCCGGACGGTCCACACGGCCCGGCCCGCCAGGTCAAGCCGGGCAGCATCATGCTCGCCCAGCTGACCCGGTCCCCTTTGCTGCCGATGTCGTTCGCCGCCGACCGCTACTGGCAGCTCGGTTCGTGGGATGCGTTGATCATTCCCAAGCCGTTCGCTCGCGTCGTGATCACCATTGGCGAGCCGCTGACGGTCGCCCGCGGCGACGATATCGACCAGCGCGCACGCGAACTCGGCCAGCGACTGGACGGCTTGACCGATACCGCCGACGCCGAGCTGGGCGCGAACCCTCGCCGCGAGCGCCGTCGTTCGGGTTAAACCGGTGGCGGTCTACGCCGCGCGCTCCTCGTCGAGATAGGCCGCGAGATCGTTGATCGTCGGATAGTCGAACAGGTCGGTGACCTCGAGACGATCCGGCCAGCGCGCTTCGATCCCTTCATGGATCTGGGCCAGTTCCAGCGACGACAGTCCGATCTCGAACAGATCGTCGCCGTAGCCGATCTGCTTGTCGGGCGCGACTTCGTCGCAGATCGCCTTCAGATCCGCGACGGTGTCGCCGGCGTCCTCGGCCGCCGCGCCCGGGCTGTCGTTCGGGCGCAGCAGTGCATCGAGCTCGGCGACGGTCTCGGCATACACCCCCGCGGCATAATCGCCGGCCAGCTGCGCACGTTGGAGCTTGCCGCTGGTGGTCTTGGGCATATGCCGGATCGGCACCACATGGGCCACCGCCAACCCGGCGTGGTGGTTGATCTTCGAGACCAGTTCACGCGCGATCGGCACGAAGTCGGCCAGATGGCCACGGAAGACCACAAACAGCACCAGGTCGTCGGTATCCGCGCCCGGCGCGCGTACGCCGGCGGCCGCAATCTTGTTCATCTCCACGCCGTCGACGTCCACGGCGATCGCTTCCAGATCCTGCGGATAGTGGTTCTGGCCGTTGACGAAGATGATTTCCTTGGCCCGGCCGGTGATCAGCAGATCACCACCGTGCACGAAACCGAGATCGCCGGTATCGAGCCAGCCGTGGCCCATCAGTGCCGCGTCGTTGGCCGCCGCGTTGTCGTGATAGCCGGCCGTCACGTTGGTGCCCCGGATCCAGACCCGGCCGACCCGGTCCTCGGGCAGCGGTTGGCCGTTTGCATCGGCGATCCGTACTTCGGTGCCGGTCACCGGCGCGCCGAGATTGACCAGCTCGATCGACGTGTCACCCTCATCGAAGCACACCGCATCGCCCACGCCGAGTTCGCCGCGCGCCACTCGCAGGCTGCGCAGACCCGAACCGGCCGGCGGAAAGGTGGCCGCGAGACTGGCCTCGGCGAGACCGTAGACGGCAAACATGCTGTGTGCATTCAGACCGGCCGGCGCCAGCGTGTCGAGAAATTCGCGCACCAACGGGGCCGCGATCGGTTCGGCACCGTTGTAGATCAGCCGCACGGACGATAGGTCCAGCTCGGGCAGGCCCTTGGCCGAGATCGCGCGCAGCGTGTGCCGATAGCCGAAGTTGGGCGAACACAGCAGCGTCGCCTGTTTCTCCGACGCTTTTTCCAGCCACAATAACGGTCGACGCGCGAACAGGTCGGTCGCCATCAGATGATGGTCGAAGCCATTGCAGACCAGCGTCAGATGAAAGCCGATCAGCCCCATGTCGTGGGTCAGCGGCATCCACGACACCGCGATCTCGCGCTCACCGAACCGCGAGCCTTGCGTGATGGCCGCGATGTTGGCCAGCACGTTGGCGTGGGTGAGCACCACCCCTTTCGGATCGCCGGTCGAACCGGAGGAGAACTGGATGAACGCAGTATCTTCCGGCTTCAGGCTCGCCCGTACCGCTTCGCGCTCGACCGCCGGCGGCTCGTCGGACAGCGCCTGGCCGGCGAGCCGGCCAGCGGCGTCATGCTCGCCGCGCTGTTCCAGAAAGGCCTGAACGCGCTCGATATGCCGAGGTTCGGCAATCACTCGCGGTTCGCCGAGGTGTTTCCAGACCCGCACGAGCTTGTCGAGATGTGCATCGGCCGCACCGGCAGCCACCGGGACCGGCACCAGGCCACCATAGATCGCTGCCCAGAAGAACTGTACGAACCGCAGATTGTCGGCCACGAACAGGATGACCGGTTCGCCCTGCGTGGCACCGCGATCCTGCAGCACCGCCAGCAAACGCAGGGCCGCGCGCGAAAGCAATTTGTAACTGAGCCGGCGCTCGTCGTTGGCGCCGTCGATGAAGCCGATTTCGGCAGAACCGTGAACCTGGGCATCCAGCGCCTGGTCCAATGTGGTGAACGAGTGCATAGCAAACGGGCGTTGTTTATCTCGCCGCCAATTGTAAATAAATTCCGTCTGCCGGCCGCAGGTTGATATGCGATTCCATTTGCGGCGGATGTGGATCGGCATAGCTCGGCGTGAATCGGCGCAGCATGTGCACCAGATGCACGCGCATCTCGGTCATGGCC
This sequence comes from Salinisphaera sp. T31B1, assembly GCF_040361275.1. Lineage (NCBI taxonomy): Bacteria > Pseudomonadati > Pseudomonadota > Gammaproteobacteria > Salinisphaerales > Salinisphaeraceae > Salinisphaera > Salinisphaera sp. T31B1. The sequence goes on along the minus strand of NZ_APNH01000001.1, from coordinate 1,184,196 downwards.
ATCTGCTCGCCGATACAGTGGCGGGGACCGGCCGCGAACGGGATATAGGCAAACCGGTGCGCGGGCTCTTCGCCCTGCTCGAAGCGCGCCGGATCGAAGGTTTCCGGGGCACGCCAGTAGTCCGGATGCCGATGCAGCACATACGGGCTGATGAACAGCTGCGCGCCCGCCTCGATACGGTGTTCACCCAGTGAGTCGTCTGCCACGGCCCGGCGCGATAGCAGCCATCCCGGCGGATACAGACGCAGGGTTTCATTGATGACCGCGTCGAAGTACGCCAAATCCGGGTTGCGATGACCCCCGTCGCGACCCAGCTGATCGAGGTCCACGCGGTCCGCCGCCGCCTGTAGCCGTTCGCGAATCACCGGGTTCACCGCAATCAGGTACCAGGCCCAGGCCAGTGCACTGGCCGTGGTCTCGTGTCCGGCAACGATCAGGGTCATCACCTCGTCGATCAACGCTTTGCGCGACATGGCCTCGCCGGCTCGGCTGCGGGCGGCCAGCATATGGCCGAGAAAGTCGAACGCAGGACGCGGCGCCGACTCGCGGCGATCGATGAGCTGCTCGACGAGCCGCCCCAGACGCCGAAACCGGGCTGCGAAACGCAGATTGCGCTCGGGCTCCTCGGTCAGCAGGCTGAAGGGATTCGACTCGCCCTCGACGATGTACGGGTAGTCGGCGCCGAAGATCGATTTGAGTACGATCACCAGCGTCGATTCGCTGATCTGAGCGGCTACCTCGAGCGGCTGGCCGGTCTCGGCATGCATGCGCCAGCGCTCGGCCAGACGCCGGTTTTCCTGATCGATCATACCGTTGAAATCGGCAAGCGTGCGCGGACGAAACGCCGGCTGGAGCAGCCGTCGCTGGCGCGTCCAGAACTCGCCTTCGCTGACCATGATGCCGTTGCCCAGCAGAATACGGACCCGGTCCAGCCCGGCGCCCTTGCGGTAATTGGCGGCGTGGCCGACCAGGATCTTCTGGACCAGCGCCGGATCGTGAATCACCCACGAGGCATCGGCATTGTCTTCCGACTGCACACGATAGACATCGCCAAAGGCGCCGTGCCAGCGCCAGAGCATGCTTCGGGTGGCATCGTCCGGGCCTATGGGAAAACAGGCGCTGGGCCCGACGACCGGCCGGACATCGGATAAGCTGTTCGACATCGAATACCCCATCTCGATCGACGTTGCCAACGGCGTCTCCAAGCCGCCCGTTCGCACGTCCAATCCAACAAGGGAACATTAATTTTTAATAATGGATGTATTCTACACCCTGTTAGATGGCGCACAAGAAAAAATCGCATACAGCCGGCCGATCGAGGCGGCGCCGCCGGCGTACCGGACGCGTCTGGCGCGCATGCGCTCGCCCGCGGCGCGTGCGCGGACACAAACCGGGCTGTGGTTGCTGGCCTGCGCGCTCGAGCAGGCTGGATACGACCGGCATGCGATCGAGCGCATCGGCCTGGACGCCCGGGGCCGACCGCGAATCGACGGCGCGGCCGAGTTCAGCATCTCCCATAGCCAGGCACTGGTGGCCTGTGCGCTGGCCGATTCGCCGGACATGCGTATCGGACTGGACGTTGAACACCGCCGCCCGGTCGTGCCGGACCGCCTGGGCCGCTTGATCGGCGACGCCGAGCGGCCGGCGATCGAGCAGACGCCGGCGCGGTTCTTCGACTACTGGTGCGCGCGCGAGGCCACGGTCAAGGCCAGCGGCCGCGTGGGGCTCAAGCGTATCCGCGCAATCACGCTGGACGAGGGCGGCGCGACGCTCGACGGCCGACGCTGGATCACCCGTTCGATCGAACTCGCACCGGGCTATGCAGCCTGTCTGGCCTGCGACCGACCGCTGGCCATCGTGCGCCTGCGCTCACAGCCGCTTAGCGATTGACGAAATACAGACCGGCATAGATCTTCGGATCGACCAGCACGCCCTCGCCGGCACGCGCGGCAAGCCATGCCTCAATGCCGTCGAGCGGCACTGCATGCGGGGTGATCTGCTCGCTGTCGTCGCCGCCGCCGGCATCGATACGCTGCAAGTCGAAAGCGCGATAGAAATACGCGGCCTCGTTGGCCAGCCCGGCGCTGGGCGGCCCTCCAGCAAGGAACTCGAGCCGGCCGGCGCGATAACCGGTCTCTTCCTCGAGCTCACGCGCCGCGGCAACCGCCATCTCTTCGTCCTCGGCGCCGTCGATATCGCCAACCAACCCGGCCGGCAATTCGAGCACGTTCGCGCCGACCGGTTGGCGCGGCTGTTCGACGAGCAGCAGTTCGCCGGCATCGGTCACCGCCACGATCACCACCGCACAGCGGGCGTTCACGCGTTCGGCGTATTCCCAGGTGCCCACGCGTTTCAAGCGCAGGAATTCGCCCTCGTGGAGGGTATCTTCAACAGTCATGGCACTCGCGTCCGGCTGGTCGTGACGCGGCACAGTCTACCGTGGGATCGCCCGGCGTGGGCGAGCCGGCATCAGGCGGCGTTGAGCGCCCGCACCTTGTCGCGCAACCCGCCGGCGCGATGCTCTGCTCTGTCGCTATCCCAGTAAACGATCTCCATCCGGCCGTCGAGATGTTCGACCAGGGCGCTGGCCGATTCCACCCAGTCACCCGAGTTGTAATAGGTCACGCCCTCGAGCCTCTTGATCTCGGGGTGATGGATATGGCCGCAGACCACGCCGTCGAAACCACGGCGCCGACATTCGTGCGCGACCGCCTTCTCGAACTCGCTGATGAAATTAACCGCCGATTTGACCTTATGCTTGGCATAGGCCGACAGCGACCAGTACGGATAGCCCAGGCGTGCGCGGGCATTATTGAAATAGCGGTTGACGCGCAGCAGGGTGATATAGGCGACATCGCCGATACGCGCGACCCAGCGGTGATACCGGGTGACTACATCGAACAGGTCACCATGGATCACGAACAGCCGCCGGCCGTCGGCCGTGGTATGCACGGCATCGTTGAGCACGCGGATATTGCCCATGCGCAGCTCGTAGTCCACGAACTTGCGCAGGAAATCGTCGTGATTGCCGGTTACGTAGTAGACCTGCGTACCCCGCTTGGATTTGGTCAGGATCTTGCGGATGACATTGGTGTGTTCCTGCGGCCAGAAAAAGGTGGATTGCAGGCGCCAGCCGTCGATGATGTCACCGACCAGATACAGATGCTCGCACTGGCAATGCTTGAGAAAAGCGCTGAGCTGCTCGGCCTGGCTTCCGGCCGTACCCAGATGGACATCCGAGACGAACACGCTGCGATAGCGGACCGGCTCTTGGGCGCTCGGAGAGGAAGTGGTCATGGCAAACGCCGGGTCGTCGAACACACCGCGACAGGTTATTCGGCCTACATCACCGCAAGGTGACGGTTCGGTGACCGATCCGTGACAGGCACCCGGCGGCCGGCCGAGACGGGCGACAGGCGGTACGCCTTTGCTAAGCTTGCGCCGCATCGTTCCAAACCCGCCGTGCGCCGCGCCGCCGCGGGTGGCCTCCAGGTAGCATTTCATGAGCCAGTCAGACCATCGGGTACTCATTGTCGGCAACGGCGGCCGCGAGCATGCGCTTGCGGTCAAGATCGCGGCCTCGCCGCGTGTCGTGCATGTATATGTCGCCCCCGGCAATGCCGGCACCGCGCTGATGGACGGCGTGACCAACCTCGCCCTGGAGCCGACCGATATCCAGGGACTGCGTGATTTCGCGACCGACAACGCCATTTCGCTGACCGTGATCGGCCCCGAGGCGCCGCTCGCCGAAGGCATCGTCGATGCCTTCGAGCAGGCCGGCCTGGCCTGCTTCGGCCCGGGCCGGGCTGCCGCCCAGCTCGAGGCCAGCAAGGCATTTTCCAAGGATTTTCTCGCTCGGCACGCGATCCCGACCGCCGACTACGAGGTCTTCACCGACTATGCCCGGGCCGAAGCCTTCATTCGCGAGATGGGCGCACCGATCGTGGTCAAGGCCGACGGCCTGGCGGCCGGCAAGGGCGTGTTTCTGGCCGCGACCGTGGACGAAGCCCTGGCGGCCGCACGCGACATGCTGGAGGACAACGCCTTCGGCGAATCCGGCGCCCGGATCGTGGTCGAGCGGTTCCTGGAAGGCGAAGAAGCGAGTTTCATTGCCCTGGTCGATGGCACCCATGTACTGCCCCTGGCCAGTTCGCAGGATCACAAAGCCGCCTATGATGGCGATACCGGCCCCAACACCGGCGGCATGGGCGCCTACTCGCCTGCCCCGGTGATGACCGATGCGGTCTTCGCCCGAGTGATGACCGACATCATCGAACCCACGGTCGCCGGCATGGCCGCCGACGGCTGTGCGTTCACCGGGTTTCTCTATGCCGGATTGATGATCGACGACGAAGGCGCCGCCCGAGTCCTCGAGTTCAACGTGCGTCTGGGCGACCCCGAGACCCAGCCGATCCTCATGCGCCTGAAATCCGACCTGGTGGATCTCATCGAGGCCGCACTGGCGGGTCGACTCGACCAGGCCCGGGCCCAGTGGCACGCTCAGGCGGCGCTGGGCGTAGTGATGGCCGCCGGCGGCTATCCGGGTGCCTACGACAAGGACGACATCATCACCGGCCTCGAAGACGCCGCGGCCGAAGGCACCCAGGTCTTCCATGCCGGCACGCGACTCGCCGACGACGGCAGCGTACGCACCAGCGGCGGTCGGGTACTATGCGTATGCGCACTCGGCGACGATGTCGCCCAGGCGCAGGCCCGTGCCTATGCCGGCGTCGATCGTATCCGCTGGCGGGATGCGATGTATCGCCGAGATATCGGCTATCGCGCCATCAACCGCGGCCACTAGCCGCCTCACAACCGACAAACCCGACGACGATCCGCCCGACGCGGACAAGGACTGTCTTGATGCAAGCCACCCCCATACTCCGACGTATTGCGCTGTTGGGAATGCTCTGCGCCGCATCCACGAGCACGCTGGCCGCGACCGGCAAGACCGTCTACGGCTGGGTCGAGAACGCCCGGATCGAGCCGTGGGGCGTGGTGGCCAAGGCCAAGCTGGATACCGGCGCGCTCACGTCGTCGCTGCACGCCACCGATATCGAGCAATTCAAGCGCGATGGCAAAAGCTGGGTCCGGTTCACCATCGGGATCGAGGATCAGCGCGACGAGGACATGGCCACCCGCGAGTTCGAGCGTCCACTGTATCGCAACCTCAGGGTCACCGGCGCCGGCGGCTCCGACCATCGGCCGGTGGTGCTGCTCAAGATCTGTATGAACGACACGATCTACGAAGAGCAGTTCTCGTTGCGTGATCGTAGCGACATGATCTATCCGATGCTGCTGGGCCGGCGGACCATCAAGCATCTGGGCCTGATCGATGTCGGTCGCACGTTCCTGCACGAGCCGAGCTGTGACGACGACAGCCGCACGGTCGCCCACAACCCGGAAGAGAACACGCCGGACGACGACAGTCACGACTGAACGGCGGAGCCTGATCGTGAAGGACATGCACCTCAAGGTGCTGGCGCTCGTGCTCGTGATCACGGCGGTCGGCATCTGCTACTACAAGGTCAGCCGTCTCGGCGTGCCGCTTACCCCGGACGCAAGCGCCGAAGTGTGGACGGTCGAAGCCACGCTGACGTTCGACGGTGACGGACGCTCGGCCAAGGCCGCGCTGGCCATTCCCAGCGACCCGCCCGGCTTCACCGTACTCGACGAGAGCTTCGTCTCGTCGGGCTTCGGCCTGGCGACCGAACCCGAAGGCGCCAACCGCATCGCACGCTGGGCCGCACGCAATCTCAACGGGCGTCAGACCCTCTACTACCGCGTGGTGCTCAACGAGGACGCCGACGCCAACCGCGAACGCGAACGGCCGGTGCCGGCCTACCCGTCGATTCCCGAATACACCGCGCCCGAGCGCGCCGCGGTGTTTGCCCTGCTCGAGAACGTGCGCTCGCGCTCGGCGGATACGGCCTCGTTCACCCAGGAGCTGCTCCGCCGCTTCAACGACCCGACCGCCGACGCCGAGGTCGAGGTATTGCGCGACGACAGCGCGCGGCCGCTCGAGCAGGTCCAGCGGCTGCAGTATATTCTCGCCGGCGCGCGTATCCCGACCCGGATCGCCTACGTGCTGCCCCTGGCTGAAGGGCTTCGCCACGGCCGGCTCAACCCCTGGCTGGAAGTCTACAACGGCGAGGACTGGCTGGCTTTCAACCCGATCAACGGCCACCAGGGGTTCGCCCGGGATGTTCTGGTCTGGCACGTCGGTCAACGACCGCTCGTGCGCCTGGACGGTGCATCCAACGCCCAGGTCGATTTCTCGGCCACCCGCGCCTCGCGCGATGTAATGGGACTGGCCCAGCAACGCGCGCGCCTGCTCAACTCCGACATTCTCGACTATTCGCTGCTGTCGCTGCCGATCGCGACCCAGAACACCTACAAGGTGCTGCTGACCGTACCATTGGGCGCGCTGGTGGTCGTACTGCTGCGCAACTTCGTCGGTTTCCGCACCTTCGGCACATTCATGCCGGTGCTCATCGCGCTGGCTTTTCGCGAAACCGAGCTGATCTGGGGCTGTATCTTGTTTTCGGTGCTGGTCGCCCTGGGGCTGATCGTGCGCTTCTATCTGGAGCGGCTGAAGCTGCTGCTGGTTCCCAGACTGGCCTCCATGCTGACGATCGTGATCCTGCTCATGGCCGGCGTATCGGTGATCAGCCACAAGCTGGGCATGGAGCACGGGCTGTCGATCGCGCTGTTTCCGATGGTGATCCTGGCGATGACCATCGAGCGCATGTCGATCGTCTGGGACGAGAACGGGCCCAAGGATGCGCTGCTGTCGGGTCTCGGCAGTCTGGCGGTGGCCGCGCTCGGATTCGTGGTGATGACCAATCCGCTGGCCGAGTATCTGGCCTTCGTCTTTCCCGAACTGTTGCTGCTGGTGCTGGCCTTCACGCTGCTGGCCGGCCGCTATACCGGCTACCGGCTGTCGGAACTATGGCGTTTCCGGGCCGCGGCGCGGGCTATTTCACGCAGCTGATGGCCGGGCTGACCTCACGACTGCGTGCCCGCTGGCGTCTGCTGCGCAGCAATCCGCCGATGCGCTCGCCGGCCACGTTACGGCGGCTGGGCATCCTGGGCATGAACCAGCGCAACGGCGATTACATCAGCCTGTACAACGAGCGGCGTTTCTACCCGCTGGTCGACGACAAGCTCAAGACCAAGCAATTGGCCATGGCCGCCGGAATTGCCACCCCCGAGCTCTACGGCGTGGTCGAGATCGAGCACCAGATCCGCGACCTGGATACCTTACTGGGCCATCACCGCGAGTTTGTGATCAAGCCCGCGCAGGGCTCGGGCGGCAATGGGATCATGGTCATCGCCGGCCGCCGCGGCGCGCAGTTCGTACGCGCGTCCGGCGTGAGCGTATCCCGAGGGGAGCTGGAACATTTCATCTCCAACATCCTGTCGGGCATGTACAGCCTCGGCGGATTGCCCGACAAGGCGATCATCGAATATCGGGTGCAGCCGCACTCGGTGTTCGACGCGGTGAGCTTCCAGGGCGTGCCTGATATCCGCACCATCGTGTTCCGCGGCGTGCCGGTCGCCAGCATGGTACGCCTGCCCACGCGCCAGTCCGACGGCAAGGCCAATCTCCACCAGGGCGCGATCGGCGCAGGGATCGATCTGGCCAGCGGCCATACCGTCGATGGTGTCTGGTTCAACAGCGTGCTCGATGCGCATCCCGACTCCGGCCACGCAGTGCGTGGTATCCAGGTACCCGATTGGGATGCGCTGCTGGAGCTGTCGGCGCGCTCCTACGACCTGACCCGCCTTGGCTATCTGGGGGTGGACGTCGTGCTCGACCGTAACCACGGCCCGCTGGTGCTCGAATACAACGCCCGGCCAGGGCTCAATATCCAGCTCGCCAACCAGATGGGCCTGCTCAACCGCCTCGAGAAGGTACGCGCACTCGAGACCATTCCCGAATCGGCCGGTGAGCGCGTGGCGCTGGGCAAAAGGCTGTTCGGGCAATAGGACGGCCCGACGAGCCACCGGCGCGCTTACACGGATTGGCGCTCGGTAAAGCCGGGCCGAAGCCCGCGGGGCGAGGACGGCGCGCTGAAACGCCTGGGCTGTGGATCAGCGGTTGCGGGCGTGAATCAGCGTCCAGTATCCGAAAGCATTGACTTTTTTCGTCTCGATGACGTCAAGATCGGCCATGGTCAAGAACTCGTCCAGCGGAAACGACGGCCGGAAACCGACGAGCTTGGACAACGGCGATGCCAGGCGCTCGAGCGAGGCCATCGGCCCCTTGCCCTGGCTGAAGTGGTTGACGATGAACAGTTCGCCGCCGGGCTTGCAGACCCGTTTCATTTCGTCGACCATCCGGTTCGGGTCCGGCACCACCGACGCCACATACATGGCGACCACCTTGTCGAAGCTGTCATCGGCGTACTCGAGCGCCTGAGCGTCCATCAGCGCAAGCGTGATGCGATCGGCGTTGCCGTTCACCCGGGCCTTGGCATGCTCGAGCATGTCCGGGGAGACGTCGATGCCCACGACCTGAACGCCGTCGGCGTAGTGGTCCAGCGACAGGCCGGTGCCCACCCCCACTTCCAGCACGCGATCGCCGGCCCGGCAATCCATCCGGCGGACCGCTTCCAGACGACCCTGCTCGAAAACCGGGCCAAAGAAACGGTCGTACTGCCGCGACAGGCGGCGATAGGCGGTGACAACGGATTGCTCGTCCATGGATTGGTTCCCGTAAACCGAAAAAGCCGATAGGGGTTATAGGCGACGGAAGAATACGCTTGTACCGGCGTCGATACAAAACCGCGCGCACGCGCGGCGTGTTGTGGCGGCCTCAGCCGGGGCGCAATTGCGGCATCGACCGCGGCACGGCATATACGCCGCTCATGTTCCGTCCACGCCGGATTCTTCGTTGGCCACGGCTGGACTCGAACAACCGCAGCGTACGAAACCCCAGGGATGTGTCGAACGCGAACCAGTGTCCCATGCCCGCGGGCAACCGAACGAAATCACCCGCGCCACAGCACAACGCCCATACCGCGTTACGACCCCGCATATACAGCGTGCCGCGACCCCACACCATGATCTGCGCTTCAACCGCATCGTGGCGGTGTTCGGTCATGAAGGTGCGCTGCAGCGACGCGATCCGTGGATGGTCCGGCATGACCGTGGTGACATCCAGCGACACGCCGTCCATGCCATCGAGCAACGTGTTCAGCGGCGCGAGATAACTGCCGACGATTTCATCGCAGCCCGCTTCGGCATCGAACGCCACGGCCGGGAGCGCTACCGACCGATAATGCACGCCGATGGCCGCCAGCCGCGCGGCAATGCAGTGGGGATCGGCATCACACAGTCTCAACCCACGAGTCTGCCGGCTATCGCAGTAGAGTTCAGTCATGGCAGGTTCACGCAACGGAGTCGATCAAGACTAGGCCCGGCGACGTGCCGGGCGCAGTCCGTAAATTCACGTAACCATCCGTGGCGCCGCCGAGTCCGGCTCACCCGCCGTAGCCGTGGTCGGCGTGTGCGCGCCGGGTTCAGCCCTGGTCGCGCTTCCAGTTGATCAACCCGCCCGCGCGCAGGATTTCGATCTGGCGATCGGACAGGCCATGCCGACATTCGATGGTGTCGCCGGACTCGGTCTCGACCGTGATCGAATCGCCGGCCGCCAGCGCATCGTGAAGTCCGCTGATCCGCAGCTTGGACCCCTGCTTGAGCCGATCCAGATCGTCGCCCTCGGCGAAGGTCAGCGGCAGCACCCCGAAATTGACCAGGTTCTGCCAGTGAATACGCGCATAGTCCTTGGCGATGACCACGCGTAGGCCCAGATAACGTGGCGCGATGGCGGCATGCTCACGCGAACTGCCCTGACCGTAGTTTGAGCCGCCGATGATGGCATGATCGCCGGTGTCCTTGGCGCGCGCCGGATACTCCTCGTCCACGACGTCGTAAACGAACTCGGCGATCGCAGGAATGTTCGACCGGAAAGGCAGCACTTCGGCGCCGGCACGCATGATCTCGTCGGTGGAGATATCGTCACCGACCTTGAGCAGCACCGGGATATCGAACGCATCCGGAATCCCGTCGAAGTCCGGTAGCGACTTGATATTGGGGCCCTTGACCAGCTCGACCTCGCGGGCCTTTTCAATGGCCAGCGGGGCCTCCATCATCTGGTCGTTGATCACCGGGTCCTCGGGGTTGACCACCTTCGGATAGTCGAAGTCCAGCGTGCGTGGATCGGTGATCTTGCCCATCAGCGCGGAGGCGGTCGCGGTTTCGGGCGAACACAGGAAGACGGAATCTTCCTTCGTGCCGGATCGGCCCGGGAAATTGCGCGGGGTGGTACGCAGGCTGTTGCGGCCCGATGCCGGCGCCTGGCCCATGCCGATACAGCCGTTGCAGCCAGCCTGATGAATCCGTGCGCCGGAACCGATCAAGACGCCGAGACGGTCGTCTCGTGCCAGCGTCTGGAGCATCGCACGCGACGACGGGTTGACGTCGAACGAGACGTGCTTGGATACCTGACGACCGCGGACCATTTCGGCGGCCATCGCGAAATCCCGATAGCCGGGGTTGGCCGATGACCCGATATAGGCCTGGTAGAGGTCGTCGCCGGCCAGTTCCTCCACCGGCACCACATTGCCCGGCGAAGTCGGTTTGGCGATCAGCGGTACCAGCGTCGACAGATCGATCTCGTCGTGTTCGTCGTATTCACAGCCCTCGTCTGCGACCAGTTCCTCGTATTCATCCTCGCGGCCCTGGCCTTTGAGAAAACGCCGAATCTCGGCTTCGGCGGGAAACACGGTGGTGGTCGCGCCCAGCTCGGCGCCCATGTTGGCGATCACATGCCGGTCCATGGCTTCGAGGTTATCCAGCCCCGGCCCGTAGTACTCGATGATCTTGCCCACGCCGCCGGATACACCGTGGCGGCGAAGCATCTCGAGGATCACGTCCTTGGCCGATACCCAGTCCGGCAGCTTGCCGGTCAGCTTGATGCCGAACACCTTGGGCATTTTGGTATAAAGCGGTTCGCCGGCCATCGCCATGGCGACTTCGAGACCGCCGGCGCCGATGGCGAGCATACCCATCGAACCGCCGGCCGGCGTATGGCTGTCCGAGCCAAGCAGCGTCTTGCCCGGCCGGCCGAAGCGTTCCATGTGTACCGCATGGGAGATGCCGTTGCCCGGACGCGAGAACCACGCACCGAAGCGCTCGCAGGCCGACTGCAGAAACAGATGGTCATCCGGGTTCTTGTTGTCTTCCTGGATGAGGTTGTGATCGACATACTGCGCCGAGACCTCGGTCTTGACCCGGTCGAGCTCCATCGCCTCCAGTTCAAGCATCACCAGCGTGCCGGTAGCGTCCTGGGTCAGGGTCTGGTCGATTCGGACCGCGATCTCCTCGCCGGGCGTCATGTCGCCGTCGATCAGATGCGAGGCAATGAGTTTCTGGGCAACGTTCTGTGCCATCGGTGGCCTCCGGTATCAGTTTTGACCCCACTCTAGCTTCGAGGGGGCGCAATCACAAAGCGGGCTGTCCTCCGTCGACGGAGCCCCAAGCGCGGCGACGACGTCATGTATGCGAACGGCTTGTCACACAGCGCTCGCCAATAGGGGCCCAAATCGGCTAACGTTCAGGTTGCAGCAAGGCCCGGGGACCTTGTGCCGGAAATGTCGGCATCGACGTTTCTGCATAATACAAATAAAATGCGCCGATCTTTCTGGACGCGACTGCTTCATCCGTACGGGGGCGTGTCGCGTAGAATGGAACACACGCTATGGACGCCGCCACCGAACAAGCTGTCGTGATCTGGCCGCTGCTGCTTTTCACGGCAGCCACGCTGGGCCTGATCCTGATGATGATCGGGCTGTCGGCCATGCTCGGCGGACGCCACTCGTCGCGTCTGGGCGACCAGCCGTACGAGTCGGGCATCAAGCCGACGGGCAGCGCACGCATGCGCTTCTCGGCGAAGTTCTATCTGGTGGCGATCATCTTCGTGCTGTTCGATCTGGAAGTGGTGTTCATCTTCTCCTGGGCGATCGCCGCGCCCGATCTTGGCTGGCCGGGCTATTTCGCGTTCCTGTTCTTTCTCGGCGTGCTCACGCTGGGCCTGATCTACGAATGGCGGATCGGCGCGCTCGACTGGGCGCCGAAGGCCCCGCGTCAGTATCGGCTCGACGCGATCGAAAGCAATCAACGGCGCAACGCGCAGCGATAGCGCGCGGCGTTTTCATCCGACGACCCATCAGGGTGGCGACAGATGGCCTGGTCTCTTACCAGCACGGACAAGAATCCCAAGCCCGGCTCGGCCGGGGCGGATAACGGTACGCTCGAGGACGCGCTGGCGCGCAACGTCGTCACCGCCAAGCTCGACGACATGATCGCCTGGGGCCGCAAGCATTCGATGTGGCCGTTCAACTTCGGCCTGTCGTGCTGCTACGTGGAGATGGCCACCGCGCTGACCGCGCCACACGACATGGCGCGTTTCGGTTCGGAAGTCATCCGCGCGACTCCGCGTCAATCCGATGTAATGGTCGTCGCCGGCACCTGTTTTCTGAAGATGGCTCCGGTGATCCAGCGTCTGTACGAACAGATGATGGAACCGCGCTGGGTCATTTCCATGGGAAGCTGCGCCAACTCTGGCGGCATGTACGACATCTACTCGGTCGTTCAGGGTGTGGACAAGTTCCTACCCGTGGATGTGTACGTCTCGGGCTGCCCGCCCCGGCCTGAGGCGTTTCTGCAGGGGCTGTTGCTGCTGCAGGAATCGATCGGCTCCGAGAAGCGGCCCCTGTCCTGGATGATCGGTCCTCAGGGTGTCACCCAGGCACCGAAACTCTCGCAGCGCGACCGCAAGCGCGAGGATCGTCTGTCGCAGACGACCCTGCGCACGCCGGACGAGGTCTGACCCGTGATGATGCGCTCGATAACCGCCGTGACCGACAACGCCGGACGCTACCATGCTTGATACCGTGACCATCGGACATCAGCTGGCCGAGCGGTTCGGCGAATCGGCCTTCCATCAGCAGATCACCGCCGACGGGATGCCCACGTTCTGGGTCGAACGCGGACTGATTCGCGATGTGCTGTCGTTTCTCAAGACCGACGCCACCCCGCGTTACCGCATGCTCTTCGATATCACTGCAATCGACGAACGTGCGCGTGAGCACCGATTCGACCAGCCGGCCGCCGACTTCACCGTTGTCTATCATCTGCTGAGTCTGTTCCCGGTCGCCGAGTTCCGGCTCAAGGTCGCCCTTTTCGACGACGATCTGAGCGTGCCCACGGTCACCGGCATCTGGCCCAACGCCAATTGGTACGAGCGCGAAACGTGGGACATGTTCGGCATCGTATTCGATGGCCATCCCAATCTGCGGCGCATCCTCATGCCGCCGACCTGGAAAGGCCATCCGCTGCGCAAGGACCACGCCGCCCGGGCGACCGAGTTCGAGCCCCTTCATCTGGACCCCAAGCGCCAGGACATCGAGGAGGATGCGCTACAGTTCAAGCCCGAAGACTGGGGCATGAAGCGCGAATCCGAAGATGCCGAATTCATGTTCCTCAACATGGGTCCGAACCACCCTTCGGTACACGGCGTGTTCCGTATCGTGCTTCAGCTCGACGGCGAGGAGATCATGGGCGCAGTGCCGGATATCGGCTACCACCATCGCGGCGCCGAGAAGATGGCCGAGCGCCAGACCTGGCACACCTATATCCCCTACACCGACCGGGTGGATTATCTCGGCGGGGTGATGAACGAACTGCCGTACGTGATGAACCTAGAGCGCGTGCTGGGCATCGAGGTGCCCGAACGCGTGAAGGTCACCCGCGTGATGCTGTGCGAGTTCTTCCGTATTACCAGCCATCTGATGTTCTTTGGCACCTACGTGCAGGACATCGGTGCCATGAGCCCGATCTTCTGGATGTTCTCCGACCGCCAGAAGGCCTACGACGTGATCGAGGCGATCTGCGGTTTTCGCATGCATCCGGCCTATTTCCGTATCGGCGGGCTGACGATGGACCTGCCCCGCGGCTGGGACCGCAAGGTCAAGGAGTTCGTCGACTGGTTCCCGCCGCGACTGGCCGAATACAAGAAGGCCATGGCGCGCAACAAGGTCCTGGTCGAGCGCTCCAAGCATATCGGCGCCTACTCTCAGGACGAGGCGATCGACTGGGGCATCACCGGTGCCGGATTGCGTGCGACCGGCGTGGACTTCGATCTGCGTAAGGCCCGTCCCTATTCGGGCTACGAGAACTTCGACTTCGAGATACCCACCGGCACCAATGGCGACTGCCAGGACCGGCTGGATGTACGTATCGAAGAGATGTTCCAGAGCTGCCGCATCATCGAGCAATGTCTGAAGAACATGCCGGCCGGCGACTACAAGGCCGACCACCCGATGACCACGCCGCCGGTCAAGGAACGCACGATGCAGGATATCGAAACCCTGATCGCGCATTTTCTGACCGTCAGCTGGGGCCCGGTCATTCCGCCCATGGAGTCGGCGACCATGGTCGAGGGCACCAAGGGACTCAACAGCTATTACTCGATATCCGACAAGAACGCGATGAGCTATCGCACCCGTATCCGTACGCCGAGTTTCGCTCACCTGCAGCAGATCCCATTGATCTCGCAGGGCGGGCTGGTGGCCGATCTGGTCGCGATCATCGGCTCGATCGACTTCGTCATGGCGGACGTGGACCGATGACGCTTTTGAATAACACAGCGGGCCAAGACAGCGTGCGTGCCGGCGGTGGGCAGCTATCGCAGCGTATGTATTCAAGAATGAGACATTCGAGCACCGCCGGCGTGCCCGCTACCGAGCGCAGCGGCGATTCGAGGGCCTCGACATGAAACTTTCAGAGACCGAAATCGCGGCCATCCGTCACGAGATGACTCTCTACGAGGATCCGGGCGCGGCCACCATCGAAGCGCTCAAGATCGTCCAGGAGCATCGCGGCTGGGTATCCGACGAGGCCCTGGAGGCCGCAGCCGCCGTGGTCGGGGTAACCCCGACCCAGATGGAGGCGGTCGCGACCTTCTATAACCTGATCTTCCGCCAGCCCGTCGGACGTCATGTGATCATGATCTGCGACTCGATTTCCTGCTATCTGACCGGCTACGAGGAGATCTCGGCGTATCTCAAGAAGATTCTTGGCGTGGAGTTTGGCCAGACCACGGCCGATAACCGTTTCACACTGCTGCCGATCGTGTGTCTCGGCAACTGCGACAACGGCCCGGCGATGCGTATCAACACCGATTATCACGGCCGGCTGACGCCGGAGAAGGTCGACGCCATTCTCGCGGAATATCCGTAGGACGAGTCATGGAAAAGGTTCTCACCAAGAACATTCGCGACAACCGCGAGCCGATGTGGATCGCCGAGTACGAAAAGGCCGGCGGCTACGAGGCGTTCAAGAAAGCGCTGCAGGAGTTCAAGCCGACCGAGGTCGCCGATCTGGTCAAGTCCGCCGGTCTGCGCGGGCGCGGCGGCGCAGGCTTTCCCACCGGGGTGAAATGGTCGTTCATGCCGCGCTTCGAGGAGCGCCCGGAACAGCGACCCGCGCATGTCTATCTGGTCGTCAACGCCGACGAAATGGAGCCCGGCACCTTCAAGGACCGGCTGCTCATGGAAGGCGACCCACACCAGCTGATCGAGGCCATGGCCATCGCCAGCTATGCGATCGGTGCCGATATCGCCTATGTATTCATCCGCGGCGAGTACACCGAATGCCAGCGCAAGCTGCAGCGGGCGATCGACGAGGCCGCCGAGAAAGGCTATCTCGGCGAGGACATCCTGGGCAGCGGCTTCAACCTGAAGATGCACCTGCACATGAGCGCCGGGCGCTATATCTGCGGCGAGGAGTCGGCGCTGCTGTCCGCACTCGAAGGCCGTCGTGCGGTGCCTCGCCACAAGCCGCCGTTTCCGGCCGCTTCCGGTCTGTTCGGCCAGCCCACCACGGTCAACAACGTCGAGACGATCTGCAACGTGCCGCATATCATCAATCACGGCGCGGACTGGTACAAAGGCCTCGGCCTGCATAAGGACGGCGGCACCAAGATCTTCGGCGCGTCCGGGCATATCTCCCGCCCCGGCCTGGTCGAGCTGCCGCTGGGTACCAAGCTTTCCGACGTACTCGACCATTTCGGCGGCGTCCGTCACGGCCACCGACTCAAGGCGCTGCTGCCCGGCGGCGGCTCCACCCCGCTGCTCACCGACGAGCATCTGAACACGCCCATGGACTATGAAGGCGTGGGTGCGGTCGGCAGCCGTCTGGGTACTGCCACGATGGTGGTCATGGACGAAACCACGCCGATCGTGGGCGTACTCAAGAACCTCGAACATTTTTATGCCCAGGAATCCTGCGGCTGGTGCACGCCCTGTCGCGACGGACTGCCCTGGGTCGAACGCATCCTGACCAATCTCGAGGCCGGCCACGGGCATCCAGGCGATATCGAGCTGCTCGATCTTCACGTCAAGCTGCTCGGCCCGGGCAAGACGTTCTGTGCCCACGCCCCGGGGGCGATGGGCCCGCTCGAGTCCGGCCTGAAGTATTTCCGCGACGAACTCGCCGCCCTGATCCCCGACGATCAGGACACGCTGGGCCTGACCCAGCCGGCAAACGCCGTTTCCAACTCCTAGCTCCACGGTTTTCCCGATGGCAACGATCACGATCGATGGCAAGCAGTACGATGTCGACGACACCGACAATCTGCTGCGTGTCGCGCTCTCCAAGGGCTACGACCTGCCGTATTTCTGCTGGCATCCGGAGCTGCACAGTGTCGGCGCCTGTCGCCAATGCGCGGTCAAGCAGTACAAGGACGAAGACGATACCCAGGGTCAGATCGTGATGGCCTGCATGACCCCGGCCGCCGACGGCTCACGGTTTTCGATCAGCGATACCGAGGCCAGCGATTTCCGGGCCCAGGTCATCGAATGGCTGATGATCAACCACCCGCACGACTGTCCGGTCTGTGAGGAAGGCGGCGAGTGCCACCTCCAGGACATGACCCTGATGACCGGCCACACGCGTCGACGTTATCGCGGGCCCAAGCGCACGCACAGAAATCAGGATCTCGGGCCGTTCATCAACCACGAGATGAACCGCTGCATCGCCTGCTATCGCTGCGTGCGCTACTACCGCGACTATGCCGACGGCGACGATCTGCGCGTGCTCGGTTCGCACTCCAACGTCTATTTCGGCCGCGAAGCTGACGGCGCCTTCAACAGCGAGTTCTCTGGCAATCTGGTCGAGGTCTGTCCGACCGGCGTGTTCACCGACAAGACGCTGGGCGCACACTACAACCGCAAATGGGACATGCAGAACGCGCCCGGCATCTGTACCCATTGCTCGCTGGGCTGTAACACCAGCCCCGGTTCCCGCCAGGGACTGCTCAAGCGTATCCAGAACCGGTATCACGGCGAGATCAACCACTATTTCCTGTGCGATCGCGGCCGTTTCGGCGCCGGCTTCGTCAACCGCGACGACCGCCCGCGTCAGCCGCTGGCGCGTACCGCCACCGGCGTGCTCGAGCCACAAGAGATGGATGTCATCCTCGACGATATCCGTACCGATCTCGCCAGCGCGTCCACTACCATTGGCATCGGCTCGCCGCGTGCCTCGCTGGAAGACAACTTCGCCTTGCGACAACTGGTTGGCGCAAGCCGTTTCTACAACGGCATGAGCGGGCCTGATAGCCATGCCAGCCTGGCCGCGCACACGCTGCTCGGCGCGCATGCCAGCCGGCTGCCGACGCTGCGCGAGGTCGAGGACTGCGACGCCATCTTCATTCTCGGTGAAGACGTCACCCAGACTGCACCACGCCTGGCCCTGTCATTGCGCCAGTCGGTGCGCAATCGGCACTACGAGCTGGCCAAGGCCGCCAAGATTCCGAAATGGCACTCGCGTGCGGTGCGCGACGAAGGCCAGCATTTCTACAGCCCGCTGATCATGGCGGTGCCGGCGGCCACTCGTCTCGACGATGTCGCCACGGAGCTGTTCCATGCCCGCCCGGCGATGATCGCCCGGCTCGGCTTTGCGGTGGCCCACGTGCTCGACCCGAGCGCACCGGCGCCGGAGAATCTCACCGACGAAACCCGTGCGCAGGCCGAGACCATCGCCGCAGTGCTCAAGAGTGCTCGCAAGCCGCTGATCGTGGCTGGCACCAGCCTCGGTAGCGAAGCGGTACTGACCGCAGCCGGCAACGTGATGCGGGCACTCGAGTCGGTACACGAGGACGCCAACCTGTTCGTCACCCTGACCGAGGCCAACAGCCTGGGCATGGCGATGATGGGCGAGGCCGATGTCGACGATGCCTTGAGCGCCATCGAAGCCGGCCGGGCGGATACCCTGGTGGTCATGCAGAACGACCTGTACGAGCGCGCACCCAAGGTCCGCGTCGACGCCGCGCTCAAGCGCCTGCGTCGGCTGATCGTGCTGGATCACAGTCTGACCGCCACCATCGCCAAGGCCGACTACGTGCTGCCGGCAGGCAGCTTCGCCGAAGCCGACGGCACGCTCGTCAACAACGAAGGCCGCGCCCAGCGCTTCTTCCAGGTGTTCATCCCCGATGCACCGTTGCAGGAGGGCTGGCGCTGGTGTGTGGATATCGCCCGCGGGGGCGACACCGCGCTTGGCTGGCAGGGCATGGACGATGTGATTGCTGCGATCGAAGTGGATCTGCCCGTGTTCGCCGGTATCCGCGACGCCGCGCCCAGCCAGAGCTTCCGCAAGTTCGGCATGCGCTTTCCGCGCAGCCCGCATCGCTTTTCCGGGCGCACCGCCCTCTATGCCAACGTGGACGTGCGCGAAAAGCGGCCCGAAGTGGACGCCGACTCGCCCCTGGCCTATTCCATGGAAGGCTACCAGGGCACGGCCACGCCGCCGTCGTTGATGAGCTATGCCTGGTCGCCGGGGTGGGACTCCAACCAAGCGGCGATCACGCGCTTCCAGGACGAGATCGGCGGCCATCTCAAGGGCGGCGACCCGGGTGTCCGCCTGTTATCCGACGGCGGCCGGATCCCGCCCTATGCCGATGCAGATATAAAACCCGTCGACGGCTGGCAGGCGATTCCGCGCTATCACATCTTCGGTAGCGAATCGCAGTCGGCCCGCGCGCCGGCCATCATCGAACGCATGCCGCGCGGGGCCTGGTTCACCCTCAACGAAGCCGGTGCGCGCGAGCTGGGTATCTCGGCGGCCGATACCCTTCGATTGACCATCGGCAACGAGGTGCATGCCCTGCCGGTAACCATCGACCCGAGCCTGCCCGACCGCACTATCGGCGTTCCGGTCGGCGCACACGGGCTGACGGGCGTACGCCTGCCGTCGGTGGTCACCCCATGATCTTCGGGCTGAGCGAATCCCAGTTGCTGGACATATTCTTCACCGCGTTCGAGACGATCGCCATTCTGCTGGCGGTGGTGATTGCCGCAGCCATGCTGATCTGGGTCGAACGACGGTTGCTGGGTGTCTGGCAGGACCGCTACGGGCCGAACCGGGTGGGCCCGTTCGGGCTGCTGCAGGTGGTCGCGGACATGATCAAGATCTTCTTCAAGGAAGACTGGATCCCGCCGTTTGCCGACAAGGCCGTGTTCGTGATCGCCCCCGGGATCATCATGTTCACCACGCTGATGGCATTCGCGGTGGTGCCCTTCACCGCCACGCTGGGCGTGGTCGATCTGAACATCGGCATCCTGTTCGTGCTTGCCATGAGCTCGCTGGGCGTCTACTCGGTGATCCTGGCGGGCTGGTCCTCGGACAACAAGTACGCTCTGCTCGGGGCGATGCGTACGGCGGCCCAGATGATCTCCTACGAGGTGTTCATGGGCCTGAGCCTGCTCGGCGTGGTGCTGCTGGCCGGCAGCTTCGATCTGCGTGCGATCGTCGAATCGCAGGCCGGCATGTGGAACGTCATCCCGCAGTTTCCGGCGTTCGTGATCTTCTTCATCGCCGGTTGCGCCGAAATCCATCGTGCCCCGTTCGATCTGCCCGAAGCCGAACAGGAACTCACCGCCGGATATCACACCGAATATTCGGGCATGAAGTTCGGCATGTTCTTCGTGGGCGAGTATCTGGGCATCGTGCTCATCTCCTGTCTGGTGACCGTACTGTTCTTTGGCGGCTGGCTGGGTCCAGTGCTGCCGGGCTTCGTCTGGTTCGCTCTCAAGGCCGGTTTTTTCATCTGTTTCTTCGTACTGCTGCGTGCGGGGACCGTTCGACCCCGATACGACCAGCTCATGGCGTTCGGCTGGAAGATCCTGCTGCCGATCGCGTTGGTTAACGTGGCGATCACCGGCGCGGTGGTCGTGGCCATGGCGAACTGACGATGACCCGCCGACCGACCCTTATCAACCGGCATTACACGAGTCGCTTATGCTGAGTGTTCTGCGCACCCTGGGCATGACCTTCATGCACACCTTTCGCAAACGCGAGACGGTGCTGTATCCGGAGGAGCAGCCTTATCTGCCGCCGCGCTATCGCGGCCGTATCGTACTGACCCGCGATCCCGACGGCGCCGAGCGCTGCGTGGCCTGCAATCTGTGCAGCGTAGCCTGCCCGGTGGACTGCATCAGCGTGGTCAAGACCGAGGACGAAACCGGGCGCTGGTATCCGGAGACGTTCCGGATCAATTTCTCGCGCTGTATCTACTGCGGTTTCTGTGAAGAGGCCTGCCCGACCTATGCGATCCAGCTCACCCCGGACTTCGAGATGGGCGAGTTCGATCGCCAGCAGATGGTCTACGAGAAATCGGATCTGACCATCTCGGGCGTGGGCAAGCGCCCGGGCTACAACTTCTACCGCGTGGCCGGCATGGCCGTGGGTGGCAAGGACAAGGGCGAGGCCATCAACGAGGCCGAGCCCATCGACGTGAAAACCCTTCTCCCCTGATCAAGGCCGGCCCATGTTCATCGCGTTCTATATCGCCGCCTTCGTTGCCGTCGTGGCCACACTGCGCGTGATCACCTGCTCGCATCCGGTGCATGCCCTGTTGTATCTGATCGTGTCGCTGTTATCGGTGGCCGTGGTGTTCTATGCGCTGGGCGCGCCGTTCGCGGCCACGCTCGAAGTCATCGTCTACGCGGGCGCGATCATGGTGCTGTTCGTGTTCGTGATCATGATGCTCAACCTCAACCAGGAGACCATCGAACGCGAAAAACGCTGGCTGGCGCCCTCGGTCTGGGTCGGCCCGGGCGTGCTCGGCGTCGTGCTGCTGATCGTCATGGCCATTGCACTGGCCGACGGTAGCGATATCGGCGCCATTCAAGGCACGCCGCTGATGGCCCAGAAAGTGGGCATGGCCATGTTCGGGCCGTATGTGCTGGTCGTGGAACTGGCCGCGTTCGTGCTGCTGGCCGCACTCGTGGTCGCCGCCCACCTGGGCCGTGACGATCGTGACGTGGCCGAGGCCATCGCCGACCGCCGGACCACGACCCAGTCGATGAGGAGCAAACGATGACCGGTCTTCCGATCGAGCACGGCATGGCCCTGGCTGCCGTTCTGTTCGTACTCGGCCTTGCGGGGCTCGTGACACGGCGCAATACGCTGTTCATTCTCATGTGCCTGGAAATCATGCTCAATTCGGCAGGCCTGGCCTTCATCGTCGCCGGTGCCCACTGGCAGCAGCCCGATGGCCAGGTGATGTTCATCCTGGTGATCACCCTGGCCGCAGCCGAGGCGAGCATCGGGCTGGGCCTGTTGCTCCAGCTCTACAAGCGCTTCAAGACCATCGACATCGACGCCGCAAGCGAGATGCACGGATGAACCTGCTGTTTCTGATCATCGCCTTTCCTTTGGCCGGCAGCCTGGTGCTGTCATTCTTTCCGCGTATGCCCGATTCGATGGCCAAGACCATCGGCGCATCCTCGGTGGGTCTGTCGGCCCTGACCGTACTGCTGGTGTGCTGGCGATTTCTGGCCAGCGGAGAGCCCAGTGTCGGACAGACGCTGTGGACCTGGGTGGCCGTGGGCGATTTCACGCCCACTTTCGGGCTGTATCTGGACGGTCTGTCGGTGACCATGCTGGGCGTGATCACGGGGGTGGGTTTTCTCATCCACCTGTTTGCCGGCTGGTACATGAGCCACGACCTGGACGGCGAACCCGGGATGGGGCGCTTTTTCGCCTACATGAACCTGTTCGTGGTCGCCATGCTCCTGCTGGTGCTCGGCGACAACCTGCTGCTGCTGTTTCTCGGCTGGGAAGGCGTGGGTCTGTGCAGCTATCTGCTGATCGGCTACTACTACCGTGACGAAGCCAATGCCTGGGCGGCCTTCAAGGCCTTCATCATCACCCGTATCGGCGATGTGTTCCTGGCCATCGGTCTGTTCCTGTTGTTCACCACGTTCGGCACGCTGGACATCCAGGCGCTGCTACAGGCGGCGCCCCAGGCCTGGGCCGAAGGTGATCCGATGGCGAAGGTGGCCGCCCTGATGCTGCTTGGCGGGGCGGTCGGCAAATCCGCGCAGCTGCCGCTGCAGACCTGGCTGCCCGATGCCATGGCCGGCCCGACGCCGGTCTCGGCGCTGATTCATGCAGCTACGATGGTCACCGCCGGCGTCTACCTGATCGCACGCATGCACGGCATCTTCGAACTGGCGCCGATGGTGCTGCAGCTGGTCGGCGTGATCGGCGCACTGACGCTGTTGATCGCCGGTTTCGCCGCCCTGTGCCAGACCGATATCAAGCGCGTGCTGGCCTACTCCACGATGAGCCAGATCGGCTACATGTTTCTCGCGCTGGGCGTCGGCGCCTGGGATGCGGCGATATTCCATCTGATGATCCACGCTTTCTTCAAGGCACTGCTGTTCCTGGCCTCAGGCTCGGTGATCATCGCCTGCCATCACGAGCAGGACATCTTCAAGATGGGCGGTCTGCGCAAGACGCTCAAGCTGGATTACTGGGTCTTCGTGATCGGCGGCGCCGCACTGGCCGCGCTGCCGCTGGTCACCGCCGGCTTCTACTCCAAGGACGAGATCCTGTGGCTGTCGTTCGCCAACGGTCATCATGTGCTCTGGCTGGCCGGCCTGGTCGGCGCGTTTCTGACTGCGGTCTATACGTTCCGGATGATCTTCATCGCCTTCCACGGGGAGCAGAAGATCGAAGCCCACGCCGGCACGGGCATCGCCCATCATCTGCCGCTGATCGTACTGGCCGTGCTGTCGACGTTTGTCGGCGCCTGGATTCATCCGCCACTGGGCGACGTGCTGCCATCACATGAAGCCGGCGACCACGGCATGCTCCAGCTGGGCCTGGAAGTCCTGTCCAGCGTGGTGGCCATGGTCGGCCTCGGCGTGGCGGCGGCGCTGTTTCTCGGCAATCGTCAGCGTGTGGCCCGCCTGGTCGAAACACCGACCGGAGCGAACCTGTGGCGGTTCTGGCACGACGCCTGGCGTTTCGATGCGCTTTACGACCGGGTGTTCGTCAGACCGTATCTGCTAGCCACCCGCCTGCATCGTCGTGATTGGATCAACTCGCTGGTCAATATCGTGCCCGGCACCGCACTCGCTCTCAACGGCGTACTGTCGCCGCTGCACAACGGCCGGCTGCGCTGGTATGCGCTGTCGTTGTTTGCCGGTGCGGCGATATTCCTCGCCGCTCTGCTGCTGGGCTGATCATGTACTGTCCGCCGCCCATCACCGCGACTAGGAAAGCCCGATGATCCTGTGCTGGATACTGTTCATTCCCTTCATCGGCGGCCTGCTCTGCTGGCAGCTGGAGAGCCGGCACGCGCCGTCGCAGGCACCGCGCTGGATCGCGCTGATCACCATGCTGGCGATCGTGGCGCTCACGCTTTGGCTCTGGGCCACCGGCGACTACTCGCTGAACGGGGCGGTGGGCGATACGCCAGCCTGGACCCGCGAGTTCCGGATCGGTTGGGTGGACCGTTTCGGTATCTCCTTCCATCTGGCGCTCGACGGTCTGTCGCTGGTCATGATCACGCTGACCGGCTTCCTGGGCGTTCTGGCAGTGGTCTGTTCCTGGCGCGAGATCACCAACCGGATCGGATTCTTCCATCTGAACCTGCTCTGGATCATCGGCGGCGTGGTCGGCGTGTTCCTGGCCGTGGATCTGTTCCTGTTCTTCTTCTTCTGGGAGATGATGCTGGTTCCGATGTATTTCCTCATTGCGCTGTGGGGCCACAGCGGATCGAAGGGCAATACGCGCATCTCCGCGGCGATCAAGTTCTTCATCTACACCCAGGCCAGCGGTCTGTTGATGCTGGTCTCGATACTCGGTCTGGTATTCGCCCACTACAGCCAGACCGGCACCTTCACCTTCGACTACAGCGTGCTGCGCGATACGCCGCTGACCGGGCCGCTGGCCTATGTGCTGATGCTCGGGTTCTTCATCGCCTTCGCGGTCAAGCTGCCGGTGGTGCCGCTGCACGGCTGGCTGCCCGATGCCCACGCACAGGCGCCCACCGCCGGCTCGGTCGACCTGGCCGGCATTCTGCTCAAGACCGCGGCCTACGGCATGCTGCGTTATGCGATTCCGCTGTTTCCCGAAGCCTCGGCCGACTTCGCGCCGATCGCGATGGGCCTGGGCCTGGTGGGTATCTACTACGGGGCGCTGCTGGCCTACTCGCAGACCGACGTCAAAAGACTGATCGCCTGTTCGAGCATCTCGCACATGGGGTTCGTGCTGATCGGCGTGTACTCGGGCACGCTGCTGGCGCTACAGGGCGTGATCGTGCTGATGGTCGCGCATGCGTTCTCTGCCGCCGGGCTGTTCATCATCTCCGGCCAGATCTACGAACGCATCCATACCCGCAACATGAACGAGATGGGCGGGCTGTTCGGCCGGATGGGCGCCCTGCCCGGCTTTGCCCTGGTGTTTGTCATGGCCTCTCTCGGCATGCCCGGCACCGCCAACTTCGTCGGCGAGTTCCTGATCCTGTTCGGCGCCTTCCAGACCGTGCCCTGGGTGGTCGTGGCCGCCAGCGGCGGGCTCGTGCTGGCCGCCATCTATTCGCTGGTGCTCATGCACCGCGTCTACTGGGGCACGCCGCGATCAGAGGCCACGCTCGGCGGGCTGGACCCGCGCGAGTACAGCATGATGCTGCTCCTGTTGGTGCTCACCCTGCTGGTCGGCCTGTATCCCCAGTCCGTGCTTCATATTTCGCAGACGGCAATGACCGAGGTCACCCAGTGGTTCGCCGTTTCCCCGTTGCCGGCCCGCTGAGCCGAGTCGCCAGGCCTTCGTTGTTATGAATCAGTTCTCGACTCAACTGCTCGCCTTCGCCCCGCTGGCCATCCTGTGTGCAACGGTGGTCGCCGTCGTCGTGGCCATCGCCGTACGCCGTCAGCACGTGGTGGCCGCTACGCTCACCGTGATCGGGCTGAACGCAGCGTTCGTCTCACTGCTCGGTGTGTTGCAGGTCACCCCGATTCAGGTGACCCCGCTGTTCATCATCGACGACTACTCGGTGTTGTTCTTCGCCATCGTGCTGGTGGCATCGCTGGCCTGCTCGACACTGGCCCACGCGTATCTCGAAACGCTGCCCGACCGGCGCGAAGAATTCTATATCCTGCTGCTGTGTTCGGCCGGCGGCGCCATGGCGCTGATCGCCTCCCGTCATCTGGCATCGCTTTTCATCGGTCTCGAGCTGCTGTCGGTACCGCTCTACGGCATGGTCGCCTATGCCTATCGGGATCGAATCTCGCTTGAAGCCGGCCTGAAATACATGGTGCTCTCGGGCGCGGCGTCGGCGTTTTTGCTGTTCGGCATGGCCCTGCTCTATGCAGCGTCGGGTTCGCTGGTCTTTGCGGACCTGGCCAGCACGCTGGCCGCCGGCACCAGCGCCCATCACAGCTGGCTGCTCATGGGCATCGGCATGATGTTCGTCGCCCTGGCCTTCAAGCTGTCGCTGGTACCGTTTCATCTGTGGACGCCGGATGTCTATGAAGGCGCGCCGGGGCCGGTTTCGGCGTTTCTTGCCACGGTCAGCAAGGTGGCGGTGTTCGCCCTGCTGCTTCGGCTGTTCACGCTGGCCGCACCGGCAGACAGCCCCTGGCTGCTGACGCTGCTCGGCGTGATCGCATTTGCCTCGATGATCATCGGCAATCTGCTGGCCCTGCGTCAGAACAATATCAAGCGTCTGCTGGGCTATTCGTCGATCGCCCATCTGGGCTATCTGCTGACCGCAATCGTGGCCGGCGGCAGCGGACTGGCCGCCGAGACGGTCGGCGTCTATCTGACCACCTATGTCGCAACCACCCTCGGTGCGTTCGGCGTGGTCACGCTGGTATCCAGCCCGTATTCCGGTACCGATGCCGGCGCGCTGCACCACTATCGCGGCCTGTTCTGGCGCCGGCCGTATCTGGCGGCGGTGATGACCGTCATGATGCTGTCGCTGGCCGGCATACCCATGACCGCCGGTTTCATCGGCAAGTTCTACGCGATCGCGGTCGGCGTGGAATCCGGCCTGTGGTGGCTCGTTGGCGGCATCGTCGCCGGCAGCGCCATCGGCCTCTACTACTACCTGCGTGTGATGGTGATTCTCTATCTGGACCAGCCCGGCGAAAGCCGTCGCGATGCCGTGGCCGGATGGGGCCAGCAGTCCGGTGGCATCATGGTGATCCTGATCGCACTGGCGGTACTGTTCTTCGGTATTTTCCCGGCCCCGCTGATCAAGTTCGTCACCGCCGCCGGCATCGGCGGTTTCTGAGCCCGGCTCCGCCCGGCACGCGGACGATTAACGCCTGTCCCGGCTTCGGAGCCGAGTCGTGTGAGTATCAATCCGGCAGGCTCGGACGATCGCGTGACGGGCGTCCGCCGCCGGTAACGCCCGTGTTTTTCGATAACGCCTACGAACAGTAAGACCGGAGTCAGGCCTGTCGAGCGTCGCGAGCCGTCCGATCGCCGGAACCCGTGTCGTCGGCCGACGCCGCAGCGGTACGTCGCCCCCGATCCGGTGCCGGCACAAGTACGCCCGGATTGAGCCGACCATCGGGATCGAGTGCCCGCTTGATGGCGCCGATCATGTCCAGTTCCACCGGCTGCTTGTAGCGCGCCATCGCCTCGACCTTTAACCGGCCGATGCCGTGCTCGGCCGCGAACGAGCCCCCCATGTCGACGACGATATCGTGAACCACGTCGTGGGCGCGTGCCGACAGCGCCAGGAACGCGTCGTCATCGCCCCCCTCGGGCTTGGACAGGTTGAAATGCAGATTGCCGTCGCCGACATGGCCGAACGGACAGGGCCGCACGCCCGGGAGCGCGTCGCGTATGGCCGGCAACGCACGGGCCAGAAACGCCGGCAGACGAGACACCGGCAACGAGATATCGTGCTTGATCGACGCCCCTTCGGCCACCTGAGCCGGCGGCAGCGATTCGCGCAGATGCCACAGTGCACCGATCGCCGTGTCGTCGGTCGCGACCCGGACTGCGCGATCGTGTGCATTGAATCCGCTCTCGGCTACCACATCGTGCATGATCTGGGCCAGCCAGTCGCCTTTTGCCGAGCTGGCCAGTTCGACCAGCAGATACCAGGGCCAGGGCCGTTCGAACGGCTCGTCGCATCCGTCGATATGATGACAGGCCAACTCGACGGCCTGGCGTGACATCAGCTCGCAGCCGGTCAGGTTGTGCCCGGACGCGCCGTTCAACCGGCGCTGCAGCCGCACCGCCTGCACCGGGTCCTCCAGACCGAACAGCCCGACCACCTGCTGCTCGATCGGGTCGAAAAGCTTGAATACGGCCGCGGTTGCGATCCCGAGTGCCCCCTCGCTGCCCACGAACAGATCGTTGAGATCCAGCCCGCTATTGTCCTTTCGCAGCCCGCTGAGGTTGTGCCATACACGGCCGTCGGCCAGTACGACTTCCAGACCCAGCACCAGATCGCGGGTGTTGCCGTAACGGACCACGTTCAGGCCGCCCGCGTTGGTGGCCAGATTGCCGCCGATCCGACAGCGGTCTCGCGAGGCCAGTGTTAGCGGAAAATACAGCCCGGCCTCCCCCGCGGCTTTCTGGACCGAAGCCAGCGTGCAGCCCGCCTCGACGGTAATCGTGGCGTTGTCGGTATCGATCGCACGAACCCGGTCCATGCGTTCCAGATTGATAATGATCTGACGGCGCGGGTCATCGGCTGCGGTCCCGCCCACCAGGCCCGTGTTGCCCGACTGGGCGACCACCGCCACGTCGGCCGCCGCGCACCGTCGCACCACCTCGGCGAGCTGTTCGGTATCGACCGGTCGTACCACCGCGCGTGCAACCGGCTTGAACGCACCGCGCCATTCAGTCAGATAGGCCGCGGCATCGCCGGGCGCCAGCACCTGCTCGCTGCCCACGATAGCCGCCAGATCGGCCAGAAAGCCGTCGTGTGTCATCTTCGCTCCTGACTGCGACTAGCGTTCGAGCAGATCGGCCAGGGCCGGCTCGAGCCGCTCGAACTCGAACTTGAAACCCGCTTTGCCGAGCGCGTCGGGAATCGCACGCTGGCCCGTGAGCAGCAGATGCGCCATCTCGCCGAGCATGAGCTTGAGCACTGTGCCGGGCACCCAGGCAAAGCTGGGACGATGCAGCACCTTGCCCAGCACCGAGGTGAACTCCCGGTTCGTGGCCGGTCGCGGCGCGGTCAGGTTGAACGCGCCACTGGCCGTGGGTGTGTCCATCAGAAAGCGGATCGCACGCACCTCGTCACGAATATGGATCCACGGCATGTACTGTGTTCCGGTACCGAAATGACCGCCGAGGCCAAACCGGAACGGCGTGATCATCTTCGCCAGCGCGCCTTCGTCAGCATCCAGCACGATACCGGTCCGGATACGGCATACCCGGACATCCAGGCCTTCGGCGCGACGGGCCGCCTGTTCCCAGGCCACACACAGCTCGGACTGGAATTCGTCGCCCGGACGTTCCATCTCGTCGAGGACATCGGCTCCGCGCGCACCGTAGTACCCCACGGCCGACCCGCTCACCAACACCTGGGGCAGCTCGCCCCAGGACTCGAATGTCTGAGTCAGCTCACGGGTGATTCGCAGCCGGCTTTCGCGCATCTCTTTTTTACGCGCGTCGGTCCAGCGGCCGTCGGCCAGATTCTCCCCGGCAAGATTGACGACCGCCTCGGCCGGGTCGGCTGCAGACAACGACGCGACCGGCTCGGCGCCGGCCGGCAACACGGACGCGGCCTTCGCGGTATCACGGGTAACCACCTGTACCCGCCAGCCGTCGGCCAGCAGGTCAGCACACAGATGACGACCGATGAAGCCGGTGCCTCCGGTAATCAGAGCATTGTTCATGGCGCGGCTCGGTTGATGAGAAAACAAGGCGCTATCGGCGTTTGCCCATACTGATCCAGCACGCCGGCGGATACCAGTGGGCAGTTCGCGAAAATACGATGCCGCGGCGGCCTGCGTTGCAGCACGGCGGCCGAAATACACTTGCAAAAAAGCCATCGATGACGTTAGCTATGCACGTGCGGCGGCAGTAGCTCAGCTGGTAGAGCGCGACCCTCCCACGGTCGAGGTCGCGAGTTCGAATCTCGTCTGCCGCTCCAAAGATATCAGAAGCTTAAGCGTATTCCGGCAAAAGTCGTGGGCGCTTTAAGTGCAGTATAAGTGCCGAATAACGACTGTGCGTAGGATATGAATCGGTAAACGGGGGAGCGCGGCCACGTGGGTGACAACGACAATAAACCCAGCATCCCAAACCCGCCGCCGAACCGGCGCAGCCCCAGCCGGCCGACGCCTGATACGCATACGCCTAGGCCGCCGAGCAAACCGCCGCGGCCGCCGAAAAACCCACCCAAGCCGCCATCGCGCAAAGACCGATGAGCGGTGTGGCGGCAGACGCGTAGTAGCACCTATTAAGCCAGCGAGCGCGATCGTCGTTCTTTAGAATCGCTTCGCGTATTCGCTCGTCGAGCTTCTCCAGGCGCGCGCGGCGGATATCCACCAGCGAATGCTCGTCGTGGATCAGGTCGAGAGGAAGGTTGTAAGCGGCTGGATACTCATCCGCGGCTAAGCACTTGCGAACCAACAGCGCTGCAATTGCAAAGAGCCACAATGCGATAGAAATCGAGCCAGCCTCGACCCCCCCGAAACTACCCGCCCCCCGCGCGGCGAATAAGAGCGCGGCGCCTGCACCGGCTAAGACCAGAGTGATTGCAGTCGTCGCTTGCCTTTGCAGCATACTGGCGTTATCGATGCGCTCGCGCATGCTCGCGTCGCCCTCGCGCTCGGCGAATTCGATTTGATCAAGTTCTGACATAGCGTCGAGATTCAGTCATAGCTAGGCGTCGTTTATACCGCGACCCGGCCTTCACTGTCCGCTCACGCCACGGCTTGAGCCTTCCTTACGGTGTTGACGCGCGCGCCATGCTTATCGACGGACGCGAAGTCATACTCGTCAGATAGCAGCACACCCGCTCGAATCCGGCCGTTGTCCGCCTGCCACTTCTGATTCGCGCACAGCGCCGCATGGAACGTTTCCACGTCGCGCCCCTGGTCGGCAGCTGTACGCAACGCCTGAAGCTCGGTGTAGTCCGGCGCCGTTGCGTCAGGCGGCGGCGTACACGTCAGGCCCGGCCCGAGCGGCATCGGCTCGAAATCATCCTCCCAGCTGTACGCGATCGCGGTCACACAGCGTTCGCTCGGGCTGTAGCCCGCATGAATGAGGATCACTTCAGGCGTCTCGGCGGGATAGTCGCGCGCGAGCAGGCGCAGGATGTGCGGCGCAATATCGTTGAGGCTGTCGATATCGCCTCCGGTCTGGCGCACGGTCTCGCGCCACGCATTCACATGCACGTACGGGCCACCCATCCCCACCAGAAGACGCTGATACGGAAACACAGCAATTTTGCACGTCTCTCCGATCAACGTCGCGTGGTGCTCGCACTGCGCGCCTTTCACGGCGACCGGCGGCAATTTGCCCACATCATAGAAAGCGCGATCCTGCGAAAGCCAGGCACGGTCTTCGGTCAGCGTCAGATTAATCGAAGTCACGGAATCACCTTTGCGGTTGGTAAAGGGGGCCAGCTACGGACAGGCCGACTGAAGCCACAGCCAGCCCCACCGCCCAAGCGGCCGGCGCAACCGCAGCCGCGGCGGCCGTAATGCTCGCTGCGATCGATAGCGTCACCGGATCTTTCGGGATCGGCTCAACGAAGACTTCAACGCCGTCTTTCAGGTGCGCGCGGTGCATGAACAGCTTTGGCACCTCGCGGCCATTCACCCAAGCGCGTAGCTGATCGGTGCCGCATACGTCCGCGATCGTCCGTCCAGGCTCGGCGAAGAAGTAATCCGCCCGGTCGGCGGCCCCGGGCTCGCTGTCTTTGGTAAACCGTATGGCCATATCAAAGCCCCTCGAATGGGTTACGAGATTGGTCGTTCGGAACTGAGACACGCGACCGATCGGCCGGCGTGAGCCCCAGCGAGCGAAAATAGCCACGCAGCGCGGATTCGTGAGCCGCAGTAAAGGCTTCAGGATCGCGGCGTGACAACGCTAGCAGGCAGGCCAGACGCTCGACCGCGATGCGGTCGGACTTCTGCAGCACGCCAGGGCAAGCGATGCGCACCAGTTCATGCCAGATGGTCGCGGTGTATTCGTCGAGGTGCGCCGGCGGCTCGCCGATCTCGCCGTTGAAGCCCGGCTCGTTCGGATTCAGGCGGCCGGGGTTCTTCTTGGCCGTGCCCTGAATCACTTTCAGATGTGTCGGCTTGCGCGGCGTTGGCATGGCGACCTCAAATGCTGATCTGTGGACGTGCAAAATTGATTAGGCAGGCGATGTCCGGAGGGGAGGCTCTGAACTCTCGAACCACCCCTCCCCATCGATGAGGTGCCGGCCGCGCGGGCATCATGTACCGGAGAACCCGCCGCCGGCCGTCGCGGTTGTCACCACACTCACGACTTGTGGGGCGTTTTGAGGGACGAATACAGCAAAGCCCCCCCAGGCGGCCAACCTCCTACCGAAGCGTTAGCCGCTCGCTGTCAGATCCAGCGACAGCACGGCACCCGTCGAGAACACAGCCAGGCCCGCGCGCATCTCGGCGAGGATCGTGATCATGTTGGTCGTCATGTTGTTGCCGTCGAGACGGCTGGCCATCAGCACCGGCTGCTGACGATCGAGCACCGCGGTCTGAGATGTATCCATGACCAGCACGCGACCGGCCGGGATGCTGGGCGTGGTAGCGACCGTGCGGTTCCACAGGCTCGCCGGCATCGACGCACGCGGCGTGCCGAGAATGTACTGGCCGTCCGTTGCGCGCTCGCTCGTCACGGTGAACCAGTCGGCCGGGTTCATGACCACGGCATTGGCGCTCCAGCCGTTCGAGTCCAGCTCGGTGATCGCCTAGCCGATCTTGTCGGCCGTAGCGTCCGCCGTGGCTGTGTAGGCCGTCGCCTGATTCAGCAACCCGTCGATCGTGCCGATCGTCCCGGTGCCGTTGATCAGCGCGTTCTCGAGCTTCGCCATCAGGCCATAACGAAGCAGGCTGTTGATCTGCTGTTCCAGCGCCGGCGCGTCGTCGATGATCTGCGCGGATGCCCGGACGAAATGCGCGATCGTCGTGATCGGCGTATCGACCAGTTCGGTCGGCATGTCGCCTTCCGCCTTCTGATCGCCTTCGTTGATCTGGAAAGCCGCCGCGTTCTGATAGCCATTCAGCCGAAGGTACTCGAACGTCTTGCTCGTGACCGGGAGCGTGGGCATCAGATTAAGCAGCGTCAGAGAGCGGCGCGGGTCGTTATAGATCGTGCTCGCGCGATCGGCCTGAACGTCGTGCTCGGTGCCGCCTTCGCCGGTGTTGGTGATGGCGTTCATAGGCGCCTGGATCTCGACACGCCCGGTCGAGTTCGCGCCCTTCTGCATCGCCGCGAAGCTATCGCTCGCGGTGAAGCTACTGGCAACGGACGGACCCGCGAAACCGCGGCCGCCGGCGCCCGCATACGAGCCCATGGTCGCGACATGTTGCTCAAGATCGTGCATGCGACTTTCGACCTTCTGATAGTCCGCACGCACCTCCTTGCTGACATGCTCAAGCTGGGCTGTTGCTTCGCGCAGATATTCCGCGCTGCTCTTTGGCTGGCTCATAGATCGAACTCCGAAATACGTCGATGAAAATTGATCAGTTCGGAGAGGAGCGCTTCACGATCTTCGGGGTCGACATTGCCCGCGTATGCGGCATATCCGCCGCTCATCAGGCGACGGGCCTGGCGGTTGGATAAGCCCGCGTCACGCAGCGATTGCTCGATGCGCCTGGGCGACAATATGTCGGGGCTCGATGGATGCGTCGCGACCTCGCTTTCAGAAACATCCCCGGTATCGGGGCCGTTTCCCTGCGTCTCGTCGCGAGCGGGCGCTGGTTGGTGGTCGGCACGTTCGTCTCGAACGTCGCCACCGCGCCGGTGGGATGCCTGTATATTTTCACAGCTACTCATCGCCGTCAACCGCATTCTGCTTCGGCGGGAATACGACGTACTGGGCACGCGCAAACGCAGCGTTGAGCATCCGTTTCGCGGTCAAATCATCGACCAAGCCGGCTTCGCGATTACGCCCGATAATGCCGCCGATGGCAGCACCGCAAATGGCGACTTGCACCTCGGGGCTGATCTCACGCACCGAGAAGAACTCGGCGAGCGCGTTGAATTCGTCGTTCAGTTCTTTCTGGGTGACTGTGCTCATCTCAGATCCTCGTCGTCATAGTGGGTAGGTTCGAAAAATCGCTGACACGCTCCGTCGAACATGAGCGGCTTCGCCCAGCCGCGGCGGCCGGTGCGGTTTTTCAAAACGCCGATGTGCACGCGGGTCGGCTGCTGCTCGAGGTCATCCGGGTCGACGTGCAGAAACACACCGACGTCGATGTCCTGCTCGATATTTCCGGAGTCACGCAGATCAGCGAGCGTCGGCTTGCGGCGCTCCTTCTCAAGCGCGCGGTTGAGCTGGGCCACGGCGATGATTGCGATGTCGAGCCGCTTGGCGAGCTTCTTGAGGCGACGGGAAACCAGGCTCACACGGTCGTAGGTACTGACGTTGCCCTCGACTTCGATCAGCCCGATATGGTCGACGATCGCGAATCGGATATCGTGGTTGCGCTTCCAACTTGTGATGCGCGCCTCGATGCCGGCCAGCGAGTATGTGGACGTATCGAGGTGCAGCGGCCATGTCTTCGGGTCGCCCTGCCGCATGCCGCGGACCATCGCGTCGAGCGCGTCACCGCGGCCACGCAATAGGCGGGTGAAGTTCGCTCGGCAGTGGTAGGCCATGGCCCGGGCGCCGAGCTCGGCTTCGCCCATCTCCAGGCTGCAGATACCGCCCGGCACGCCGTCGCGCGCCGCATTCACGGCGATCTGATTGGCGAGCGCGGTCTTGCCGATCGACGGCCGCGCAGCGAGAACGATCAGGCGTTGCCGACACAGGCCGCCCAGGGCGCCGTCGATCATCGGGATGCCGGTGCGCACGCCCGTCACGCCGTCGTCGTCGACGTTGGCCGCCTGCTCGACCTCTTCGACCATCCGGGTGATGACGCCGTGCCAGTTCAGCGATTCGCCGATGGTCCGTTCACTGGCGGCCTCAAGCCTGCTTGCCAGGTCGGCGGCCAGCTCTCCGGATTCAGTGCGGCCGGCCGTATCGATGGCTTTCTGGCAAGCGGAGACCACGGCCCGCCGGCGCGACCAGTCCGCGACGACACGCGCATAGGCTTCGACGTTCGCCGCGCCGGGCACGTCGATGGCGATCTCGCCCAGCAGCCGCGTGTGGCCGGCTTGGCGGACGGCATTGCCCAACGTCACGAGATCGACGGGCTCGCCCCTAGCGTGAAGCTTCAGCGCATAGGCGAATATCTCTCGATGCGGCGCATAGCGGAAATCCTCCGGCTGCACGATAGCGGCCACGTCAGCGATACAGCGGTCGTCGGCGACGACGGCGCCCACGATGGACCGCTCGGCAGTCTGGTCCCATAGCGGATGGCGATCAGTCATAGCTGCTGATCTCGTAGTCGCTGGGTGAGGCTTTGCGCTGGCTGGGCCGGCCGGCTGGTGGCGGCATGCGGTCGCCGGCCTTCGGCGGGAACACCCCCTGCCAGCCGTTGATGATGGACTCTCGGAGCGCCCCACCGGCGTGATGGCCCTGCTGCTCCATGCCGGCCAGCTTGGCGACCAGCATGCTCACCGCCTTGCCGGTCATCGGCTTCTTCATCGCTTTGCGGTGATCCACGAAGTCAGACCACAGCTCGTCGCCTACGGATTCGGGCAGCCCCTCAGGCCGGCCGGCTGGGTCGTCATTTTGTTGCTTGCGTCGGGGTCGCCGCGCGCCTCGTGCGCGCCTTTCCTGTTCGTGGTCCTGTTTATGGTCCTGTTCAAGTGACTCTGTGTCACCACGTTCTGGACGCAGAGTCACCACCTTCGTGTCGTCATTGTCACCACCTTCGACGTGGCGCGGTGACTCTGCGTCACTACCTTCGGCCGGACGCGGTGACTCTGTGTCACCACCATTCGGGACCGTCGGGGTGTAGGCATGGCGGCGCCATCCTTGCCCGTTTGTGCCGCGGCTTCGCACTGATATCCATCCCGATACGCCAGCTTCCGCCAGATGGCGCAAGACGCTTCGGCGGTTCAGCCCCGTATCAACAGCGATCATGTCGACCGATGGCCAGCAATTGCCGCCGCTGCCATCCATGTATTTGGCCAGCGCGAGCAGTACGAGCCGCGTCATGGGCTTGGGCGGACCGCCGGCAGACAGGACCGCGTCGCGCCACCGGGCGACATACGGTCGTATTTTTTCTTTTTCCATGCGATTTCCATCGCAGGGACGATGAGCGCGTGCTATTATTCAATCTCATCTTGTGGGCGCCCGCCGTCCATTGAATTGCGCCGCTCTCGCACAGCGGCGTTTTTTTATCCGCGCGCGACGATTCGTCGCAGACTTCGCACCTTCTCGGCGCCGGCCTCGGCACGCACCCGTTCACTGGCTGCGCCGATCCTCGCTGCGTCGCATGGGGTGAACCCGGAGATGAACTCGGCGTCGTCAATCACGCCAAGCGTGGGACGCGTGCTGACGTTCTTATCGCCTGCCTGGTGGTACTCGATCGTGCGCATCGCTTCGACGAAGCCGATGAGCAGCCGGCGCGGCGTGGTTTCGGAATCGCGGCGGGAGGAGTGGCCGTGCCGTGTGAACTCGAATCGGCGGACAGCTGTATCGCTCATACAGCCCCCTCGCCGCCGTCGGCCTGTCGATCTTGCTGACCACGTTGATCGACGACCTGATCGGTAATCTCGTCAAGGCGAGAGGCAGCACACCGCAGCGCGGCGATCAGGACACCGTCGTAATAGTTGCCCCACCAATCCGGCCGATCTTCATCGCTGCAAGCGATGTCCGCTATCGACGTGAGGCCACTGATCGCGATACTGGCGTCCTGCAGGCGGTCGAGCTGTACATCGCTCAGAGCGATCGTGTATTTATCGAGCTTGCTCATACCGACACCTCCCGGCTATCTAGGCGGCGGGCTACGGCCATATGGCGGTTGTAGCGCTCGAGCCGGACGGCGAGGCTGGAATCGGAACGCAAGGCGGCATAGGCCATGCGCCGGTGGGCGTATGCGCGTGTCGCGCGGAATGGGGTTTGCATCGGTCTGACTCCTGGAATATTGGAGCCATCCCCTACCGTCGCCAAACAGTAAAAGGAGATGGCCGTACGCGGGTTGGCGAACCGGTATTCCAGGAACCCGGCAGGCCCGAAGGCCTCCCACGCACGACCACCACTGAAAGCGGGCACAAAAAAAGCGCCTGACAGAGTAGTGGCGCTTGTGCGCCTGGAATGATTCGGGTCGCCAAACCCGGTCCCCGATTTTGCGGGGACAGATTTAATATAGCGCCGCCGATGCGTTGCTGCAAGCACGCTCACGCCGTCGCCTCCTGCTCTTTGCGAGCGATGAAGGCTCGGTCTTCGGCCTCAGTGACATAGCGGCGACCGCGGACCTTAATGGTCTTCAGCTCGCCATCACGAATCAGGCGATAGGCGGTCGGTCGGGACCAGCCACGCATGCGGCACCATTCTTTTATAGGCCAGCTTCGGCCGGGGGAGCTTTGTTCAGGCATCGTCTAACCCGCTCTGTGTGTTTCAGGCTCGACAATACGGAGGCAGCTTGGACAGTAAGGGGGTAACTGTCTCGCTCGGTTATTTTTTCAGGTATCGCTTCAGAAAATTACTTTTGCTCTGCGGCCGCAGTTCTTGCTTCGAATCGGCATCCACCGCGACAAGCGTATCGCCGTCTCGGTAGACCTCGAACGCCTGCATACCGAGCTCAAAGGTCAGCGGTCTATCCGCCCCCGGAATATCATTCCAACGGCTTACAAGTTCGCCGACACGCTCGGCCCAGGCACTGCGTTTAGCACGCCGGCCGCCTTTGCTCGATTGAGCCTCGTGCTTCAATTGCCCAGCCTCGATCGAAATCGATTGCCTGAGCATGTCAGCCCTTGTGAGCGCCCAGTGCAGCCTGTCGGTTTCGCCCTTCGCTTGCAGATGCCTGCAAGACTCAAGCTCCTCCTCAAGCTCGGACAGCTGGCGAGTTTTCGAATATTCGGCATCTGCCTTGGCTGATTCGATCCAAGACTCGATTCGCTTGATTCGCGCGGCTGGGGTCGCCGCTTCAAGGGCGATCTTGATTTTCTCACTCAAGTCACTCATACCAGCTTCGCCACTGCATCCGCCTTGTGCTGCGGCGCCAGGTGCGCATATCGCAACGTCATCTTGATATCACCGTGGCCCAACAGTTCGCGGACGGTGTTCAGATCTACGCCGCGCATGACCAGCCAGCTCGCGAACGTGTGCCGCAGGTCGTGCCACCGAAACGCAGTGATATTCGCATCGCCCAAGACGCCGGCCCATGCCTTACGTACGTTGTCGAGGCGCTCCCCGCCCCGCCCAGCGAATACCAGCCCCTGGCCGCCTGTCTGGTCGCGCCACTGGCGAAGGGCACCTAGCGCCTCAGCATTCAGCGGCACATGGCGTGTGCGGTTCTTCTTCGATGTCTCACCGCGGATCGTGATCTGCTTGAGGTCGAAGTCCACGTCTGGCCACTCAAGCGAGAACATCTCGCCGCGGCGGGCACCTGTGTTGAGCGATACCAGCACAAGCGGCGTCAGGTGGTCGCCATAGCCTCCGACGGGAATAGCGGGCAGTACCGGCCGGCTGCGCGCCTTGCGCCAGGCATTCGCGCTAACGCGGGCAGTCCGAGCCTCGTCGTCTCGAGCTTGGAGCGCGGCGCGCAGGCGCCGGGCCTCGTCCGCGGTCAGATAGCGCACCTTGCTGCTGGAATCGGTATCGACCGACGCCATGTCAGCCAGCGGGTGTTCGGTGATATAGCCGGAGCGCACAGCATGAGTCAGCGCGCCCCGAAGGCAGGTGACGTTGCGATTCACGGTCGCAGGCTTGATGCCGGCATTCAGCCGGGCGGTGCGGACCTTCTCGACCTTGTGCTGGGTAATGCTGGCCAGCGGATCGTCAGCCAGAGAAGCGAATACGCGCATGATGACATCGCACCAAGCATCCCCGTGCTTCCTGTGAACACGCACCCATGGCCGATACTCGTGCTCGATGAAGCCTCGAAGCGTGCTCGCCTTCGCGCGCCGGCGCTCCTGACCCGGATCCTCGCCGGCCGCCGCCTGGCCAAGCACCTCTTTCGCCTTCTCGCGTGCCTGGGCGGGCGTGAGCACAGCCGCGTTGCCGATCGTCATACGCCTGCCGCGCGCGTACTCGATCACGTAGCTTTTTCGGCCGGACGGCTGGACGCGGCAGAGGAAGCCCGGCAGCGTGGTATCGCGAATCTCGTAGGGCTTGGCGCCCGCCTTCGCGACCTCGACCGAGCGCTGCGTGATCTTGGCCTTCATCGGCGTAAGTGCTCCCTAAGTGCACTTATAGCTTACTCGCCGATACTGGCCGATACAATCAGATACAGAAGATTCCTTTATCCATGCGGCTTTCTCCCCGGAAACGCCCGTATAACGGCACTGTGAAATCGCTCTCCCACGGTCGAGGTCGCGAGTTCGAATCTCGTCTGCCGCTCCATCCTTCTGTCGGCATACCGCGGATACGACGCGGCGGGGCCGATGCATCCATGCATCGATTGCCCACGCGAGCCAATCAATCAGCGCAGAAATGCGTGGTCTTCGAGCAGCGCCACGATCGAATCGGCGAGCGTATGCGCACGTTCGGCCAGGGTAGCGTCGTGCGGGTCGGCGGACACCGCAGCAGCGAGCACGACCTGTTGCGATTCGTTGTCGATCAGTGTCACTTCGAAACCAGGCACGCGGCCTGCCAGCAACCGGCGCGAGGCGGTGTCGGGGTCGGCCAGCTCGATCACGATGATCGCCTGGGCGCCGCTGCGGCGGCTGGCCTCGTGCCGGGAACGGGCGTTCTGCGCCCGCGTGGGCGGCGCGGCCGCCAGCAGCGTGGTACAGGCATGACCGGTCGCGATCAGGCGCTTGCAGCTCTCACGTTCGAAACGTGCCTCGGCGCCGAGATCGTCGAACGCGGCATACACCAGAAATCCGTCATAGCGTGTGTCCTCGAACGCCGGATCGAGCATGGCATCGGCCGGCGGGCGGGTGACACAGCCTGCCAACCCCAGCAGCAACAAACCACCTAGCCACGCGCCGGGTTTCAACAAGGCGATGAGACAACGCAACGACGATATCCGGTAGCGATGATCAGTCGGCCAATGTATCGGCCGCGATCGTGACTAACAACTGACGCGCGGCCACCTGGTCACCCTGAGCACAGGCGACGGTTTCCACCGTGCCCGCGATATCCGCGCTCAGCGTGAATTCCATCTTCATCGCCTCGAGCACGATCAGCGCATCACCCACGGCCACTCGATCGCCCGCTGCCACGTCGATACGCTGGATACGCCCGTCCATGCGCGCGGCAACACGGCCGTCCCCGGCGCCGAGCGCATCGGCCGGCGGCTGGCGCAGCGCATCGACATAGCGGGCGGTCACACCGTCGTGAAACAGCCAGAGCCGGTCAGCCTCACACAGGGCCTGGGCGTGTTGCCGCAGCCCGTCGATCCGCACGGTGCAGACAACACCGTCGACCGCCAGTACTTCGATCTGTCGCCATTGCTCGTCAAGGTGCACGCGATAGCAGCCAGGCGCGTCCACGATCAGGCGCATGGCATGCCGCGACTCGCCGTCGTCCAACACCACCGGCGTCTGGCTGGTATAGGCGCTGCGCCAGCCCAGCTGCTCGCGAGCCAGGCCCGCCGATTCGGCCAGTTCCCGGGCACGCGCGTCATAGCTCAGCGCCGCCGCCAGTGCGCGATGCACTGCCGGCGCGGTACGTTGCTCCAGGTACGCCGGCATATGCGTACCCACGAAGCCGATATCGAACTCGCCGCCCGCGAACGCCTGGTGTTTCAGGATACCGATGAGGAAATCGCGGTTGCTGGTGGGACCGAAAAGGACGGTATCGGCCAAGGCAGCGATCAGACGACGACGGGCGATATCGCGGTTCTCGCCCCAGGCGACGAGCTTGGCGACCATGGAGTCGTAGTGAGGCGAGATCCACTGCCCGCTCTTCAGCCCGTGGTCGGCCCGTATGCCCTGCCCGGCGGGTGCGGCCCAGCGCAGCACGCGGCCGGTCTGGGGCATGAAGTCCTGGGCCACGTCCTCCAGACACAACCGCACTTCGATGGCGTGACCGGAAAACCGGATATCGGTCTGTTCCAGCGCCAGCGGCTCGCCGGCGGCGATACGCAGCTGCCAGGCGACCAGATCGATCCCGGTCACCTGTTCGGTCACCGGATGTTCGACCTGAAGACGCGTGTTCATTTCCATGAAATAGAACGCACCGCCCGGCTCGAGCAGGAACTCGACGGTGCCCGCACCGCGATAGTCGATCGCCGCCGCCGCATCGACGGCGGCCTGACCCATGCGCTCGCGCAGCGGTGCGTCCACCGCCGGTGACGGCGCTTCCTCGACGACTTTCTGATGACGGCGCTGTACCGAACAATCGCGCTCGCCAAGGTGAATGACGTGTCCGTAGTGGTCGGCGAGCACCTGGATTTCGACATGGCGCGCGCCGAGCACCGCTTTTTCCAGAATCAGTTCATCGGAACCGAAAGCGCTGGCCGCCTCGGAGCGGGCCGAACGCAATGCCTCGCCCAAGTCGGCGATATGCTCGACCAGACGCATGCCTCGTCCGCCTCCGCCGGCCGATGCCTTGACCATGAGCGGGCAACCGATGCGCTCGCCCTCGGCGAGCAGTACCTCATCGCTCTGGTCGGCGTCTTCATAACCGGGCACGCACGGCACGCCGGCCGCGATCATGCGCTGCTTGGCCGCCCGCTTGGCGCCCATGAGCTCGATCGCCGAGGCGTCCGGTCCGACGAAGATCAGCCCAGCATCGGCCACTGCCTGAGCGAAGGCTGCGTTCTCGGCGAGAAAGCCGTAGCCGGGATGCACCGCGTCGGCGCCGCTGACACGGGCCGCCTCCAGCAGCCGCTGGCTCGAAAGATAGGATTCGCCCGCGGGCGAGGCGCCCAGATGGACGGCCTCGTCGGCGTGTGTGACGTGCA
This sequence comes from Salinisphaera sp. T31B1, assembly GCF_040361275.1. Lineage (NCBI taxonomy): Bacteria > Pseudomonadati > Pseudomonadota > Gammaproteobacteria > Salinisphaerales > Salinisphaeraceae > Salinisphaera > Salinisphaera sp. T31B1. Next base: position 1,142,695 of record NZ_APNH01000001.1, on the reverse strand, counting down.
GCGCCTGCGCATCGGCATCGGAATATACGGCCACGGTCGCGATACCCAACGATCGAGCACCGTCGATGATGCGCACTGCGATCTCGCCACGATTGGCAACCAGCAGCTTGCCGATCGGGCGTTGGCCGCTCGACTGGCCCGGGCTCATGTGTCGGCCCAGCGCGGCGCGCGCTTGTCGAGAAACGCGCGCGTGCCTTCGACGCCTTCGCCGTCGAACAGACAGTCGGTGAACACCGCCGCACCCTGGTCGAGTACTTGGTCCATATCGACGTTGCGCTGATCGGCAATGATGCGCTTGGTCTCGGCGATTGCAGCCGGCCCGCAGCGCAGCACGTTGGCAACCACCGCGGCGAGCTGCGTTTCGCCGTCGTCGAGATGATCAACGATATGATGCGCGATACCCAGGCGCAATGCCTCCCCGGCGTCGATATCGGCGGCGGTCACACCCAGGCGACGTGCTTCGGCCATGCCCAGACGGGCCACCACGAACGGCAGGATCTGGGCCGCCGGCAGGCCCAGCCGGGCTTCGGGCATGCCGGTCTTCAGGGCGGTGGTGACGATCGTGACATCGGCCACGCACAGCAACCCGAAGCCGCCGCCGAGTGCGGCGTTGGTGGCCAGCACGATCACCGCCTGGGGCGCGCCGTCGATGGTCGCCAGCAGTTGTCCGAAGCGGCGGTTGTGTGCGGTCGTGGCATGACGGTCGGCAGCGTCAAGATCGCCGACCTCGCGCAGATCCGCGCCCACACAGAAATGCTTGCCCGCGCCCCGCAGCACCACCGCGCGCACCGAGCGGTCGTCGCGGATCGCTTCGAACACGGCGATCAGCTCGTCGATCAGCGTCGCATTCAGGGCGTTGCCGGCATCGGGGCGATCGAGGGTGACGTGCAGCACGCCTGGCTCGCGCTCGATCGTAAGACACGTTGTTTCGGGAAGCCTCATGGAGTCTTTGCCTTGCGGCCGTGCAGGCCGAGTCGTTTGGCGATGATGCCCAGCATGATCTCGTCGGCCCCGCCGCCGATCGAATGCAGACGCAGATCGCGATAGAACTGGGCGGTAGAGGAATCGGCCATGTAACCCTGCCCGCCCCAGAACTGCAGACAGGTATCGGTCAGCTGGCGGGCCAGGCGGCTTGTCTTGAGCTTGGCCATGGAGGCGGCCAGGGTCACGTCACGCCCGGCGACCAGATCGGCGGTCGCCTGATAGGTCAGCGCACGGGCGGCTTCCAGCTCGGTCTTGAGCTCGGCGAGCGTGAACTGGACATACTGGTTGTCCAGTACCGCCGATCCGAAGGCCTGGCGTTCGCCGGTGTAGGCGACGGTGTCTTCATAAACGCGTTCCATCGCCTGCAGGATGCTGGCCGCCAGAAACAACCGCTCTTCCTGGAACTGCTGCATCTGATAGGAAAACCCGGCGCCGGCCTGGCCGATCAGGTTGCCCGCGGGCACCCGTACGTCATCGAAATGGATGATCGCGGTATCCGAGCTGCGCTGGCCGAGTTTGTCGAGCCGTGTCTGTCGATCCACGCCCGGCGCGTCCAGCGGCACCACGATCAGCGACTTGTCGTGGTGCCGGCCCTGATCGCTACCGGATGCGCCGGTGACACACAGCAGACAGATCCAGTCGCCCTGAGTGCCGTTGGTGATCCACATCTTCTGGCCGTTGATCCGGTAGTCCCCGCCATCGCGTTTCGCATGCGTGCGGATCGCGGCCACATCCGAGCCGGCGCCCGGCTCCGAAACCCCGATACAGGCCACCTGATCACCGGCAATGGCGGGGGCGAGATAGTCGCGCTTGAGTTCGTCACTGCCATAGCGGGCCAACGCCGGCGTGGCCATATCGGTCTGTACGCCCACCGCCATCGGAATCCCGCCGCAGCTCATTCGGCCCAGGCTTTCGGCGAAAGCGAGCTGGTAGGAATAATCGAGCCCCAAGCCACCGTATTCGACGGGCTTGGTGATGCCGAGCAGGCCGAGATCGCCGAGACCCTTGAACAGCTCGTGGGCAGGAAAGAGCCCCGCGGCCTCCCAGTCGGCAACATGCGGATTGACCCGATCGGCGATATAGCGCTCGGTGGTGCGTTTTATTTCTTCGTGTTCATGCGTGAACATCACGGTGCTCCTTGGCGCGCACGGCTAGAAACGGGCGACACCGAAATCGTTGGGTTGCAGACGGCGGTAGCGCGCCTCGCGGCAGATCGACAGCGTCATCGCCAGCACGCGACGAGTGTCGCGCGGGTCGATCAGGCCGTCGTCGAACAGGCGCGCGCTGCCGTAGAAGGCATGGCCCTGTTCATCGAACGCGCTGGTGATCCGGTGGTGGAGCTCGTCGACCATACCGGGCGGCGGTTGTTCACCGCGTGCGGCGTACTTGGCTTCGGTGACGATCTGCATGACGCCAGCGGCCTGCTCGCCGCCCATCACCGCAGTACGCGAATTCGGCCAGGCGAAGATGAAATCAGGGGCGAAGCCGCGCCCGCACATGCCGTAGTTGCCGGCCCCGAACGATCCGCCGATGACGAAGGTGATCTTGGGCACGTGCGCGTTGGCCACCGCCTGGATCATCTTGGACCCGTGCTTGACCATGCCGGCCTGTTCGGCCTCGCGGCCGACCATGTAGCCGGTGATGTTCTGCAGAAAACACAGCGGGATGTCGGCCTGGCAGCACAGCTGGATGAACTGGGCGGCCTTGTTGGCGCCGTGGGTGGTGATCGGGCCGTTGTTGCCGAGGATACCCACGGTACGGCCTTCCACGGCCGCATGCCCGCATATCAGCTGGGCGTCGAAGTCGGCCTTGAACTCATCGAAGTCGGAGTCGTCGACCAGCCGTGCGATCACCTCGCGGCAGTCGTAGGGCTTGCGATGATCGGCCGACACGATGCCGCACAACTCGTCGATGTCGTAACGCGGGGCGCTGAAGTCGCGCGCCTCGGCGCAATCGGCACGGGCATTCCAGTCCAGCCTCGCCACGACCTCGCGGGCCTGGCGGATGGCATCGGCATCGTCGGCGGCCAGATACTCACAGGTACCGGCGGTGCCTGCATGCATGTCCGCACCGCCGAGTTCCTCGTCGTCGGCGATCTCGCCGGTGGCCGCCTTGAGCAGCGGCGGGCCGGCGAGGAACACCTTGGCCCGACCGCGAACCATGATCACGTAATCGGACAACCCCGGCATGTAGGCCCCGCCCGCCGTGGACGAGCCATGCACGACGGTGATCTGCGGCAGCCCCTGGGCCGACAGTCGCGCCTGATTGGCGAACGTACGCCCACCCTCGATGAACATTTCGTCCTGGTAGAGCAGATTGGCGCCGCCGGACTCGATCAGCGACACGATGGGCAGTTTCTGAAGACGGGCGATTTCCTGAATGCGCAGCGTCTTCTGTACGCCCCAGGGCGTCATCGTGCCGCCCTTGATGGCGCTATTGGAGGCATTGATCATGCAGCGCGTACCGGCGATATAGCCGATCCCGCAGATGCTGTTGCCGCCGGCAAGCGAGCCGTCGACATCGTCGTGCAGCTTGTAGCCGCACAACGTCGACAACTCCAGAAACGGCGAACCCGGATCGAGCAGCAGGTTGACGCGATCCCGCGGAAGCAACTGTTCGCGCTGGGCATAGCGCTCGGCCTTGCTCGTTTCCGTGGCGTGGATCGAGGCCTCGACGCTGCGCAGCGCCTCGACCGCGGCGAGCATGCCCTCGCGATTGGCCTGGAAGGTCTCGCTGTTCGGCAAGACCTGGCTTGCAATGATCCCCACCTCAGTCTCCTTTATGCTGACTCGGCAGGATACCCATCATCTTGCAGATGATGCCAAGCATGATTTCGTCTGCCCCGCCGCCGATCGATACCAGACGGGTGTCGCGAAAGGCACGGGCGACGTCGGCCTCCCACATATAGCCCTGCCCGCCCCAGTACTGCAGACAGGCGTCGGTGACTTCGCGAACCAGCCGACCGGTCTTGAGCTTGGCCATCGAGGCCAGCTTGACTACCTCACTGCCGCCCGGATCGGCGATATGACACTCGCAGCCGCGATAGACCAGCGCACGAAGTGCTTCGATCTCGGTGGCCAGTTCGGCCAGCCGGAAATGCACGACCTGATTGGCCAAAATCGGTCCACCGAACGCGCGCCGCGAGCCGGTGTACTCGATGGTCGTATCGATGATGTGCTCCAGCCCCTTGAGGGCAGAAGCTGCCGCGAACAGGCGCTCTTCCTGGAACTGGTGCATCTGCATCGCAAAGCCGGCGCCCGCCTCGCCGATGCGATAGCGCTGCGGTACACGAACGTCGTCGAAGAACAGCTGAGCGGTATCCGACGACCACATCCCCAGCTTGTGCAGCTTCGTTGCCCGCGTGACCCCTTTCGTATCCATGGGAACGACGATCAACGACTTGTTGCGATGCGGTGCATCATCCGATGTGTTGGCCAGCAGACAGATCCAGTCGGCCTGCATGCCGTTGGTGATCCACATCTTCGAGCCATTGATGACGTAATCGTCGCCGTCGCTGCGAGCCGTGGTGGTCAACCGGGCGACATCCGAGCCCGCCTGCGGCTCGGACACGCCGATGGCGGCAACCGCCTCGCCGGCGATCGCCGGGGCGAGAAACTCGGCGCGCAGCGCATCCGAGCCGAAACGCGCCAGCGCCGGCGTGGCCATGTCGGTCTGCACCCCGATGGCCATCGGCACGCCGCCGCAGCGGATACGGCCAAGCTCCTCGGCGGCCACCATGGCATAGGAATAATCCAGCCCCAGCCCTCCGAACGCGGTCGGCTTGTTGATACCCAACAACCCCAGCTCGCCCATCTGGCGGAACAGCTGATGTGAAGGAAATTGCCGCTCGGCCTCCCACGCGTCGACATACGGATTGATCTGCTCATCGACCAGGCGCGCGACGGTATCGGCAATGGCCCGGTGTTCGGCGGTGAACTGCATGACAAGACCTCGTTCAGTGCGATGTCGACGCCGTGTCGCCGGCCCGTGCCTCGAGCAGCGACGTGGGCACCGCCACCGGCATGGACAGCAGCATCTGGGCGAAACATTTGCCCTGCGGATCGCTGCGAAGCGAGGCCATGCCGCCCCCGCCCAGCGTGTCGGTCAGCAGGAAGTTCAGTGCGTGGATACCCGGCAATTCCCAGTGGCGAACCTCGCCGTCCAGAACATGGGCGAACCAGCCGGCCACCGCGGCATCGGTAAGGGCCGCGCGCAGATAGGGCAGATACGACGGCTTGCGCGCGATGACGCCGATATTGGCGTCGTTGCCCTTGTCGCCACTGCGAGCCAGTGCAAGCCGGACCAGCGGCACGGTCACGGCCGCCTGGGCGGGTCGTGCGACCGGTCCGGGCGCTCTGGGCGGCTCGCCGGCCGACCGCGAGGGACAGCTGGGCGGTAGCACCACGGCGTGTGTCCGCCCGGCGACATCGATCGCCAGCGGCGCGGCATGCTTGGGCACGAACGCCGAATACAGCCGGATCACGGGGCTGACACGCGGGCGCCCGCCGAAAAATCCGGTCACGCCCGGCGCCATGCCGGTTGCGGCCTGAGCGAGTTCCCGTGTGAACAGGGCCAGCGCCTCACGGTGGCGATGACGCACCGCGATCTTCACCACCACCTCGCGCGTGGACCGACCACCGAGGCTGGCATGCGCGCCGTAGGTGGATTCGGCGCCGAGCGTGTCGATATCGATCGCGGTATAGCCGCCCCATCCCCGTGCGGCAAACAGCCGCTCGGTACGGGTGATGATCGCCTGCGCGTTCGCACGCGCCTTGTACGGGGCATCGATACCGGCGACGACAAAACTGGCCACCGCCCGGAAGCCATCCCGATAGGTCGCCGAGACCTTGTATTCACCGCTCGGCGCTCGTCCACGCGCGCCCTCCACACGAACACGATCGGCGCCGGCCTGGACGAGGGTTACTTCGGTGAAATCGCAGATCACGTCGGGCAGTCGATACGCCGCCGGATCGCCGATTTCATAAAGCAGCTGTTCGCCCACGGTATGCGGGCTGACGAGCCCGCCGGTCTCGGCCGGCTTGGTAACGAAGCACGCGCCATCTGCATGGCATTCGACGATCGGAAAGCCCATATCGGCATAGCCGTCGGCCACAAGATGCCAGTCGGTGAAGTTGCCCCCGGTGCACTGACAGCCGCATTCGATCAGATGGCCGGCCAGACTGCCGGCGGCCAACCGGTCATAGTCGTCCCATGCCCAACCGAAGGCATGCACCAATGGCGCGAGCGTGACCGCGCTGTCCACACAACGGCCAGTGATCACGACATCGGCACCGGCCGCGAGCGCGGCAACGATTGCCGGTGCACCGGCATAGGCATTGAGACTGGCCAGTCGCTCCGGCAACGGTCCGTCGCCCTTGGCCGGACGCATCAGGCCGGCCAGCGTGTCGCGGGCTGCCAGCAGGTCGTCGCCGGTCACGATGGCGATCGAAAGCGCCACGCCCGCCGCCTCCGCCGCCGCGGCGAGCGCATCGCGACAGGCTGCCGGATTGATCCCGCCGGCGTTGCTGATCACCCGTAGTCCCTGGGCCTTGATATCGGTCAGATAAGGCCCGATCGCGTGGTCGACGAAGTCCTCGGCGTAGCCGGCCGTCGGGTCGCGCTGGCGCTTGGCCGCCAGGATCGACAAGGTGATCTCCGACAGATAGTCGAACACCAGATAATCGAGCCCGCCCTTGGCGATCAGCTGCGCTGCGGCGGCATTGCTGTCGCCCCAGAATGCCGAGGCACAACCGATACGTATGGCCGAAGCTGCGATGGCTCACCTCCCGATAGCCGTTTAAGGACCCGTGCCGCCAACCGGCCCGAGCGCCCCTTCTCAGATTGAAACGCCGGACATTCTAAGTCAAGTCGAGTGACTCAGTTTAGGATACAGCTGATCCGTACTAGACTGCAGCGATGACCCGTTCACAGTCACTGCCATGAACCGCGCCAGTCCGGCCGCTGCCTATCAGCGTCAGATATCCACGGCCAAGCGCAACGCGATCCTCGACGCCGCGCTCGAATGCTTTCTCGCCCGTGGCTTTGCCGGTACCAGCCTGGCACGCATCGCTCGCGCCGCCGATGTATCGACCGCAACGCTGTATCGACATTTCCCGTCCAAGGACGAGCTGTTCGCCCAGATCATCGAGCGACCGTTTCTGGGCGAGTCGCCCGACGCCTCCACGGACTGGCCCGGCGGCCGGCCCGCTCAGACGCTGCCGGCGATCGCGCACCAGTACGCCCGGCGGATCCTCACCCCCTATTTCCATCCGCTGGTGCGAGCGCTGATCGCCGAAGCATTGCGGGCGCCGGAGATGGGCCACGCGCTGGAAGAGCGCGGACATGGGCCGTTTCTGGCCGCAGTACGCGAATATTTCGCCCGCGAAGACACGCTCGGCTCGCTGAGCGTGGTCGATCCCGGGCTGGCCGCGGAACAGTTTCTGGGCATGATCTCGGCCGTCGTGTTCTGGCCGCGCATGCTTAACGATGCACGCCGGCCGTCCGATGCCAAGATCGCGCGCACCTGCGAGGAAGCAGCGAAAACCGTGCTCGCCCGCTATGCGCCACCGACGGTGCCCGGCTGCTGACCCGGTCTGTGCCTCATCTGCGGTCTGCGGTCTGCGGTCTGCGGTCTGCGGTCTGCGGTCTGCGGGCACCGTCTGTCCTGCCCGGGCTCGGGCAAGCGGCGCGCTCGCGTAGAGCCTTCTGCTTAGTCGTTCCTGTCCAGCCCCTGGGCGGCCCTGGGCGGCGCGGCGCGGTGGAAGCCTCGAAACGGTGTACTGCGATCGTGATCAGCCAGCCCGAACAGGCCCGATGCCAGACTCGAACCGCCGTCGATCTTGATACAGCCGCCCGTGATGTAGGCCGCCGCCGGGCACAGCAGGAACACGATGGCCGCGGCTACCTCGGCCTCTTCACCCATTCGCTTGAGCGGCGTGGCGGCCGCACAACGGGGCATCATCGCCCGGGCAAAGGCCGGATCGTAATGATCCATGCCCGAGGACGCGATGTAGCCGGGTGCGACCGCATTCACTCGCACGCCGGAGGCCGCCCATTCCACCGCGGCGGATTCGGTGAAATTGAGCATGCCGGCGCGCGCAGCGCCGCTGTGACCCATCCCGGGCATGCCGTTCCACATGTCGGCGAGCATGTTGACGATCGCCCCGCCATCCGCGGCCATGCACTGGTTGTACAGCTCGCGCGCGACCAGAAAACCGCCGGTCAGATTGCTGGCCACCACCGCATCCCAGCCTTTCCGGCCGATCTCGGCCAGGGGCGCCGGATACTGGCCCCCGGCGTTGTTGACCAGCCCGCAGATGGGGCCGTGGGCCGCCAGCAGCTCGGCAATCGAGCCCGCCACCGCGTCCTCGTCACGTATATCGAAAACCGCGGTGGCCGCCCGGCCGCCGTCGGCAACGATTTCGGCGGCCGTGGCATCCAGACGTTCGGCCCGGCGCCCGGCGACGATGACCATCGCCCCCAGGCGAGCCAACTCATGTGCGGTGCAGCGGCCGATGCCCGAGCCGCCACCGGTCACCAGGATCGTCTGGCCGGCGAACAATTCATCACGGAAGACCGATCCATACATCCGGGCATACCTTGTCAGCGATTGATGACGTTCTAGAACATACAAGCCAGCGGCCGCGAAAGCGATGCGTACGCGCGTCGCATCGGGCGCGCGCGTCGGGCACACTACGGCGAACGATCGTTCGAGCACGAGCGTCCAGTCAGGCCGAACCCGCCACGGCCGGACGCCACCCACCACGAGGAAATTTGCATGAAAGCATTGCTGTGCAAGCAGTTCGGTCCGCCCGAGACGCTGGTCGTCGAAGAGATGCCGACGCCCGAGATCGGCCCGGATCAGGTACTCATCGATGTCCATGCAGCCGCTGTGAACTTCCCGGACAGCCTGATCATCGAGGACAAGTATCAGACCAAGCCGGAGCTGCCGTTCGCGCCCGGCGGCGAACTCGCCGGCGTGGTCGCCGCGATCGGCGACAACGTTCGCCATGTGAAGGTCGGCGACGACGTCATCGCGTTCACGACCTACGGCGCGTTTGCCGAACAGGTCGCCACCAACGCCGACCGCGTCATTCCGATGCCCAAGGGTGCGGACTATGTCACCGCCTCGGCGTTCGTCATGACCTACGGCACGACGTATCACGCCCTGGCCGACCGGGCCGCGCTGGCCGAAGGCGAAACATTGCTCGTGCTGGGCGCCTCGGGCGGCGTGGGTCTGGCCGCCGTGGAACTGGGCAAGGCAATGGGCGCCCACGTGATCGCCGCGGCCTCCAGCGACGAAAAGCTGGCTGTCTGTGTCGAACACGGCGCGGACGAGACGATCAACTATGCCAACGAGGACCTGAAGACCGCCATCAAGGAACGAACCGGCGGGCGCGGCGTCGATGTGGTCTATGATCCGGTCGGCGGACCGTATACCGAAGCCGCTCTGCGCGGCACGGCCTGGCGCGGTCGTCTGCTGGTGGTCGGCTTTGCCGCTGGCGACATTCCCAAACCGCCGCTCAACCTGGCCCTGCTCAAGGGCTGCTCGATCGTGGGCGTGTTCTGGGGCGCGTTCGTCAAGAAAGAGCCCGAGAACAACGCCGCCGATCTCGCCGCGCTGTTCAAGCTGCTCAATGAAGGCCGTCTTCGCCCGCATATCGCTGCCACCTACCCGCTGTCACGGGGCGGCGAAGCCATTGCCTCACTGACCTCGCGCAAGGTCTCCGGCAAGGTCGTGATCACGCCACGCGACGATTGATTCACGCCCTGCCAAAGGCTGCCGGGCCGGTCCGCCGGCCCGGGATCCTGCGGGATGGCCGAGCCTGCGTCAATACGGGCCTGACAGCCATTTGTCGAGCACCGGCCCCGTAGAACCGCGCTGGCGTCTGCATCGAAGGTCACCGGCGACGACTGTGCTCATGCCAGACGTCATCGAATCGTCTTGCGACGGTCATCGCCCGGTAATTGCTGCCCTACAGACGCGCTGTCATCGACGGCTCGCCGGTCCGATGAAAGTCCGAGGCAGGTGAATCGCCTTGCAGTCCGATGCCTGGCGACGCGGATGAACGGCGTGGTCACCGCGCGGGTTGCCGACTCGAGCGGGCCGGCCAAGATGTACTCGTGATTCATCCCGGGCTTGTTTGCCAGCGTGGCCTGTCCGGCCTATCGCGCGATCCGTCTGGCGGCCACCCCGCTGACACCTGTCGCGATGCGCCTGCTGCGATGCCGGCCCGAGGCCGTGCATATCGCCAGCGCGGATGCGCGGGTTGACCGATACCGCAGCACGTACGGATTTACTTGCGCATGCGTCCGTCGAGTTGATTGTCCGCCCAGGGCGAATCGACCGCAGAGTCGTCGTGGAACTGGTAACGGCCGCGGCCGGCCGTCTTGGCCCGATATAGCGCGATATCGGCCTTGTTGAGGGCCGCCTCGCCGGAGATCAGGCCCGGCTCGATCACCGCGACGCCAAGGCTCACACCGAGCGGCAACGTGCGTCGACAGGCTTTTACGTGGATCTTGCGCGCAGCTTTTATGAGCTTGCGAGCGATGGTATCGACATCTTCCGGCGCGGCCGACTCGACGATCGCGGCGAACTCGTCACCGCCCAGACGCGCCAGTACGTCGGAGCTGCGCAGGATCTGGCGAAAGGCCTCGGCGACTTCGCGCAGCAGCGCGTCGCCGATCGCGTGGCCGAAGCGATCGTTGATGGTCTTGAAATGATCCAGGTCCAGATACATCACGCAGGCCTTGCGCTGACCGGCGTTGACCTGGTGCCAGGCGCGTTCGAGCGCCTCTTCGAAGCCACGTCGGTTGAGCAGGCCGGTCAGCGGATCATGGCTGGCCTGATGCACGAGCTCTTCGGTCATGCGCCGGGCCTCGCTGATGTCCTGGAACACGAACACCACGCCCCGAACGGCGCCGGCTTCGTCGTGGATCGGCGAAACCGAGTCGACGATCGCCAGAAATGCGCCGTCCGCCCGTCGGAGCCGGCTGAAGATCGGCACGCGCACGCGCTCGCCGTGTTCGATCACTTCGGCCACCGGATCCGGCAGCAGCCGGTCCCGGGCTGCCTCGTAGAGTTGCACGACGTCGACGAAGCGCTGGCCGATGGTGCTTGCCGCATCACGCGCCAGCAGCGCGCAGCCGGCCGAATTGATTTCGCTGATACGGCCCTCGCGGTCGACCCGTATCAGGCCTTCGCCGATCGCCTCGAAAGTCACCTCGGCCAGTTCCTTGGCGTCGAACACCGCGCGCTCGGCCAGCTTGCGGTCGGTGATGTCGGACAATGTGCCGATCATGCGGTCGCCGCCGACATCCTCGTCTTCGGCGGCGCGACGGCCGGCCTCTCGCACCCACAGGTCCTGGTCGCCGCCCAGCCGCAGCCGATATTCGCAGACGTAGAACGCGCTCTCGCCGGCGAGATGGGCGAGCAGGCGACGGTGGCGAACCAGACGGTCCTCGGGGTGGACGAAGGCCAGCCATTGTTCGGCGTCAATCTCGACCTCTCCGCCATCGCTGAGTCCGATATGACGTGCGAATGCCCCCGAGACGCGGTAGATCTGGCTGTCGAAATCGATCAGTGCCAGCCCGGCGTTCTCGCCGGCAATGCGCCATCGGCGGCTCTGCTGCTCCGACTGACGATGCCGCCGGGTTTCGCGTTCGATACGCTCGACGGTTGGCGCATGAATGTCAAAGAATGCACCGGCCAACAGCGGCGCCTTGCCGCTGCGCACCTCGACGCCGGCTACGGAGTGTACATAGCGCAACTCGCCGTTGCGCCGACGTAGCAACAGCGTGAGGCTCCAGCCGATGTGTTCGTGGACCGCCCGGTCGATCGCCTCGCGAACACGAGCACGGGATTCGGGCTCGTAGAACTGCCCCACCGTTTCCGGGCTCGGCGTATAGGCCTCGGGCTCGATATCGTGGATCCGGTAGATCCCTTCAGACCACCATAACTGGCGGGTCTCCAGGTCGTACCACCAGGTTCCGCCGAGCCCGTGTCGTTCGATGACCCTGCTTGCAATATGGTCCATGGTCTCCACGCCATCGCGGTCCCGCGCCACTTCGTTCAATCATGGCACGATCGGCGGCCGGGGTAACCTGTCCTATTGGCGCAGTCCCGGCGCATCGTCAGGCGCTATCCGGCAGCCAGGCCGCCAGCGCTTCGAGCTGATCGCGGCCCACCACGTCGCGGGCGCTCTGGGCGACCTCGATCAGACGATGATCGGCAAAGCGGCGCCGAATCTCGTCGAGATACGCATCCTGCTGGGCTACGCGCTCGGTGATGAACGCACTCGCGGGCTCGGCCGGCCATAGCCGGTTGACATAGATCGCCCCCACGGGGATACGGGTCTCCGCCAGTTGCTCGACGACGCGCGCGGTCTCCTCGATCGGCAGCCGTTCGGCAAGCATCACCGGATGAAACACCGCTTCGGCATGCAGACGCTGGCGCGCCGTGGCAAAACGATCGGCACGCTGGCGCAACCGTGCCAACACACGATCCTCGCGCTGGGGCTCGGACACCCCGGCCATGTTGCGCCACATGCCCTGGAGCTTGTTGACCTTGGCACGCTGGCCGGCCAGACCTTCGACCCAGGCACCGAGCATGGACGGCAACGTCAGCAGGCGTAGCGTATGGCCACTGGGGGCGGTGTCGAAGACCACCGCATCGAAACGCTCTGGACACCAGGTCATGATGCGGGTGAAGCGGTCGAACAGAGCAGATTCGGCAGTACCCGGAGCCTGTACTGCCAGCTTCAGATGCCTATCCAGCGCCGGCAGCACCGCCTTGGAGACGGCCTCCCGCGCGTCCTCGCGAATTCCTTCGACATAATCACGCGCATCCGCCTCGGGATCGATCTCCATCGCCCAGAGATGCTCGCCGGCTGCGCTCGGTTCGGCGCCCAGGCGCCGGCCCAGCAGATCCGACACCGAATGGGCGGGATCGGTAGAAACCAGCAACGTTCGGCTGCCGCCAGCGGCCAGACGCAATGCATTGGCTGCCGCGAGCGTGGTCTTGCCGACCCCGCCCTTGCCACCGAACAGATAGAAACGGGTCGGCTCGTCGTGGGCGTGCGTATGCGCCATCGGGCGGCTCCATTGCAAACAAGTGTCGGCCGGCACGGAGACCGGTCGTGACCGCGCCGCTCAGCAGCAAACGCCGGCTTCGGGGAAGGTGTCCATGCCCATGCGCTGATGCCAGCGATGAAACGCCTCGATCAGATCGGGATAGAGTTCCAGCGCGTAGTAGTCTGCCGGGCCCGGAATTCCGAGCGCTTCGAGAAACAACAGTGCAACCAGCGCGTCCTCTTCGGCGCGAGCCTGACGTGCGATACCGGCCCGCCAAGGGGCCATGAACAATTCGTCGTGGTAGTCGTTGATACGTTGCCAGACGCTCTTGTCACGGCTCATGAAGCACCTCGATTACGGGTGGTATTTGGACGAGCCTGGCCCAGCCTACGCCGGGTCATCAGGCGTCGAAACGCCGATCGATCCGCTCGAGAATGCGCCCGACGACCTGCTCGGTCGGCGGCAGACGGCCAGCGAACAAGGTATCGCCATCGACGACCACGGCCATGGGCGAGCCGGCACGAGCCATCGAGCGCAGCGCCGCCCAGCGGCCCAGACCGTCACGGCGCGCGCTGCGCCAGACCGTCGGGTAAAGCCAGACCACGTTGCGCGGATCGACCACGACCACATCCAGTGCCGGCCGACACGCCCGCAACGCGCGGTAGACCTCACCGATCTGCAGCATGCGCGCACGGCTGTGGCTGAAATCCGCTGCCGCGCCCAGTTCGGTATGACATCCGCCGAGCCGGCCGCAGCAACCCGAGCCGCTGTGCTGCCCATCCTGCTCGCGTACCAGCAGCACCTGATGGGCGCCCACGGCGCGTGCCCCGCCTATCGACGGCGGGGCGACCGGCCGGGGCCGCGGCGTCATCGTTCGGCGGGCTGCGCCTGGCTGGCGTTGTGGCGTTCCCGGTTGAACGCCGTGAACGCCTCGACCGCAAGCCAGGCGGCCAGTATGAAGATCGCCGCATCCATGACCAACAGGAGGTAATCTCCCTTGGCGAAGAAATCGAACAGGTTGAGGATCAACGCCCAGGTGGTCATGACCAGCAGGAACACCAGCGGGATGAGCGCGGCGAGCGGATTGCGGTTGCGGGCCAGCACCCAGACGCCGATCACAGACAGCGCCAGCCCGGCCGTGAGCTGATTGGTGGTGCCGAACAGTGTCCACAGCCGGCCGAAGGCAAAGCCCTTGCCGTCGCCGCCGGGCACCAGGGCCAGCCCCAGCGGCACCAGCACGGCCAGCGTGGTCAGCACGTTCACGCGTCCGGCGAGCGCCTTGATACCCGCCAGCTCACTGATCTCTTCAAGAATATAGCGCTGCAGCCGCACGCCGGTATCCATCGTGGTACCGGCGAAGGTGATCACCACCACCGCCGCGAAGGTTGCTCCCAGAGTCGCCGGAATACCCAGATTGCTCAAAAAATGTCCGGTGCCGTCGACGAAATGTCCGAGTGCACCGCCCGACGCGGCGCCGAAATCGGCATAGGCGGTGTTCCAGTCGCCCGCTGCACCGAGACCAGCGGTACAGGCCAGGATTGCGGCCAGCGCCAGTGCCCCCTCGCCCAGCGCACCGCCATAGCCGACGAACCGTGCTTCGGTTTCGTTGCCCAGCTGCTTGGACGTCGTGCCCGACGCCACCATGCTGTGGAAGCCGGAAATCGCGCCGCAGGCGACGGTGATGAACAGATAGGGGAACCAGTGCGGCGAGCCGGCCGCCACATCGTTGACCGCCGGTGCGGTGATCTTGTCCCAGCCGACGAGCACGCCGGCAAAGATCACTACCAGGGCCACCAGCAGCTGCTGACCATTGATGTAGTCACGCGGCTGCAGCAGCACCCACACCGGCAGGCGCGAGGCGATCCACGTATAGGCGAAGATCAGGATGATCCAGGTCGTGCGGACCGACAGCCCTACAGCCTCGGCCAGGCCGTCGACATAAATCGGGTAGGCCTGGCCCACCGGGATCGCGACATACAGGATCAGCAGGCCCACGATCGAGGGAATGATGATCGATCGGCCCAGTCGATAGGCCCATTGACCGATGAAGATCGCGATCGGGATGACGATCAGCGCGGGGATCACCGCCCCGGGGTTTTTCATGAACAGGATCGCCATGACCACGCCGAACACGGCGTTCACCAGCGTCAGCAGGAAGAAGATGATCAGCAGGAACAGTGTGCTTGCCCGAGCGCTGATGACCTTGCCCGACAGGGTGCCGATGTTCTGGCCACGGTTGCGGGCAGACACCACGATCGAGCCGAAATCGTGCACGCCGGCCGCGAAGATGGTGCCCAGCACCACCCAGGTCAGCGCCGGCAGCCAGCCCCAGTAGACCGCGATCGCCGGGCCCACGATGGGAGCCGCCCCCGCCACCGACGTGAAGTGGTGACCGAGCAGCACGTGTTTGTGGGTGGGCACGAAATCCACGCCGTCGCGCAACTCGTGGGCGGGCGTGACGAAGTTCGGGTCCAGCGCATAGACCTTCTCGGCCAGATAGCGCGAATAGAACTTGTAACCGAGATAGAAGGCCACCAGAGCGATGACGATCAGAAAAAAGGCTGGCATGGCGTCCCCGGGCAATCGCTTGTCAAATCCGCCTGATGCTAGCAATGGTCAAGGTTTGACCACCATCCGACCAACGTCTCACGCACGCTCGCCACAACTGGCGCAACACGGATCGGCCGGCACTTCGAGACTGCGCCAGCGCTGGCTGCGTACGTCCAGCGTGAGCACGCGCGCGCTGAGCGTCTGTGGCATACCGATGATCTGCTTGATCGCCTCCAGCGCCTGCAGAGTGCCCACCAAGCCCGGGACCACGCCGAGTACGCCGGCCTCGGCACAGGTCGGCGCGCTCCCGGCCGGGGGTGCGCTGGCGAACAGACAGCGATAGCAAGGCCGCCCGCCGGCCGGGAACACCCCGACCTGGCCAGCAAAACGTTCGACCGCCCCATAGACCAGGGCGATGCGCGCGGCCACGCAGGCATCGTTGATCGCATAGCGGGCTGCGAAGTTATCCGAGCCGTCGACGACCAGATCGTGACCGGCCACCAGCTCGGCGGCGTTGTCGCTGCCCACGCGCGCCTGGATCGGCTCGACCTCGATGCTCGGATTGAGCGCCGTCAGGGTGGCCAGCGCCGAGCGAACCTTGGGCTGGCCCACGCTGGCATCGCGGTGCAGGATCTGGCGGTGCAGATTGGAACGGTCGACGACGTCGTGATCGACGATCGCCAGATGTCCCACGCCCGCCGCGGCCAGATAGAGCGCGGCCGGGCTGCCCAGCCCGCCGGCGCCGACAATCAGCACGCGGGCATCGCGCAGCTTCGTCTGGCCGGCCTCGCCGACCTCGGGCAGCGTGAGCTGGCGCGCATAGCGGGCGCGATCGGCGCCATCGAGCAGGGTGGGCGTCACGAACGCCAGTCCGGCGTCCTTCCAGGCGTCGAAGCCGCCGTCGACCGAGTGCACATCGGTATAGCCCAGCCCGCGCAACTGCTCGGCAGCCAGCAACGAACGCGAGCCTGAAGCACACAACAACAACAAGGTATCGTCGGCCGCCACGCCCTCGCTTTCCAGGCGCATCTCAAGAAAACCCCGCCCGAGCGCCCGGGCGGCGGTCGGGGTGCCCTGGGCGATCTCGTCGGCCTCGCGGATATCGATCAGCCAGGCTCCGGCCTCGACCCGTCGGGCGGCTTCGGCCACCGAGACCGGCGGGATCGATTCGCGCAGGGCGGCCAGACGTTGGGTCACGGATATGCTCATGAACGACTCTCGCTGTAGGGCGGCGCGGATGACGGGCGGCGGCTTGACTCAGCGCCCGGCTCACGCGGGCCGGCCGGCTGCCCTGGCGCCATCGAACGCTCTTCGCCCAATGCGGCACGCTCGTGCCAGTCATCGGGCATCGTTTTGGCGGTATTGGCGCCCATCTCGCGCAGCATCTCGGCCTGTCGCACGAGATTGCCGCGGCCGTCGACGAGCTTGCCGCGGGCCTCGCCGAACGAACGGGTCACGGTATCCAGGCCGCGCGAGACCTTGTCCAGATCGGCCAGAAAACCGACGAACTTGTCGTGTAGCAGGCCGGCCCGCTCGGCAATCTTCTCGGCATTCTTTTCCTGGCGGTCCAGCCGCCACAGATTCTCGACCGTGCGCAACATGGGCATCAGTGTCGCCGGCGAGACCAGTGCGATATTCAATGCCAGCGCTTCGCGCTGGAGGTCTGCATCGGCGCGCATCGCCTCGACATAGGCGGCTTCGGAGGGCACGAACATGAACACGTAGTCCAGCGAGCGGATCGATTCGATGCCCTGATAGCGCTTGGCCGACAACTGTTTGAGATGACGCCTGACCGAGGCGATATGGGCGGTGAGTGCCGCCTGCCGGCCAGCCGGGTCACCGGCCTCGTGAACACGCAGATAATCGGTCAGCGACACCTTGGCATCGATCACCAGATCGCGCTCGCCAGGCAGGTGCACCACCGCGTCGGGCAGCTGGCGCCGGCCGCTGTCGTCGGTGGCTGCGAACTGGGTTACGTATTGCACGCCTTGAACAAGGCCCGAGCGCTCGAGCACGGTCTCGAGAATCATTTCGCCCCAGTTGCCCTGGGTCTTGGACTCGCCCTTGAGTGCGTGGGTCAGCTGGGTGGCATCCTCTGCGATCGCCCGGTTGGACGCCTCGAGCTGACGGACCTGCTCGGCCAGCGCCGAACGCTGCCGGTTCTCGGCGTCATAGGCTTCACGCACCTGCTTCTCGAAGCGCCCGATATGCTCGCGCAGCGGCGTCAGCAATGGCTCGAGGCTGGCCCGGCTGTGTTCGGTGAAGCGCTGACTCTTCTCCTCCAGAATCTCCTGCGAGAGCGTCTTGAATTGATGAGTCAGCGCCTCGCGCGCCTCGCGCAGGTCGGCCAGCCGGCCCTCGGCGTGGCGACGCTCCGATTCCAGACGCGTTTCCAGACGCGCCTTGTCGGCACGCGCATCGGCAAGCGCCGTCTGCAGTTCGCGGGCCTCGGCCACAGCGGATTCGTGGGCCTGGCGAGCGGCGAACAGCCGTTCGAACAGCCCGGTCCGCGTCGATCGCGCCCACAGACCAACGATCAACGCGCCCAGCCCCAGGCCGGCCAGCCCGGCGGCAACACCGGATAACAACAGACGGCTCGACGGTGACAGCGCGGCGAACCAGGTCGTGGGATCGGTCATATCCCGCGCATTCTAGGGCCTGTAGCGGTTTCACGCGACGCCGAGCCGATGGCCGCTCGCTGACCCGTCGTGTGCGTGGCCCGCGGGCAGACTGTCACGCCGCGGGGCGCCTGACCGAGCGATAACGCTGTCGTTGCGCACGACACGATGCCCTGATCGCGCCGTTCGGCCCTACCCCTTCACCGCCCGGGAAGAGCCAGGCCGGTGATTCGCGGCTCGGCCCAGGCACGGCCAGGCCGGCCACCCGGCGCTCAGGCAGACGGCCTGTGCGATCGTCCACGCGCCGGCCCGGCCGGCGCGTACAATGCCTGCGCTGAATCCGTCCACTCCCATGCCCAGGCGCCATGCTCATTCAACTGCGTAATCTCAAACTCGCCTATGGCACCCACCCGCTGCTCGACGGCGCCGAACTGGCCATCGACCGCGGCGAACGCGTTGCGCTGGTGGGCCGCAACGGCACCGGCAAATCGACCCTCATGCGGATCCTTGCCAGCGAAATAGAGCCCGACGAGGTTCTGCGCGAACAAAAACCCGATGTCCGCGTGGCACGTCTGGAACAGGAAGTCCCGGCAGGGACCGCCGGCGCGGTCTTCGATGTGGTCGCCGGCGGTCTGGGCGACGTAGGCGCTGCGCTGGCGCGTTTTCACGAACTGGCCGCGCGATTGTCGGCGGGCGAAGACGTCATGGACGCGTTTTCAAAGGCCCAGGCCGCCGTCGAGGCAGCCGACGGCTGGACGCTCGCGCCTCAGGTCGAATCGACCCTGTCGCGCCTGAATCTGGACGCGGACTGGCGGTTCGAGGATCTGTCGGGCGGTCAGAAACGTCGCGTGCTGCTGGCGCGGGCGCTGGTCCAGGATCCGGACCTGCTGCTGCTCGACGAACCGACCAACCACCTGGATATTGCAGCCATCGCCCAGCTCGAGGAAATGCTCATGGCGTGGCCGGGTGCGCTGCTGTTCATCACCCATGACCGCGCCTTCTTGCGCAATCTGGCCACCCGCATCATCGACCTGGACCGTGGCGTGCTGACGTCCTGGCCCGGCAACTACGAACGCTTCATCGAAGGCAAGGAGAAGATGCTGGCCGACGAGGAGAAGACCAACGCTTTGTTCGACAAGCGTCTGGCCCAGGAAGAGGTATGGATCCGCCAGGGCATCAAGGCCCGACGTACCCGTAACGAGGGCCGCGTACGCGCGCTCAAGGCCATGCGTGCCGAACGCGCCCAGCGCCGCGAGCGTAGCGGCACCGCCAATATCGTCACCCAGGACGCCTCGCGCTCCGGCAAGCACGTGCTGGTCGCCGAGAATCTGGCCTATCGCTGGGGCGACAAGCCGATCGTCAACAACCTGTCGACGATCATCCAGCGTGGCGACAAGGTCGGCATCATCGGCCCCAACGGCTGCGGCAAAAGTACGCTCATCCGTCTGCTGCTGGGCCAGATCGCCCCGGATGCGGGTCATATCAAGCTGGGCACCAACCTCGACATCGCACATTTCGATCAGCACCGGGCCGCGCTCGACGATTCCATCAGCGTGCTCGACAACGTCGCCCAGGGGCGGTTATCGATCACCATCAACGGCCAGGATCGGCATGTGATGAGCTATCTGGGCGATTTCCTGTTTTCGCCCAAGCGTGCTCGCAGCCCGACCCACGTGCTGTCCGGCGGCGAACGCAATCGACTATTGCTGGCCAAGCTGTTCACCCGGCCGGCCAACCTGCTGATCATGGACGAGCCGACCAACGACCTGGACGTCGAGACCCTCGAACTGCTCGAGGAACGGCTGATGAACTACGACGGCACCCTGCTGCTGGTATCGCACGACCGCGCGTTCCTAGATAACGTGGTGACCAGCTCGCTGGTCTTCGAAGGTAACGGCGACGTCAACGAATACGTTGGCGGCTACAGCGACTGGCTGCGCCAGCGCCCGCGCGATGCCGCACCGGCGACATCGATGAGCAAGCCTAAGACTACATCCAAACCCGGGCCCGCCGCGCCGAAGCCCAAGGCGCAACCCGTCAATCCGCTGACCAGCGCCGAGCGCAAGGAATTGCGCGCGTTGCCGGATATGATCGAGAAGCTGGAAACCCGGATCGGAGGCCTTGAGGCCGAGTTCGCGAAGGCCGGTTTCTACGACCGGCCCGCGGATGAGATCAAGCGCAAGACGGAAGAGCTCGGCAAGGCGCAGAGGGAGGTCGAGGATGCCTTGGCGCGCTGGGAGGCGTTGGAGGCGCGTCAGGGATAAGGGCCAGCAAGGGCCAGCTCGCGTTGCAGTAGAAGCGACTAACTCCCGGGCCGCGGAGTGCTAGATCGGCCCGCGAGTTCATCGAACCTTTTGTTTCGCACTGCAGTGCAAAACCCTAGGGGAAAATCAACCCGCACCGTCGACGCAGACACTCGTGACCTCCGGCTACAAACGGTCAGCCTCTGGCCAATCCCTACAGAACTACCGCGCACAAGAATGCCGGCAGTTCTCTCGAACCACCGGCGCTCCAAGACCTGTCTATGAAAATCAGGCCGCCTCGTTCGGCCGGCTGGCCTCGGCTTCGATCTGAATCTCGACTTCGTCGGCCACCAGCGGAATGAACGCATCCATGCCGAAATCGCTGCGTCGGATGGTGGTCTCGGCCGAAAAGCCACAGCTGTATTTCGACGATTCCATCGGGTTGGTCTTGCAGACGATGTCCTCGACCTCGAGGGTGACGGGCCGGGTGACGCCGTGCAGGGTCAACTCGCCCTGGACCGTGGCCTCGTCGTCGCCGTCGAAAGTCACGCGCTTGGAGACGAAACGCATGTCGGGGTACTGATCGACTTCGAAAAAGCCTTTCTCGTTGCGCAGGTGTTCGTCGCGTTTTTCATGGCCGGTATCGACGCTTGCCGGGTCGAGCGTGACTTCGACACGGCTGGTATCGCCCTGGCGATCCATGACGATCTCGCCGCCGGTCACGTCGATACGTCCGTGCATCGTCGACAGGCCCATATGGCCGATCTCGAAGTTGCCGTAGGTATGGCCGGGATCAATGGTATAGGTCTGAGCCGCGGACGCCGCGCCGGTCAAAGCCAGCAGTGCCGGTACCGCAAGAGTTCGCATGGTGCGGAGTGTCATGTTCTGCCTTTGGTTTCAAACGGTGGGAACCTGCCCTGGCCAACGCCCGGGCCTGCGAGCTCGAGTCTAGCGTAAACACGCTTATTTGCGCCCACACTATTCGCCTTGCATGATGAAGGCATCTGCAGACGTATATTGCGGCCGGCCCCGGCGGGGTTGGCTGGCGCATGCCCGGGGGCGAACCTTTCCATGGAATTCAACGCGATATTCACGCTCCTCGTAGCGGTGGCCGTACTCGTGATCGGCCAGCTCGCCGTCCGGCGAATCGGGCTGCTCCGCGAATTCAATATCCCGGTGCCGGTGGTCGGCGGGCTCATCGCGACGATCGTGATTACCGCACTGCGCCCGATGGGGTTCAACGTCAGCTTCTTCGACGGCCTGCAGGAGCCGTTCATGCTGCTTTTCTTCGGCAGCATCGGCCTCGGTGCGGATTTCCGCATGATCGCGGCCGGCGGCCGCAAGCTGATCCTGTTTTTCGTACTCGTGGCCGTGCTGCTCGTACTGCAGGATGCGCTGGGCGTAGGCATCGCCGCTGCCTTCGGACTGGACCCGTTGCTGGGCCTGCTCGGTGGTTCGATCACCATGTCGGGCGGCCATGGTACCGGGGCCGCCTGGGCCAAGGTCTTTGGCGACCAGCACGGCATCGAGGGCGCGTTCGAACTGGCCATGGCCTGTGCCACTTTCGGCCTGGTGTTCGGCTCGCTGGTCGGCGGGCCAGCCGCACATTTCCTGATCCGCCGAATGAAGAAAAACGGCGTGGCCGTCCATACCAGCGAACCCGAGACCGAGGCCGAAGCCATCGCTGCCGGCGGCGGCGACGGACAGACCCAGGGCGTGGCCACGGCCAACGTACTGCCCGCGCTGCTGGTATTGCTGATCGGTATCGCGGCCGGGTACGGGCTGCGCGATCTGACCTACGGCACAGCGTTTTATCTACCCACCTTCGTCTGGGTACTGTTCACCACGATCGTGCTCGGCAACCTCGGACGCATGACCGGCATCTACCGTCCGCACGGCGAGAGCGTCTCCGAGATCGGTTACCTGTCGCTGTCGGTGTTTCTCGCCCTGGCGCTGATGTCGCTCAAGCTCTGGGAGCTGGCTGGACTGGCGTTGCCGATTCTGGCGATCCTGGTCGCACAGCTGGTGCTGGTGTTCGTCTACACCACCCAGATCACGTTTCGTGCGATGGGCGGCAACTACGATGCTGCCGTGCTGGTGGCCGGCAACTGCGGCTTCGGCATGGGCGCGACGCCGACCGCAATTGCCAACATGCAGGCGGTCACCGACCGGCACGGTCCGTCGCGGCTGGCGTTCATCATCGTGCCGGTGGTGGGCGGTTTTCTCATCGATATTGCCAACGCGTTCATCATCAAGGGCTTCATCGCTTTCCTCTGATCGCACGTAGACAGGTCTTTCCGATAGCCGCGAGAGACGATCTGTGCCCGAAGGTCCGGAAATACGACGCATGGTCGATGCCATCGATACCGCCGTCGGCGGGCGCGAGGCACGCGCCGTTCACTTTGCCTTCGAGCGGCTCAAGGGGTTCGAGTCGGCGCTGTCCGGTCGCCGTGTGATCGGTGTGGCCGCGCGTGGCAAGGCCGTGCTGGTGACCTTCGCCGCGCGTGGCGACGACGGCCAGTGGTGTGTCTACAGCCACAACCAGCTGTACGGCCAGTGGCGCGTCGGCCACGCCGATAAGCCACCGGCGACCACCCGCCAGCTGCGGTTCGCGATCATCGGTGCCGAACGCGCCGCCCGGCTGTACAGCGCGTCGGATATCCGTCTGGTCAGGCCCGACAGCCTTGGCGAGATTCCCTACCTGGCCCGGCTCGGCCCCGACCCGCTCAACGATGCTGCGATCGATCACGCGTGCCTTTACCGGCAATTCGACGACCCGCGATTCCGTGGGCGTGCATTGGGCGGGCTGCTGCTCGACCAGGCTTTCGTGGCCGGTATCGGCAATTATCTGCGCTCGGAGATTCTGTTCGAGGCCGCTCTGCATCCGTTGCGCAAGCCGCGCACGCTCGGTGCCGAAGAACGTACGGCCCTGGCGGCTGCCATTGTGTGTCTGATCGAGCGCGCCTATCGGCTCAAAGGCATCACCAACGACCCCGAGCGCGCCGCCGAGCTCAAGCGCCAAGGGCAGCGGTTCGCCCAGCGTCGGCACATGGTCTTCAACCGCGCGGGGCATGCCTGCTATATATGCCGCACACCGATCGACAGGACGACCGTGGCCAGCCGCCGGTTGTATCTGTGCCCGGTCTGCCAGCCGTGCCCGGCGTGACCGACCGTGCGATCAACCGATCAGCTTGACGACAAACCAGACCCCGACGGCGGCCGGGACCAGGCCCGCAATCACCCAGTAGCCATCCTTGCCTGTCAGACCGAGGCCCATCATGGCGATCGCGCTGGCCGGTGCGGCCGCGGCGAAGGGCAATAATTCGAGCGGGATCATGCAGGCGCCCAGCGCGACCCAGCTCAACCCGATGACACGTGTAGCCACGCCTTCGGTCAGCCAGCCCATGCGCGGACGGACGAGCCGATCGAGCCGGCGAGTCCAGGGCATGATGCGATCGGCCACGGAAGCGTAGTGCTGACGGTCGATGGACATACGGCGCAGCCGGGCCGGCAGCCATGGGTAGTCCTTGCCGAAGACCAGCTGGGCCGAGACCAGAGCGATCGAGATGCCGCAGACACTCGGGATGCCCGGCACCGCCCCGGTCGGCAGCGCCGCGATCAGCGCCAGAATGAGCACGAGCGGCCCATAGCCACGCTCGCCGATGACGGTGAGCACCTCACCCAGCGTCAGGCGTTCGCCCTCGCCGTCCGACTCGAGCGTCTTGAGCAGTTCTGTCAGGGTGGTGGCGTCGCTCATGGAACTGCGATCGGTTGTCTCGATGGATTGCGCCGGCCGGCACGAGCGACTCGGCAGAACACGCCGCGGCTTGCGGGCAACTGACCTGCCATGCCCAGCCGAATGCCTGACGATGCGTTATTGTATCGCGCACGAAAACTCTCACGAATCACAAGGACTACCGATGGAATACAAACGTCTGGGAACCACCGGCACACGCGTGTCGCCGCTGTGTCTGGGCACGATGACCTACGGCACGCCCGAGTGGCGCGAATGGGTGCTCGACGAACAGGCCAGCCGGCCGTTCATCAAACAGGCGCTGGATGCCGGTATCAATTTCTTCGATACCGCCGACATGTACTCGCTGGGCGAATCCGAACGCGTGGTCGGCAAGGCGCTCAACGACTATGCGCCGCGCGAGGATTTCGTGCTTGCGACCAAGGTCTACAACCCGATCGGCGACGGGCCCAACGACCGCGGTCTGTCGCGCAAGCACATCATGCATGCCATCGACTCGTCGCTGACACGCCTGACCACCGATCACGTGGATCTCTACCAGATCCACCGCTTCGACTACGACACCCCGATCGAGGAGTTCATGGAAGCGCTGCACGACGTGGTCAAGGCCGGCAAGGCCCGCTATATCGGCGCGTCTTCTATGTATGCCTGGCAGTTCGCCAAATGCCAGCACATCGCCGAGATCAATGGCTGGACCAAGTTCGTGACCATGCAGCCGATGTACAACCTGGTCTATCGCGAAGAAGAACGTGAAATGCTGCCCCAGTGCATGGACCAGGGCGTCGGCGTGATCCCCTGGAGCCCGCTGGCCCGCGGCGTGCTCGCCGGCAAGAAACAGGGCGCCGAGGGCGAGTCGACGCGCTCACAGACCGATGCCAACACCAAGAAATGGAATCTGGGCGCGGTCGAGGCCGACGATCAGATCATCGACGCGCTGCGCGAAGTGGCCCAGGCCCGCGGTGCCTCGATGGCACAGGTCGCTCTGGCGTGGGTGCGTTCCAACCCGGCAGTGACCGCACCAATCATCGGGGCCAGCAAGTCGCACCACCTGGAAGAAGCCATCGCCTCGCTGGATATCACCCTGAGCGACGAGGAGAAGACGAAGCTCGAAGCGCCCTACCGACCGCACCCGGTCGCCGGCCACCGCTGATTTGCAGACGGCCGGTCACCCTCGGGCGTCGGTCCGATCCCACTCCCGCCCGGCGGGGCGTTCCCACACGCCGCGCCGGGCGGATAGGCAATACGCAACCGGCAGCCGACCGACGCCCGGTTCGGATATCAGCTGCCAGCGTCTTCGATTCGGCGCAGCAGTTCGAACGTTGGATAGCCGTCCGGGGTGAGGCCCTGAGCGCGCTGGAACGCCCGCAGACCGGCCCGGGTATTCGGGCCCATGATGCCGTCCGGTGTACCCGTATCGTAGCCCAGGCGGTTGAGGCCACGCTGCATGGCTTTGAGATCCGAACGCGACAGGCTGGCCAGTGTCCGAGGCCACTGCCCCTGTACGCCCGGCTCGCCGGCCAGACGATCGGAAAGCAGGCCGACCGCCAGCGCATAACTGGTCGCGTTGTTGTAGCGCAGGATCGCACGGAAATTCGGCCCCACCATGAACGCCGGACCGTGAGCGCCGGCCGGGGCGATCACCGCCGCTGAATCGAACGCCGGGAGCCCTCGCTCGTCGACCGGGCGAACACCACTTGCCCGCCACTCGGCTGTGGAACGACGGATGTCCGGGTCGGCGCTGCCGTAGTCGAAGTCGGCCGGTAACACCACTTCTCGCCCCCACGGCTGGCCGCGCTTCCAGCCGCTGTGTTCCAGATAGTTCGCGGTCGAGGCCATCACGTCGGGAATGCTGCCCCAGATATCCCGCCGGCCATCGCCGTCGGCGTCCACGGCGTAGGCCAGAAAACTGGTCGGGATGAACTGGGTATGACCCATCGCCCCCGCCCAGGAGCCTCGCATGCGGTCCCGGTCGATATCACCACTGGCCAGAATCTCAAGCGCAGCATACAGCTGCTGCTCGGCGAAAGTTTCGCGCCGCCCGTCGTAGCCCAGCGTGGCCAGCGCGTCCACGGTTTCGTAATTGCCGAAATTGCTGCCGTAGTTGCTTTCCACGCCCCAGATTGCACCGATCACGGGACCCGGCACGCCGTAGCGGGCAGTCACCGTGCGGGCGGTTTCGGCATGGGTGGCCAATTTATCGCGGCCGGTCCGGACACGCGTGTCCGACACCGCGCTGTCCAGATACTCCCAGATCGCCCGGGTGAACTCCGGCTGCCGGTTATCGAGCTCGATGATGCGCGGCTGGAACTCGGCGTCGTCGAAGGCGACCGACAGGGTGTCCGAGGCCACGCCGCGTGCCGCGGCCCGGCGCCGGAAGTCGGTGACCCAGGCTTCAAAGCCGGCTGCATCGCGCGCCGTGGGCGCTGGCGTCGTTTCGGGCTCGGCCGCAGGTGGCGACGCCGAGGACCCGGGGCTCGAATCGGCCGCAGTGGCCGGTCGCTGGGCCGACGGCGAGGCCGCGGGCGCACTCTCGACCGGCTGCGACGCGCAGGCGGCGAGCGTGAGCGATACGAAGGACAGCATGGACAAGCGGGCCGATAACTGCATACGAATCAATCCTGTGAGGGCGTGGGCCGAACGACGCTGGCCGCTACTATACGACGGCACCGGCCGCTTGTGCCGAGGCCCAGGCCCACTGGAAGTTGTGACCGCCCAGATGGCCGGTGACGTCAACGACTTCACCGATGAAGTACAACCCCGGCACCTCGCGGGCCGCCAGCGTCGATGACGACAGCACCTCGGTGTCGACACCACCCAGCGTGACTTCGGCGGTGCGATAGCCTTCGGTCGTCTCGGGCTGGAACGGCCAGGCAGACAATCGCGCAGCCACCGCGGCCAGCCGGGCTTCGTCGATCTGTTTCAGCCGGGGATTGCCCAGGGCTTGGTCGGCCGGCCCCTCGCACAGACAGCTCGCCAGCCGACGCGGCAGGCGTTCGGCCAGCACACTGGCCAGACGCGCGTTCGGCCGCGCTGCCCGGCGTTCGCGAAGCCAGGATTCTGCTGCCTCGCCGTTGTAGAAATCCACCTGCACGGTATCGCCAGGCTGCCAGTAGGAGGAGATCTGCAGCATGGCCGGTCCACTAAGTCCGCGGTGGGTGAACAGCAGTCCGGCGTCGAAGACGGTATTGCCGCAGGTGGCTTCGACATCGAGACCGATGCCCGACAACGTGCCGAAGCGCTGCCGGGCCTCACCTGACAGAACGAAGGGCACTAGGCCGGGCCGCGGCGTGTGTACCGCCAGCCCGAATGCGCGTGCGATATCGAAGCCGATGCCGCTGGCGCCCATCTTCGGAATGGACAGCCCGCCCGTGGCCACGACCACCGCATCGGCGCGGGCGCGAAAGCCCTCAGCACGAACCTCGAAACGCCCCTCATCGTCACGGACTACGGAATACACCGGGCATCGCAGGCGGACGTCGACCCCAGCGGCCGCACAGTCATCCAGCAGCATGGCCACGATGTGCTTGGAAGACTCGTCGCAGAACAGCTGGCCGCGCTCTTTTTCGTGGTAGGCGATTCCGCGCGCCTCCACCTTGGCGATGAAATCGGCCGGCGTATACCGGGCCAGTGCCGACTTGCAGAAATGCGGGTTGGCGGAAACGAAGTTCGCGGGCGTGCTGTGCATATTGGTGAAGTTGCAGCGGCCGCCGCCGGACATGAGAATCTTTTTGCCACAGCGATTGCTTGCTTCGAGCACCGTCACCCGCCGTCCGCGTGCGCCAGCGACCGCTGCACACATCAGTCCGGCGGCACCGCCCCCCAGTACCAGTACGTCGGGGCTGTGGCGTTCTTCCATGCGACAAATTTCCGGTCGTTCGTACCGTCGGGACGGGCCCGGCCGGGGGCATTGTCCCATGTTTCGAATGCCCCGGAGACGACGAACCACGACGAGCTTGGCCGGGCCTGGCCAGGACGCAGACTTGGATTGGCCGACAGAAAAAGATATATTTTCCGAAATTGCCCGTTCGCCTACTGACAACGACGCCCGAGCGGGCGCAGACAACCGGGTCAACTCACCGGAACGACCCTGACCAGGCGCCATCGGTATAAAGCCCGGCGTCTAAAGTGCGATAACGCTAGAACGACAAGAACCCTTCGGAGGCTGATAACGATGCTCAAGACTCTGTCACTGCCTGTCATGGCTGGCCTGGCCGTCTGTTTGAGCGGCTGCGGCTTGATCTACAAGCCCACCGGTCATGTCCTGGCCCACTATTCCCAGGACGAGGTAGTGCCTTACGTCATGGGCAGCGGCGACATGGACATGTCCGCCTGCGGCACCGGCATGGGCCAGAATCAGCTCCTGTCGTCGTTCTCGCGTGTCATCGACCGACCCTCGAACGTATTGCTGACCACCAACCTGCTTGCCGGCCTGTGTTCGGAAAGCCAGGCACAGGAAGCCGATCTGCGCTTCCAGCGCGCGCTGCGCGCCGGCGATACGGCCAGCGCTCGCGATGCCCGCACCGAAGCCCAGCGCCTGTACCGACGAACCGCGCTGCGCCGTTACCAGACATATAAGGACACGGTGGATGCCTTCGGCGAACTCGGCGACGACAAGTGTCCGTCGCTGGGCAACGACACCGAAGAGATCGAACATCTGGTCGGCACGCTGACCTCCGTGCAGGCGTTGCTCAGCGATATCCAGGCCTCGAGCAGCGTCGGTGTACCCCAGGACGTCGCCGCCAAGGCGGGCCGCGAAGCCGAGTGCATGGACAACGAAAAATGGTGGGGCATTCCGAACGCCCTGCAGGCCGTAGTCTGGCTGAGCGTGCCTGGGGCCGCGCCCGACGGTGCCGATCCGTGGAGCCAACTCAAACAGGCTGCCGACTACGGCGAGTCCAAGGGCATGCCCATGGCCGCGATGCTGTATGCCGTGGCCGGCTACGGCCAGTCCGACGAAGCCAAGGAGAAAGCGGGCATCGCCCAGGTCGCGCGAATCTACAACGACGGCGTGACGCCCAAGGAATATCTGATCCTGGGCGAGGTCGCGTAC
Source organism: Salinisphaera sp. T31B1 (assembly GCF_040361275.1). Taxonomy (NCBI): domain Bacteria; kingdom Pseudomonadati; phylum Pseudomonadota; class Gammaproteobacteria; order Salinisphaerales; family Salinisphaeraceae; genus Salinisphaera; species Salinisphaera sp. T31B1. The sequence continues at coordinate 1,113,424 of NZ_APNH01000001.1, read as the reverse complement.
AACCAGGCGCTGTTTCTTTCCGATCGCATCTGGACCCGCGAAGCCGGCAAGCGCACACCGTTTCTCGCGCTCGGCGACTTTCCCGGCAGCGAAGACGACGGCGCTACGGCAGACGACACCGATTTCGACGCCGACGATTTCCTGAACTGAAATGGCCGACACACGACTCGACAACGGGCCGGCGCACGCTGACCCGCACGCCGGCGATGTGGCCGTTGAGTACAGCCAGGCACGAAACTGGCTGATCACGGCTCCGATCGCGATCCTGTTGCTGCTTGCGATCGTGTTCGGTACCAGCGCCTTCATCCATGGGCAGTTGCTCAGCCTCGGCGGCACTCTCTGGGACAACTACAACATGCTGCGTGTCGACATGTCGGAGCCGACATGCGACCCGAACATGGACATCGACGCGCGTATCGCCAACATGCAGGGCAGCGCCGCTGCCGAGGACAGCCTGTTCGATGCCGGGCCGGCCGATCCCGAGGCCCGGCGGCGTTCGCTGGAGTCGCAGCTGGCGCAGTGCAAGGAGAACTACCAGCGCTACGAGTACAACCAGAAATGGACTGACACCTCCACGCTCAGGGCGTTTCGCGCACTCGAACTGGGCATGGGCCGTATCAACCAGATCGGCCAGGGCGCGCAGGCCTATATCCTGGTTCTGCTGATCATGTTCGGCGGCTTCATCGCCCTCGTGCTCAATGAGCAGATCGCCCTGCGCATGCCCAAGACGCGCCTGGATATCCGGGTCAGTTCGGGCGCCCAGGTAGCGGCGAATGTCGCCATGGCGATCAGCGGCTTCGTATGGCTGCGCCTGGACGGCGGCGGCGATACTTGGCTCAACCTGGCCTGGCTCATCGGCTTTGTCATGCTCGCCGCCGCGGCGGCCTATCGCATGATCCGCGTGCCCGAGGACGCGCCGAGTGGCGGTTCGCTGGCCTATGCGCCACTGACCATTCCGCTGTACTGCTGGCTGGCGCTGGTCAGCCTGGTCTATTTCTTCGTCAGCGAAGGCTATATCGCCGGCCCGGCGATTCAGCTGAGCAAGATGATCCGGTTCGCCGATCTGTACACCGGTATCGGGCTCTTCGTCTGGGTCGGCATGATGCTCAAACACACTCGCATTGCCGAGCTGTTGTTCGGGCTGTTCCGTTCGTGGGAACTTCGGCCCGAGTTCATCGTGATTCTCGTGGTGCTGGCCTCTGCCTGGCCCACCGCCTATACCGGGGCATCCGGGATCTTCGTGCTGGCAATTGGCGCGGTGATCTACCAGGAACTGCGTATCGCCGGCACCTATCGCCAGCTCGCGATCGCCTCGACGGCCATGTCGGGCAGCATGGGCGTCGTGCTCAACCCGTGTCTGATGGTGGTGATCATCGCCGCACTGAATCGGCAGGTGACCACCGATCAGCTCTACGGCTGGGGCGTGTACGTGTTCCTGCTGACCGCAATCATCTTCACGGGCTTTGTCTATCTCACCCGCAAGAGCCGACCCTACCTGGCGACGCCAGACGATGCGTTACCCGCTTTCCGGCGGGCGATCGGGCCGACGCTGCCCTATATCGTGATTGCGGTCGCTGTGGTGATGATCTATTCGCACCTGCTCGGCCAGAGCTTCAACGAGTTCTCGGCGCCGGTGATCCTGCCGCTGATGATGCTGGCGTTGCTGGCCTATGATCGATGGCGTGCACGTCGTCTCTACGCTGCGGCCATCTACAAGGCCGATCGCGGCGAGGCGCGTGCGCCGGCCCACGAACCAGCAGGCTTCTGGAATGCACTGCGTGCATCGACCGCCGAGTCGGCCGTGCTTCTGGGCGCGTTGCTGTCGCTGATGGTCATGTCGATCGTCTTCGGCGGCGTCATGGAGCGCTCCGGCGTGATGGAACTGTTCCCGGACCACTTCGGCAACGTCTGGTATGCCACCGCTATTCTGGTGGTGATGCTGGTGATCATCGGCATGATCATGGATCCGTACGGAGCGATCATCCTGGTCAGCGCGACGCTCGCACCGGTGGCCTACGACAACGGCATCGATCCGGTGCATTTCTGGATGATGGTGCTGGTGGCCTTCGAGCTCGGTTATCTCAGCCCGCCTGTGGCGCTCAACCAGTTGCTCACACGCCAGGTGGTCGGCGATGCCGAAATTCAGCTGGCCAAGGCCGAGGTGGCCGACGATCCGAGCTTCTGGCGTCGCCACGAGGCATTGCTGCTGCCGATCACCGTACTGGCCAGTTCGTTGCTGCTGGTCGCGTTCGTGCCGCTGATCTTCATGCACCTGTTCTAGCTTGGGTGCCGGCCCGCCGCGAGCCGGGCACGCAGAACGAATCACAAGGAGGAAAACCCATGTCGACCCGAAATCTACTCACCTCGTATCTGGGACCGCTCGCCGTCGGTGCGGCCGTGCTGCTGGGCGGCGCGCTGCAGCCCGCCGCCGCCCAGACCGAAACCCGTTCACTGTGTGTCTACGATCCGATCGGCGCGAACGGCTTCATCTACCAGTCGTTCCAGGATTACGTCGTGCAGGCCCGTAGCTGGGGAATCAAGCTCAACACGCGTGCCTATACCGATGAGGCGGTAGCCGCCAACGATTTCAAGGCGGGTAAGTGCGACATGGTCGGCATTACCGGCATCCGCGCGATTCACTTCGTGAAGTTTTCCGGTTCGCTGGACATGGCGGGCGGGCTGCAGACCTACGACCAGGAGAAGACCGCCATCAAGGTGATGTCCAGCCCCAAGGCAGCCGAGTACATGGTCCAGGACGGCAACGAGGTCGTGGGCGTGGTACCGCTGGGCAAGGCATTCCTGTTCGCGCGTGACAAGTCCTATCTGGAAAGCCTGGACACCATCGCCGGCAAGAAGATTGCGGTGATGTCCTATGACAAGCAGGCCTCCACGCTGGCCAACGTGGCAGGCGCATCGCCGGTCGGTGCGTCCATCGCATCGTTCGGGCCGATGTTCAACAACGGCAGCGTCGACCTGGCCTATGCACCGTCGTTCGCCTACAACGCGCTGGAACTCTACAAGGGCCTCGGCAACAACGGCGGGATCGCCGACTTCGTACTCGGCATGCTCTCGGGCCAGCTGATCGTGCATCAGGACAAGTTTCCGGACGGCTTCGGCCAGAAGTCGCGCAGCTGGGTGTTCGACAACATGTTCGATTCGACCCTGCGCCGCGTGAAAGCGGCTGATCAGGAGATCCCGGATAAGTACTGGGTGCATATTTCCGGCGATCGCGATGCCGATTACCGCGAAATGTTCCGAAACACGCGTCAGCAGCTGTGGGATCAGAACTGGTACAACCATCGCATGCAGCATCTGCTGAAAAAAATTCGTTGCTCGACCGACAGCGGTCTGGCCGAATGCAGCCAGGACAGCGAGGGCGGCCCGGTCAACTGATCCGGCCCACCGACTCCCGGGGCCGCGCCCGGCCTTTCCGCCCGCCACGACGCCTGTGTCGTGGCGGGCTTTTTCATGCGCCGGGGGCCATCGGCTGTACCCGACCATGTCCGCCCCGCGTTGCGCCAGACTGGCGATTGTCGAAACGACGGCGTAGGGTTTAAAAAGCAACGATGTGTGGCACAGCCAACCATGGTCATGGGGGACCGACCGCCGTGCAGACGATTCCGGGCAAACCCGACGCCCCCGCGTGGCGGTCATACCGGCGGACCCGCCGGCGTATGGTATTCACGGTGTTTTCACCGGTGCACACGGGTGCCGTGAGCGGTACAGGGTACCGCCACGGCTCACTTGCCACGGGCACGCCGGGCGATGATCGGCGTATCGGCCCGGGCCATCGCGCAAGCGCCTGGTCCACAGCCGACTACGGCATCGACGCGACGCGGCCGCCGCAGGCAGCCGTTTTGCCTGCACGGCCGTGCATGGCCCGCCGCCCATCCTCTACCGAGCCCGTCTTCGACCGGCTCGACTACTCACCCAGCGAATCCAGCACCGGGAGCCTTGAACGATGGAGTTAATCAATACGCTGGAGCAGGCGGTCTATGCCGTGATGACGCCGATCAGTGATTTCATCTGGTCGTACGTTCTGTTCTATCTGCTGTTCGGCGCCGGCATCATCTTCACCGTTGCCACGCGCTTCGTGCAGTTCCGGCTGTTCTTTCACATGGTGCGGATCACGTTCGACAGTCGCAGCAGTGAAAGCGGCATCAGTTCGTTCCAGGCACTGGCGACATCGCTGGCCGCCCGCGTCGGCACCGGCAACCTGGCCGGCGTAGCACTGGCCCTGTGGATCGGCGGGCCCGGGGCGGTGTTCTGGATGTGGATGACCGCGCTGGTGGGACTGGCCACCACGTTCATCGAATGCACGCTCGGGCAGGTGTACAAGATCCACTATGCCGACGGCGTCTATCGAGGCGGCCCGGCCTACTATATCGAGCGCGCGCTCGGTCAGCGCTGGATGAGCATCCTGTTCGCGGTGTTCTTGATTCTGGCCTACGGGTTCGCCTTTTCCGGCGCGCAGGCGAACACGATCGCCAAGGGCATGGAAGGCGCGTTCGGCGTACCGACCTGGGCGACCGGCATCGCGCTGGTGATTCTGGCCGGCATCGTCATATACGGTGGCCTGAGATCGGTTGCCCGAACCGCCGAAAAAGTCGTGCCGCTGATGGCCATCGGTTACTTCCTGGTCGCGATGTACGTGCTGGTGGTCAACTACGACCAGGTACCGGCGATGTTCGCACTGATCGTCAAGAGCGCGTTCGGCTTCGGGCCGGCCGTGGGCGGCGCCGTGGGCTATACCATCAAGGCGGCCATGGAGAACGGCGTCAAACGCGGCCTGTTTTCAAACGAAGCCGGCATGGGCTCGACGCCGAACGCAGCGGCAACCGCGGAGGTCAATCATCCGGCAGCCCAGGGCCTGGTGCAGGCGTTCGGCGTGGTCATCGATACGCTGATCATCTGCAGCTGTACGGCGGTCGTGATCCTGTTGTCCGGCGTGTACGACCGGATGCTCGCCCACGGCGGCAGCGATTCGATGCAGGGCATCCAGCTGACCCAGGATGCAATGGCCGACCATCTGGGCATGTTCGGCGTCGGCTTCATCGCCGTCGCGATCCTGTTTTTCGCCTATACCTCGATTCTGGCCAATTTCGCCTATAGCGAGATCAATCTCGAATATCTGGCCGGCCGGCACGGCAAGAAGGCCGTGGCGATCCTGCGCCCACTCGTGCTGGCTATGGTGATGATCGGCTCGGTGGCGACCCTGAGTTTCGTCTGGGACTTTGCCGATCTGGCGATGGGCCTGATGGCCACGACCAACCTCATTGCCATCCTGTGCCTGTTCCCGATCGCGCTGCGCGTGCTCAAGGACTACGAGCGCCAGCGGGCCGAAGGCATCGACGAACCGGTCTTCCACCGCAAGGTGCTGAAAAACCCCGATCAGGTCGAGCCGGGCATCTGGGACTAGCAAAAAAATGCCGGCCGTATCGACGGCCGGCATTGGACAACCTGGCGGCCGGGGCACGGCACGATGACTGGCTGCCCCGGCCTGTCCGGTACTACGCCGCGCGGGCGGCGTCCTCCGGGCGTTCGCGCTTGGCCGCACGACGCGTAGACGGCCAGTTGGCCAGATCCACTTCGTCGCGAATCTCGGCGCAGACCTCGATCACCCGGTTGATCTGTGCATAGGTATGGCTCGTGTTGACCGACAGACGGATCAGCGATCGCTTGGTTGCGGTGGCCGGTGCACAGAATACCGAACCGAACACCCCGCGCGATTCGAGCGCGTCGCGAAGCACCATCGTGTTCTGCTCGGGCCCCGCCTCGAGCGCGATCATCTGCGCCTGACCGGTGTCGACGTTATAGCCGAGCGCTCTAAGATGCCGGCGCAGATAAGCCGCGCTGGCATGCAGGCGTTCCCGTTCGGCGTCGGCTGCGCGAATCAGCTCCAGCGTGCGCGATAGCCCGGCAATATCGTGCGGCAACAACGATGAGCTGAAGATGGCAGGAAACGAGTTGTACTTGATGAACTGACGCAGCCGCTCGCTGCAGGCGATCAGACCGGCCCGCGCCGCAAACGCCTTGGCCAGACTCGCCGTGACGAAATGCACTTCCGACTGCAGCCCCAGCCCGGCGACCAGACCGCGGCCCTGATCCCCGTGAGTGCCGAGCGAGTGCGATTCATCGACGATGGTCACACAGCCGTGGCGATTGGCGACCTCGACCAGCGCCTTGAGCGGTGCAACGCTGCCGGTCGTGCTGTAGACCGAATCCATGACGACGATGCCCGGGCCATTGCGCTCGATCATGGTCTCGAGATGCGAGGCATCGTTATGACGGAACGGCTTCCACTCCAGCCCCGCACTGCGGACACCCTCCCAGAGCGAGGCATGAGCGAACATGTCCACATACACCGGAGTACCCGGTGCGCCGATCGCCTGAATCAGGCCGACGTTGGCGGCATAGCCGGACTGGCACAGCAGACTGGATTCCATGCGCATCCAGCGGGCCATTCGCCGCTCCAGGTCGAGCTGCGGACTGTCGCCGTGCAGGTAGACACCCGACATCACCACGGTGTTGTCCGACCCGCGCAGGCTGTCGATCTGCGCCTGCAGGATCTGCGGGTTGTTCGCCAGATCCAGATAGTCATTGGTGACCATGAGGATCGCATCCGGGCCGGGCGTACGCCCGTGCATGATGTGTCCGCCCTTCCAGGTCTTTTCGACCCGCTCGCGAAAATAGTGGTCCACGTGCTCGCGCAGAAATTCCGGCTCGGCCTTCGAGCGCGGACGCAGCGCGGGGCCATGGAAGGATTTGTTATCGACACTCATGAGAACCGCTCCAATTTGCAGCATATAGATAAATACGATTTATCAGCGAAACTGACAATTTTTGTCACTTAAGCTGATAATTACTATATTTACTTACCGCATCTGGCGCTGATATACAAATTACGTTTGGCGCTCAGCGTGTTGCGCGCGCAATCCTATCGACTTCTGGAGGCGATTACGGGCGCATGTCCGGGGCAGGCCAACTTCGATCTCGCGCGCGCTTTCCTCCGACCAGCACAGACGGATGGAATAAAATTTTTATGGAAACAGAGGCTTAATGCCGGCGCCGCCGAGCAGCTGGCAAATGGACCGCAACAGTGGGCCGACGGCGGGGATTACATCAACGAGTACCCGACCGTATCCAGCCAATCCAGATATCGGGAGAAAGTCGCATCCGGCGGGCTCGGCGCACCGGGCATATCGCGCTGATCGAACAGGGCCCAGAAAGCGTAGCGATGACTGTTCAAGGCGGTCGACGGCCGCGAATAACGCGACCAATGACGTAAAATGTCACTTTCGCCAGCAGCTACCAGCTGCGCAACCGACGGCGCGATGAGGACTTCGCCGCGCTCCAGCGCTTTCAGGCAGTCGCGGGGCGCACCGGCGCGACGCATCAGCGCGATCTGGGCGTCGCGCTCTTCGGGCGTGATCAGCATCAGCCGGTAGAGGTTGCCCTCGCCATCGACGAGCATGAAGCCGGCCGGATCGCTCACCAGATAATATTCGACGATGTGATAGCGACGGCGCAGGTTTTCCATGAGCGCGATCACGTGCCGGTCCTCGAGCCACGACGGTGCGGCTACATGGAACACGTCGCTGGCATGAGAAAACGTCTCGCGGATGTGGGCCTGCTGCAGCTCGCGAATAGTGCTGTTGAGATGGTCGTAGACCAGATGCTCGCTCTTGCGTATGTAGCGGTCGATCACCCCATCGTTGAATGCGTCGATCGCCGCTTTTTCGCTGGCGACGCCGGTGAACAGGATTTTCTTGATATGCGGGTTCTGTATCCGACGACAGAAATCCAGCCCGTTCATCTGCGGCATCGCATAATCGACCATGGCCACCGAGATCTGGGAAAAGCGATTCGAGTAATGCATTTCCCGAGCGATCGCATCGGTATCCAGACTCACCCGTTGGCCGCCCTCGCCTTCGCAGACGCGAAAGAATCGCTCTCGCGAGCGGCCGTCGATTTGCCGATCGTTGATATAGCCCAGGGCCTTGGTGGTCGAGTCGAACAGCAGATAGGGCAGATCGGCCTCCAACTGCAGGCTGAGATTGCCCAGGAAGTCGATATCGTCATCCACCAGCACGATCTGGGTGGGGTGGAAATACGGGGCCAGTTCAGCCGTGCTCATGATTCTCCAGGGCCGGAAAGCTCAATACGAACTCAGTGTAGCGTCCCAACGCCGAATGACAGCGAATATCGCCGCCAAAGCTCTCCATTACCAGTCGCGCAAAGGCCAGCCCGATACCGGTACCCTGCCCGCGCGGCATGGCCGAATAGAACCGTTCGAAGATACGGGGCAACACATCCGGATCGATGCCGGGCCCGGTATCGCGAAAATGCAGACGATGCGCGCCGGCCGGGCTGCGTTCGGTCCAGATCCGGATATCACCGCGGTCGGCCTGGGCAAGGAAGTACAATGCGTTCTTCAGCAGGTTGAACAGCAGATGGATCATCAGCAGCTGGGATCCATGGAAAGCGAAATCTGTGCCCTTCTCCCAAGAGACAAGGGTACGCTCTCTATCCGAATGAAACGGATACCGTGCGAGCGCGCCTTCGACACACGCGCCGATACGCACCACGTCGAACGTGCTCGTATCGATGGTCGTCCGGCTGGCATTGATCAGCAGCATGTCCAGTATGACGTTGGTGTATTCGGTCTCGCCGTTGATGCGCTCGAGTACGCTGTGCATCTGGCGCAGATGCGCAGTACGCACCGGCGGCACGGGGAGCCCCTTGTCGCGTGCCAGTTCGTAGCCTTCGAACAGCGCCGGCAGATAGGTCTGCAGACCGCGCGCCCCGCTGCGGATACTCAGCAGCGGCGTTCGCAGTTCGTGGGCGATGGTTCCGACCGCCGACGTGATCGCGCCGAGTTTTTCCCGAGCCACGATTTCGGCCTTGTAGTTGAAGATGCTGCCGCCGATCAGGGCGAACAGATAGATCGGTGCCAATGCGATCAGTTCGTCGGCCTGGTCAGCGAACGATCCCCCGATCGCCCAGAAACAGCCGGCCGCCGCAGCCGCGCCGGCAATAGCGACGCCGAAGACCATCAGCCAGTCGAAAACCAGCAGGACGGTGAACAGACAGGCGGCCATGGTCGATAACGCCCAGACGGTGCTGAAACCGTTCATCAACGACATGAACACGAAGAAGAACGGCAGCTGATAGACAACGATCAGGAACCAGTACAGCGTGATGCGTCCGCGCCATAGCCCGGCGTTGGATACATACGGCTCGAACAGCATCGGCAGCGCGATCACGATACTGAATGCCCGCAGCCAGACGCTTTCGAATGGCTGCGGGCTGAGTTCGGTCCAACAGAGGTAGTAGACCGGATGCGCGATCACCGCTACCAGCGCGAAAAGTTGCATGTTCGGGCGCGAATAGGCCGCGCTCTGTTCCATGGCCGCGATCACGCGCACTCGAAGCCAGCGCAGTCTGGCCTTCAGACCAAAGCCGAGCCGGCCGGTCAGTCGTGGCCAGTTCATCGAAACTTTCGCTCCGGATCAGGCATGTGCAATGGTCTCAGTATGGAACATCTGGCCATGCATACTACCTGCCAGTCATCCCGTTCACCGGTACCCGCGTGCGATCGCGCCGCCGGCACGCTCATATTGCTGCTGATCGGTATACTCGTAGGGCGCCATTCGCCTTATCGGCATCCGGGGACCATGCGACGCCAAGGCCACAGCCTGTCTTTGACCCACGAAACGGTCGTCGAACCGATCGTGGCTCCGTCGTGAGCGGCATTCGTCGGCCTTCAAGTGAACTGGCGATGCACGCCCTGATTCTGGGGCTGGCGTTGTGCATGCTCGTACTCGCCTGGTGGGTCACCGACGATGCCCACATGGTCCCGGGGGCCCTGCTCGGGCTCAGCGCGGTGATCATTGCAGGGCTGTCGCTAGCGCTGTGTCTGCGAGACCCGGCCAGGGCCGGGCCGGAGGTCAGCCGTGTGGTGAACTGGCTTCGCCAGATCGATGTGGCGGGCGAACGACCACCACCGGCACTGTCCACCCATGCCCGCGGTGATGCCGAGGTGGCCGCGGCGGTCGAAGACGTCGTCGACCAGATTCATCGCTACCGCGAAAAGCTGTTGGTACGCCATCAGCGGGTACAACGGCTGCTGCGCAGTGTCTCGGACGTGCTCTACCATACCGATCGCGACGGGCGGATCACCTGGGTCACCGATACCGTCACCGAAATGCTCGGCTATACCGCGGCCGCGCTTGAGGGCCGATCGCTGCGCGAGGTCCTGGCCAACCCCGAAGCCGACTACGAGCTGCTCACGCTCAGTCCGCAGTTGTCGCGCCACCCCACCCGCTGCTATCGCCAGGATGGCAGCATCGCCTGGCTGCTCATCTCCTCGCGCCGGATCGACGACAGCAATGGCCAGCCAATCGGCAGCGAAGCCGTGTGCCGCGACGGGACCCGCCTGATCGAGACACAGCAGGCGCTCAATCAGGCCAAGGAACGTGCGCAGGTCACGCTGTCTTCGATCGGCGATGGCGTGATCACGACCGACGCAATGGGCGAAGTCGACTATTTGAATCCTCGTGCCGAGCAGATGCTCGGGATCACATCGGCCGAAGCCGTCGGCCAAGCGTTCGATGCGGTGTGCCAGTTCGCCGATGTGGCCAGCCGGATCTCGGCGCATACGATGCTGCGCGACTGTCTGGCCGGCGGCGAAACCCGCCAGTGGAACGAGTCGCCCGGGGCCGACAGCCGCACGCTTCGTGACAGCGGTGATGCGGTCAAGCTGACGATCGCGCCCATTCGTGACGCACAGGAAGCCGTAATCGGCGCCGTGATCGTGCTCCACGATATCAGCCGACTGCAGCAGATCTCGCGGGAGATGCACTACCAGGCCAACCACGACATGCTCACCGGGCTGCCCAATCGGCGCGCCTTCGAAAAACTGCTGGTCGGTTTTCTCGAGGATTCGAGCACTCGCAGTATTGAGCATGCGCTGTGTTATCTCGATCTCGACCAGTTCAAGCTGGTCAACGACAGCTGCGGACACAACGCCGGCGACGAGATGCTGCGTCAGCTCACCGCACAGCTCGCCAGCAAACTCCGCGCGGCCGACACCATGGCCCGACTGGGCGGCGACGAATTCGGCGTGGTGATGCGCAATCTGTCTCTGGCCGATGCAAAGGCCAAGGCCGAAGTGCTGCGCGCCGAGATCGACCAGTTCCGCTTTCGCTGGGAGGACAAGCTGTTCCGCCTGAGTGCGAGTATCGGCGTGGCCGCGATCGACGGCAGCGCAGTCAGCGCCAGCGAGCTGCTGCGGCGTGCCGATACTGCCTGCTATCTGGCCAAGGAGACCGGCCGCAATCAGGTACATGTCTATCGCGGCGACAGTGACGAAACCCGTACCCGCCACGGCGACATGCAGCGCATGCAGCTCATCAGCGAAGCGCTGGACAACGATCTGTTCGTGCTGTTCGCCCAGATCATCGAGCCGGCCGATCCGAAAGGCCGACACGAGCGTATCGGCGTCGAACTGCTGCTGCGTATGCGCCGCGACAACGGCGAAATCGTCGCCCCACAGAATTTTCTGCTCACCGCCGAACGCTACAACGCAGCCTCACGAATCGATCGCTGGGTACTGCGCCACGCGCTGCGCCTGATCGCCGACGCCCGTAGCGAACACGCCGAGATCGAGCACTACAGCATCAACATCTCCGGGCAATCGATTACCGACGAGCATTTCGTCGACTATGCCCGCGAGTTGATCACCTCGCACGCGATCGACCCGCGCGTGCTGGTGTTCGAAATCACCGAGACGACCGCGGTGACCAACACCCAGCGCGCCGGCGAGCTCATGCGTACGCTGCGTGCACTGGGCTGTCGCTTCTCGCTGGACGATTTCGGCAGCGGGCTGAGCTCGTTCTCCTATCTCAAGCATTTGCCGTCCGATTTCATCAAGATCGACGGCAAGCTGGTACGCAACATCATCGACGAGCCGGTGGAATGCGCGATCGTGGAAGCCATCAACCGGGTCGGACAGGCGATGGGGCTGTCCACGGTCGCCGAACACGTCGAGTCCGCGGCCCTGCTCGAGGCCCTGCGTCGCATCGGCGTGGATTATGTCCAGGGCTATCACGTGGCCCGGCCGGTACCGTTCGAACAGATCACCGGCCTGCTGGCAGACCGTGAGCAGCACACGATCGCCGGCCGATCCTCGGCCTAGCCGAATCCGGGGACCCCGGCTCGGCGTAGACTGCAATCATCGCTTGTCTAACGCACCCATCCCATGCGCTTAACTTCATTGCTGATGGCCACGCTGGCCTGTCTTCTCACCGCCTGCAGCGTGATGCCGCCGCAGGATTTCCCGCGGGAAGAACAGGTCGATATCGATCGCTACATGGGTAAATGGTATGTCATTGCCCATATTCCGCCGGGCCCGACCAAGAACTCATACAACTCCATCGAGCGTTACCGGCAGACCGAGCCGGGTCGGATCGAAACCACCTTCACCTACCGCGAAGGCGGTTTCGACGGCGAGCAGAAGACAATGAAGCCCGTCGGAACGGTGATCGACGACACCGGGAATTCGGTCTGGGCGATGCGCTTCTACTGGGTATTGCGCATGCAATACGTCATCTCGTATGTGGACGATGACTACCAGACCACGATCGTGGCCCGCGACAAGCGCGACTATGTCTGGATCATGGCCCGTACACCGCAGATCGACGAGACCACCTACGAGACGCTGGTACAACGCGTCGGCGACCTCGGCTACGACACCAGCAAGCTGCGTCGTGTCCCGCAACAGCCGCTGGACGAACGCAGCGACGGCTGATGGCCGCGAGACGTCCTGACCACGGCCAGCAGCGCGAACGCCCGAAACGAGCCGCGGCGTGAGCCGCGCCGCCCATCGCGACCATCCATCGGACTCGGCCCGGCGCGAGTGGCACCGGCTCGCCCAGCTCTGGCCTTATCTGTGGCAGCATCGCTTGCGCGTGGGCATCGCCCTGGCTCTGCTCATCGGCGCCAAGGGCGCGACGGTTGCCTTGCCGGTCGTACTCAAGCATATCGTCGATACGCTCGACGCCGGCGAGAATGCGCATGTCTATCTGCCGGTCGCCCTGTTGCTGGCCTACGGCGCGCTGCGGCTCGCCTCGGTCCTGTTCGGCCAGCTGCGGGATCTGGTGTTCGGGCGCGTGAACGAACGCGCCATGCGCCAGATCGCGCTTAACGTGTTCGAGCATCTGCACGCACTGGATCTGGATTTCCACCTGTCGCGCCGTACCGGCGGGCTGTCGCGGGATATCGAACGCGGCATTGGTGGTATCAGCTTCATGCTGCGATTCATGCTGTTCAATATCGTGCCGACGTTTCTGGAGATCGCGCTGGTCGCCGGCATTCTGATGATCTATTACAGCGCCTGGTTTGCCGTGATCGTGCTGGTCAGCGTCGTGATCTATGTAACGGCGACTGCCCTGCTCACCGAATGGCGCACACAGCACGTACGCGAGTCCAATCGGCTCGACGCCTCCGCCAACACCCGCGCGGTCGATAGCCTGATCAACTACGAAACGGTCAAGTACTTCGGCAACGAACACTATGAAGCCCGCCGCTACGACCGTGAGCTGAGTGCGTGGGAGGCGGCGCTACGCCGGTCTCGCCGCTCGTTGGGCCTGCTGAATACGATCCAGGCGGTCGTGATCGCAGTGGCGATCACGGCCATGATGACGCTGGCCAGCCAGCGGGTCGTTGCCGGTGCCATGACGCTGGGCGACCTCGTGCTCGTCAATGCCTACATGATCCAGCTTTTCGTGCCGTTGAACTTCCTCGGCTTCGTCTATCGCGAACTCAAGAAGTCCATGGCCGACACGGCCCGCATGTTTGCCCTGCTCGATATCGAGGCCGCCATTGCCGACGAACCGGGGGCCCGCCCACTGGCCGGGCGGCGTCCGCGGATCGAGTTCGACCGGGTCGACTTCGGTTACCACGCAGACCGGCAGATACTCGAACAGGTGAGTTTCGTGATCTCGCCGGGCAAGAAAGTGGCCGTGGTCGGCGCCTCCGGCGCGGGCAAGTCGACCCTGGCTCGTCTGCTGTTCCGTTTCTATGACGTCAACGCCGGCCATATCCGGATCGACGATGTCGATATTCGCGAACTGACGCTCGACAGTCTGCGGAATGCCATCGGGGTAGTGCCCCAGGATACCGTGCTGTTCAACGACAGCATCGAATACAACATCGCCTACGGTGCGCCGGGCGCCGACCACGAAGCGGTGGCCCGTGCCGCGCGTCTGGCTCATCTCGACGGCCTGATCGGACGTCTGCCCGAGGGCCTGGCGACCGTGGTCGGCGAACGCGGGCTCAAGCTGTCGGGCGGGGAGAAACAACGGATCGCCATCGCGCGGGCGATTCTCAAGAATCCCGCGATCCTGATCTTCGATGAGGCGACGTCTTCGCTGGACAGCCACGCCGAGCAGGCGATCAATACCGCGCTGGCCGAACTCGCGGCCGATCACACGACCCTGGTCATCGCCCATCGCCTGTCCACGGTGGTCGATGCCGATGAGATTCTGGTCCTCAACGGAGGCCGCGTCGTCGAACGTGGTCGACATGCCGGCCTGCTCGCCGCGAACGGCCGTTATGCCGCGATGTGGCGCCTACAGCAACAAACCCGCGACGACCGGACATCAACGCCGGCGTCGGCGTAACACCACCAGGCTCACCAGCGCGATAGCGGCCAGCACCGCCACGGCCAGAGAAAAACCGATGCCGGCGGCCGCCAGCCCGGCCCAGCCGGCCACCAGCCCGATGCCGACCACCGGGATCGAAATCGCCACATAGGCGACCACGAAGAATGTCGAGGCCACCTCGGCTCGTCGTGTGGGTGGGCTGGCGGCTGCGATCGCGCCCAACCCGGCCCGAAAGGCAACGCCCTGGCCAACACCGGAGATCAGCGCGCCGATCACCAGCAGCGCGAGCGAGATCTGGGCAATCGCCAGCGCCACACACAGGATGCCCAGGATCAGAACCACGCAGCCGATCGGCAGCCGAAACCGTTCCGCCAGGCGCGCTTGGCCGAGCTGGCCGAGCGTGGACGCCAGGAAGAGCAGGAAGACCACCAGGCCGGTCAAGGCATGATTCGACAGATGCAGTATCTTGCCCATCACGGCCGGCGCTACCGCGGTGAACAGCCCCAGGACGGCAAAGCCCGCAAATCCGGCGATGGCCGCCGGTATGAACGCCGCTCGCACGTCGGGCGGCACGCTCAGCGGTTGCAGGCCGAGCCGAGCCCGGCTCGGCAGCTCTGCCGTCTCCGGCGCCCGCCAGACGACCACGGCCACCAAGGCCACCAGCACCAGGTCGAGGGCATAGCAGACCGTCAGAGGCGCCGGCAGATACTGCGACAGCACACCGGCCACCAGAGGCCCCATGCCCAGACCGCCCATGTTGGCGGCCGTGGCCACTAACGTGGCCACGCCGGCCCAGGCGGCCGGCGCGAGTTCGACTACGGCGACCGTTGCAGTACCGGTGAAGATTCCAGCGGAGATACCCGACAGCACACGCCCGAGCAACAACATGCCCAGGCCATCGGCCACCAGGAAGACGGCGGCACTGGCCGCCGAAAATGCCAGGCCGGCCAGCAGCATCGGCCGACGGCCGAGCTGATCGGACCAGCTGCCCGTGACGATCAGCGCTCCGATCACGCCCACGGCATAGGCCGCGAAGATGACTGTAACGATCAGCTCGGAAAAACCCATCTGCTGCTGATAGATCGGGTACAGCGGTGTGGGCAGGGTCGTGCCCATCATGTTCAGGGCAAAGGTCAGCGCCACGCCGATGAATACGGCTCGGTTGCGCGTGTCTGTGGTCATGCGACGGATCCTGCCGTATGGCGGCGGCACGCGCGGACCTTGCAGCCGGGCCGCATGCCGCCGGAATGGAAACTGGCGCGATGATGCAACAACCTAGCGTCCCGGTGAAAGCGCCCCTCCAAAAAAAAGGCCCGGCGATCTGCCGGGCCCGATATCGCCGTGGACACCCGGGGGCGCCCGGTGCGTATCAGCTTTCGCCGAACCATTCCTTGATTTCGTCCGGATGCGATTCGATGAACTTTTTGATCGCCTCGTCGTAGCTGGTCTGCTGGGCGTCGTACATTGCTGCCTGCAACTCGTCCAGCGGCAGATGCATGTTGGTCAGAAACTCCGCGACCTTGGGGTAGTCTGCCTCGAAGCCCTGACGCACGACCGCGTCGATATGCTCGGCGCCGCCCAGCGAGCCCTTCGGATCCTTCAGGAAACGCAGGTTCCAGCGCCCGAACATCCAGTGCGGCGTCCAGCCGGTCACCACGATCCAGTCCTGGTTGTCTTCGGCCCGCGCCAGGGCGGCCGTCATGGCCGCACCGCTGGCCGAGACCAGCCGGTAATCGTCGTCGAGCCCGTAGGCATCCATGGCCTTTTCCGAGGCCTGCATCAGCCCGGCGCCGGGGTCGATGCCCTGGACCTTGCCGCCCAGCTTGTCGACCACCTCGGCCTTTTTCATGTCCTCGATCGAGGACAGCTGGTCCTCGGGGATGTAGTCCGGCACGACCCAGCCCAGCTGCGCGCCCTCGTAAAGCGGGCCGAGGTCGACCACGTCGTCCTTGAAGCGCTTCCAGTAATCGGCATGGGTCTTGGGCAGCCAGGCCATGAGCATGCCGTCCAGATCGCCGTTGGCCACCCCTTGGTACTGAACGCCGATGGCAGCCATGGTGAGCTTGACGTTGTAGTCGGTGTGTTCTTCGATCAGGGTCTTGGCGAGCTTGGTGACGAACTCTGCGTCCGACCAGGCGGTCCAGCCGAATTCGATCGTGTCGTCGGCGGCCTGGGCCGAACCCATGCTGCCCATCACCAGACCCGCGGCCATCGCCGCGATGCCGAATACCCGTTTGATTCGATGTGTCATCAGTGGTCTCCCTTCGTATGAACTCGTGTAGGCGGACGACGCCGGGCCGCGCTCAGGAATGTCGCTCACCCGTGCGGTCGCGCGTGAACCATCGCTTGAGCCGGGTCAGCGCGCTTTCGCGTCCGCGCCCCGGCAGGGCAAAGCTCTGGGTGAGCCGATCCAGAATGATCGCCAGGATCACGACCCCGAGCCCGCCTTCGAAGCCGGTGCCCAGACGCAGCTGCTGGATGCCCGCCAATACCGGATCGCCCAGGCCGCCGGCGCCGATCATCGAGGCGATCACGACCATGGACAATGCCAGCATGATGGTCTGGTTGATGCCGGCCATGATCGACGGCAAGGCCAGAGGCAGCTCGACCTTGAACAACAGCTGGAGCGCATTACAGCCGAACGCGCGACCGGCTTCGACGTTTTCGGTGGGCACCTGGCGGATGCCCAGATTGACCAGCCGCACCGCGGGCGGCATGGAGAAGATCACGGTGGCGATCGTACCCGGCACCCGGCCGGTGCCGAAGAAGATGACCGCCGGGATGAGATAGACGAACGCCGGCAGTGTCTGCATGAAATCGAGCACGGGCCGGACCACCGCCTGGAGGATATTGCTCTTGGCCATGATCACTCCGATCGGCAACCCGATGCCCAGTGCGGCGAGCGTGGCGGCGACCACCAGCCCGAGCGTGTCCATCGACTCCGACCACAAGTCCATGCCCTGGACCACGAACAGCCCGACCAGCACGAAACCGGCGAACAGCCAGCCGACCCGCCACAGCGCAACGATCGCCAGAATGCCGAAGACCAGCGTCGGCGGCAGCCAGTTGAAGAACTCGGTGAGGTTGTCGGCCACGAAGCTGATGGTGGCCGACACCGCGTCGAAGAACACGCCGAAGTGGTCCTTCATGTATTCGACCACCGCGCTGAAACCTTCCCCGATATGCAGATCGATCATGTACGACTCCGGACCGGATCAATGCCAGCGCAACCGCGGGCCAAGCTCACGACTGCACCTGTTCGCTGCGGTTGAGTGTATGCAACAGGGTCGCGCGTGAGATGGCCCCG
Source organism: Salinisphaera sp. T31B1 (assembly GCF_040361275.1). Taxonomy (NCBI): domain Bacteria; kingdom Pseudomonadati; phylum Pseudomonadota; class Gammaproteobacteria; order Salinisphaerales; family Salinisphaeraceae; genus Salinisphaera; species Salinisphaera sp. T31B1. Next base: position 1,095,451 of record NZ_APNH01000001.1, on the reverse strand, counting down.
CAATAGCGGCCCTCGGCGTCCACCACGGGCAGCGGCCAGGGGCTTTCTGCGACATGTGCCATCAGATCGGTCAGTGCCGTATCCGCGGTGATCGGGCTGACCTCGGCCAGTAGCGCATCCTCGATACGCCCCTCCTCGCCGGGGCTCAGACGCTTCATGGCCGCCGCCAGGGAGTCCGCGCTGACCATGCCCTGATAGCGCCGCGCGCGGTCGTGGACCACGGCGGCCGAGCGGTCGTGTTCTTCAAGCCGCGACAACGCGGCATGCAGGCTCACGCCCACCCGTTCGATGACCGTGACCTGATCGCGCCGTGCGATGTCGCCGGCGCTGAACACGTGACTGACATCCACATCGCGGAAGAACGAGCGGACATACTCATTGGCCGGTGAGCGCACGATTTCCTCGGGCGTGCCCACCTGGATCACCCGACCGCCCTGCATGATGGCGATGCGATCACCCACCCGCATGGCCTCGTCAAGGTCGTGGGTGATGAACACCACGGTGCGCGCCTGCTCGGACTGCAATCGCAGCAGCTCGTCCTGCATCTCTGTACGAATCAACGGGTCGAGCGCCGAAAATGCCTCGTCCATCAACAGAATGCCTGGATTGACCGCCAGTGCACGCGCTAAGCCCACGCGTTGCTTCATGCCGCCGGACAACTCGTCCGGATAACTGTCGGCATTGGCCTTGAGCCCGACCGCGTCCAGCGCCGCCAGAGCCCGCTCGCGACGTTCGGCACGGGTCGTACCCGCCACCTCGAGCCCGAACGCGGCGTTGTCGAGCACGCTCTGGTGCGGCATGAGCGCGAACGACTGGAACACCATGCTGATCTCGCGGCGGCGCAACGCGATCAGCTGGCTGCGACTCATGCGCGTGATGTCCTGACCGTCGATATGCACCGTGCCCGCACTCGGATCGATCAGCCGGTTGAGCATGCGCACCAGCGTGGACTTACCCGACCCGGACAGCCCCATCACCACGAAGATCTCGCCTTCGCGCACCTCGAAGCTGGCATCCGAAACACCGACGGTCATGCCGGTATCGGCGAATATCTGGTCCTTGGTCTGGCCGGCACGCACGCGCTCGATGGCCGCCTGCGGCCGCGGTCCGAATACCTTGAACAGGTTTTCTATGGATAGTTTCGTGCTCAACCGCGTCCCCCCGACGCCCGTTGCCCGGATGCCAACCCTAACGCAAAGATCGGACCACTGTCGCCCGCCGCCGACGTTCCTGCCCCGGCACGCGGCTAACCTTCGGCCAGCTGCCGCACCCAGAACACCAGCTGTTTGGCGGTTTCCTCCGGCTGGTCGATATCCTGCCATCGGTAGGTGGTCGTGATGTCCGGCCGTCGCGTGTAGCCGCGCCGGCGCCAGAATGCGTCCAGCGGCTGGTAACCGGCCGGGCGGAGCGCGTGATCGGACGGCCGCTGGACAGAACAGAAGCAGGCGTGATCGAAGTCGCCGGCAGCTCGTGCCCAAGCCTCGCGCTCATCGAAAAAGACATGCCCCAGGCCGCGCCCGCGATAGCCGGGCAACAGCAGCGATTCCCCGAAATAGAACAGCCGATCGATAGCAAACCCGGCCTGCGCCAAAGGAACTCGAAAAGCCGGCTCCTCGTCGGCCATCGGCAAGGCAGTGGTCGCACCGACCAGTACGTCGTCGTCGTAGACCAGAAACGCCAACGACGCCGGTGCATCGACATAGGTCGCCAGATACTCCCGCTCGTAGGCCTGATCGCCGTTGTAAAGATAGGGAAAATCCCGAAACACCGAGATCCGCAGATCCGCGAGAGCCGGCACGTGTGCGGCGATCTCGTCGCCCCGGCACCGCCGTGTCGTCAGTTCGCTCATGGGTGGCCGTCCGACTTGGTCCGAACGGTCAGTCTGACAGCCGGACGTCCACGCGCCAACGACATAGCGCTTACAAAATGCTAACAACCGGCATTTTTATTCCTGCTAGTTTCCGACGGCGTTCCCATGCGGTCATCTTTGTATGGTTGATATCCACCGCCGCCATCACCGGCCTATCTACAGCACCGGCAAGCGGATTCGACGGAGCATGCTGCGCGCGCTCGGGCTATGGTCGCGCGAGCACTACGATGTCGAGATCGTGCTGGAGAACGATCAGCCTCGCTACAAGAAGATCACGTTCAAAAGCGAAGGTCACGCGCACCGCGTGGCCTCGAACCTGCGCCATTACGGGCGTACACGCCATCTGCCCGCGCTCCACGACCAGCGGGCCAACGTGCTCTGGGTGGACTATGTCCACGGGCGGCCGTGCGCGACGGTCGACGATCGCATGATGCCCGAGATCGCACGCTGTTTCGGCCGCTTCGCCGGGCGTGGCTCGCGTATGCGGCCGCTGGCGAGCACACCGTATTGGCAGACCCATCTCGCCCACCTGGCCGAGCTGCGAACCCACGGCGTGATCGACGCCCGGTTGCACGACGAGCTGCTGACTCGGTCGCACCATGCTCGGCCCGACTTCATCCGAGTCGGGTTCGATTATCGTGATCCGATCGGCCCGAATCTGCTCCATCGAGACGGCTGCGGGAGCATCTGCGCAATCGACGTCAAGAATCTGCATCAGGACACGCTGGTCGGCGAAGGGCTCGCAAAGGCCAGCGATCGATGGCTGCATGCCGATCGCCGCGCCTACGTGTTCGACCACCTGCGCGCGCTCGGTCTGGCAGATATCGAGTCGAGCTTTGCCTTCATCACGCTCTACGAGCGCACGTCACGCGTGATGCGCAAAGCCGAGCGGGACCTGAAACTCCATCGCCGCGTTCGTCGGCGCGGTTTCAAGCGCCAGCGGCTCACCGGGCTGCTCGACACGCTCTAGCGCCGGCGCAATCGATCATGCATGTATTTCCGATCACCACCTATCCCTGGCGCGCACTGGCCGCGGCCAGTGCGCTGACCATTGGCCTGCCGCTGCTCATCGCCGCCGCGGCGCTGATAGGCTCCGCTGCCCTGCCCGACTGGCTGTTCATTCTGGCACTGGCCACGGCGCTCGCCTGGCTGCTGGCGGTGAACTTCGCACTCGTGGTGCTCGCGTTGTATGTCGCCACCCGCAACGAGATCACCATTCGCGGCGGCACCATGCACCTGAAGGGCGGCGAGTTTCATGAGCGAGTGCCACTGGAGGCCGTCGTCGACGCACGGGTCGTCGACGTCGCCGACCGTCCCGATCTGGCCCGTGCCCGGCGGCGCAACGGGATTGCGCTGCCCGGCTTTCGCGTGGGCTGGTTCGAAACCGCCGACGGGCGCAAGCTGTTCGTCTTGCGCGCGGCGGGCGCGCGCTTGCTGCACGTGACCACCGATATCCGATTCGACGTGTTGCTCGGTGTGGATGAGCCCGAGGCATTGGGTCAGCGTCTGTTGTCCAACCGCTGCGAAGATCGGGACTAGACCACCCGGCTCAGCCGGCCATCAGCCGGTAGGCCGAGACCGCCGGCTTGTAGACCAGATACCGGTAAGCGCCATTGGCAAAGAAACGGGCGTTGAACTGGCGCGGCCGGTCGGCCGCGGACACGGCGACCTGCGTACGCCCGGCGAGTCGCTGCTGGCGCGGATAAAGCTCGCGCTGAACATACTCGAACACCGCGCTATCGGCCTCGTTGGCCGCTGCCACCTCGGCCATCGCCTGCGGATCGGCGAGCACCGCATCTCGAATACGATGATCGGATGCGGCATTGACTCGCCGCTGCAGCGGCGTGAACCGCGGCAAATTCAACAGCGGTTGCATCATGGCCAGCGACTCGTCGAATCGCTCCATTAGGCCCACGAACGCGATCCTTTCGTCGAGCTCGCGTATCGCCCGAGCGGCGTCGTCGCAGCCGGCCAGGCTACGGGTCTGGACGTTGCGGAACACCGGCCGCTGGATCCACTCGGCGAACGAATCCGGTGCGCAGCGCCCCTGGTGGACCGAATACTGGTATTCGGAAATACAGCGCTTGATGGGATCACGCATGAAGGTGTAATAGCGCAGCGCCGGCTCTGCCGTCTGCAGGTCCGAATGACTGCGAATACTGTGTCCGGCGATGCTGACCAGCCCCGGATGAATGCGGCGCAGCCGGCGCAGATCCTCTGCACCGAAGCATTCGTCTTGCGGCTGCCATCGCTTGACGTCGCAGTGTGCGACGCCGAACGCACAGCGCATGATGTGCTTGAGGCTCTTGCCCGCAGTCTTCTTGATATGGATCAGCGCGATCATGACGACGCCGTCTAAAAACCGGCCCTCAGTCTAAACGGCGGCGCGTTAACCCCGTATCAAGCCGATCGCCGACTCTTAAGGCCGGCGAGACCCGCGGGCGTCCGGTGCCCGCCACCATGACCGGGCGCGGATGTACATGACCGGTCTCACAGGCTTCCGATTCGGGCACGGCCGCTGCGATATCGCCGCAGACGCTCAGAGACCCTCGCCGGATTCGGATTGCTCGCGTTTGAGCCGCCGCCCCTGAAACCACGGCGCGGCCAGGCTCGCGCAGGTTGCCAGTATCAGAACGATACAGATCGGATTGGTCCAGAAAACCGATAGATCGGTTCCGTGCAACTGGAAAAAACGGATCAATTCTGAATCCGCGGTCTTGCCCAGCATGAGGCCGATCACTACGGCGACGACCGGATAACCCTCGCGCTTCATCAGCCAGCCGAGAATGCCGCAGGCCACCAGCAATCCGGCGTCAAAGCCGGCGTTGCGCACGGAGAACGCACCGATATAGCACATGGTCAAAACGATCGGCACGAGAACCGAGTAAGGGATATAGATCACGCGCAGGAACAGCGCGGCAACGCCGAAACCCACAACGATCAGCAGAATCTGTTCCAACATCTCGGCAGCGAGCAGGCCGTAGATCACATCGCCATGCTCATAAATCAGACGTGGACCAGGCACGATGCCCTGCAACGTCAATGCGCCGATCAGTATGGCCGTGGCCGCCCCGCCCGGAATGCCCAGGGCCAGCATCGTCGCCATAGCCCCGCCCTCTGAGGCATTGTTCGCCGCCTCGGCGGCGATCACGCCGTCCGGTTCGCCCTGACCGAACTTCTCCGGCGTGCGGCTGCTCCGACGCGCCGTTTCATAGGAAATAAGGCTGCCCACCGTCGCGCCAACGCCGGGTATCGCGCCGATGAATATGCCGATGACCGACGAACGGACCAGCGTGAACAGGCGCCGTGGCGCCATCAACAAACCCTTGAATATCCGGCCAAAATTGAGCCGCCCGGCCTTGGGCAGACTTTCATCCGGCAATTCCAGCTTGTAGAGCAGCTCGGACAAGGCCAGGAACCCGATCAGCGCGGGAATGATCGGCATGCCGTCGATCAGATACATCGACCCGAAGGTAAACCGCATCGAGCCCGACGCCGTGAAACCGATCGTGCCAAGCATCAGACCGAACAGCCCGGCGACAAGCCCTTTCATGAAACTGCCCGCCGATAGCGACGCGATCGAGGTCAACGCGAAAATGACCAGCAGGAACGTCTCGGCCGGGCCGAACTGCAGTGCGAAGCTGGCCAACGGCTGGATGATGATGCATAGAAAGATCATGCCCAGAAAGCCGCCGAGCGCAGAAGCGCCCAGCGAAATACCAAGTGCTTCGTTGGCCTGTCCATTCATGGCCATCGGATAGCCATCGAGCGTGGTCGCGACCGCCGACGGCGAGCCCGGCGCGTTGATCAGGATGGCCGTGATCGCGCCACCGAACACGCCGCCGGTATAGATAGAAGTCAGAAACACCAGCGAACTCAGCGCATCCATGCCGTAGGTGACTGGCAGCATGAGGGCGATGCCGATACCGGCATTCAAACCCGGGATGGCACCGAACACCACGCCGAGAAACAACCCGATCAGCATATAGGCCACGATCCAGACATCGGCCAGCGGTGTGACCGCCGCGATCAGCGTATCCATGGCTCAGCCCCCGAACCAGATAGAATTCAAAGGCACACCGAGCATCGAAAAACCGAAATACAGCGCGATGGGCAATCCGATCGCCGTGGGCACGACGACCGCTACTCGTCGAACACCCAGTGCCGGAATGGCGATAGCCAAAAAGGCCGCCGTCGCGAGCATGAAATCCCAGGCCGCGCCGAACAGCAGGACCGCAGAACAGACCAGCAGCATCACCGGCCGTTTGAGCCGGGCGGCGGTAAGCGCTGGCCCGACCGGTACACGCTTGCGCATGATCGATACGATCAATACCAGCGACAACACAGCCAGCAGCAGCGTAACCGGCATAGCAAAGCGCATATCCGATGCCGGAACGCTGCGATTGCTCCAGCCGTAGACGATGGCGAAGACCAGCATCAGCACCGGTACCACCAGCGCACTCGCCGTTCTCTCTTTGTGCATGCCGTTCACTCCCGTGCAATACGAACCAACGGAGCGCGCGTGAGACACGCGCCCCGTTATGCCGCTACTCGCCGAAGGAGGACTTGTAAGAACGCATCAGCTCGTCCATGTCGCGCACGATCTTCGTGCTCTGCTCAGGTCCGCGATACGAGGTTTCCTCGGCCGAACCCTGTTTTTCGAGCAACGCCTGGTAGTCCGGGTTGGCGAGCACGGCCTGATAGGCGCTGAGCAGCTTTTCGTAGCGCTCGGGATAGGCTTTTTTCGTGCCCGCCTTGACCGCAAGGAAACGCACGTCGCCGATCTCCGGCACTTTTACGTCGTACTGGGCCAGCACATCGTTCAAATACGGCGCGTCGGAAAACGCCGAGATGCCGTTCGAGGTCGACAACGCCAGCGAGCGCACCTTCGGCTTCATGGCCGCATCGGATACCGCGCCATTGGTGGAACTGTCGATCTGGCCGCCGAGCAATGCCGTACGAACCGGCGCGCCGCTGTCGTAGGTGACCAGACGATCGTCCCAGCCCAGCTTGTCTCTGAGCAGCAGCGCCAGCAGATGCGAGGCCCCGCCGCGTACCGTCCCCATCGATACGCTGCCCGGATTGGCTTTGATCGCATCATTGAGATCGGCAAACGTCTGATAGGGCGAATCCGCTGGGACCGTAATCGAAATATTGCCCACGTTGTGTACGTTGAGCACCTCAAGATCGTCGACGCTGTAGCTCGCCCCTTGCAACACGATCGACGCGCTGAAATATGGCTGGGCGTTCAACAGCAGCGTGTTCGCATCTGCCGGCCGAGCAAGAAACTGCATGGTTCCGATCTGGCTGGATGCGCCGGGCCGATTCTGTATGACGATCGAGGTATCCAGTTCTTTTTCCAGATACGGGGCCAGATTGCGTGCCACGCGGTCGGCGCTTCCGCCGGCTGCATACGGCACGATGATCGTGATCTTGCGCCCCGGCCAGTCCGCGGCCTGCCCGGCGGTGGCGCCAATCACCAGAACCGCCGCCGCTATCGTCGATAGCAGCCTGTTCGTGAACTTCTTCATTGGTCTAGTCCTCCTTTTTGTGATCCTTGATCGCCAGGCCGCGCGAACGGTCAGGCCGGTGTTCCAAATCCATAGAGGGCGGCCGGGGTATGAACCGCGATGGTTTCGATCAGGCGCGGATCGCCGGCGCACCAGTCGTGCAGGGTTGCCGCAATCGTCTCCGGCGCCGGCGCCTCGGCGCCTTCGGTGACATGCGGCCAGTCGCTGCCCCAGACGAGCCGGTTCGCAATGGCCTCGACCCAGGCACGCGCAACAGCACGCGCATCGTCGAAACCGGCCGCGCCCGGTCGCCGATTCAGATACGGGCCGGACAGCTTGACCCAGGCATGCCCATCGTTTGCCAGCCCGCGAACCAGATCGAACGCGGGATGGGTAAGACAACCCCGGCCCGAGGGCAGGCGCGCCATATGATCGATCACGAGATCGCAGGGAAGACGCGCAAGCTCGGCCCGATGGGCCACGAGTTGGTCGGCCGACATATGCAGCTGCAGATGCCAGCCCAGCGGCGCGATGCGCTCGGCCACGGGCATCAGATCGACCGCGTCGACCACGGCGTTCGTCGGATTCCATAGCGAAAACCGCACCCCGCGCACGCCGGCTTTGTGTAAACGCACCAACTCGTCGTCCCCGATACGGCGGTCGACGACCGCGACGCCACGCGCCCGCGGCGAAAAACGCGCCAGCGCATCGACCAGGCACCGGTTGTCGGTGCCGTAGTTCTTTGCCTGTACGATCACCACCCGGTCGGTGCCGAGTACCGGCTGAACCGCCTCATAATCGGACGCCGTCATGCCCGTCGGCACACCCTGGCCATCGACCGTGGCAAAAGCCGGATCCAGCACGTGAACATGGCTGTCGCAGGCGTTGTTCATCAATCGTCGCCTGCTTTGGCGATCGTGGCCTGCGCACGCCTGATCATCGGCCGATCCACGAATTCGCCGTCCAGAACGAAGGCACCAAGCCCCTGATCCGCGGCTCGCGTGGCGGCTTCCAGCACCCGGCGCGCCCGGGTTATGGCCTCTTTGGAGGGCGTAAACGCCGCGTTCAGGGGCGCAACGACCTTCGGATGGATACAACTGGCGCCGTCGAAGCCGAACCGCGCGGCCTGTCGCGCTGCCTGTACGATCGTCTCGGGGTCGTTGTAATCCGCAATGGACTGCAGCAGCCCCAGAGACTGTTTCCCCTCGGCCTTCGCCGCATAGTGAACGAGCAATTTCGGCAGCCGCACGACATCCATATCCGGACATGCGCCGGTGTCGGTCGCGAAATCCTCGGCCCCCAGGCACAGGGCCGAGACTGCCGGATGTGCGGCGATCGCACGTGCGTCGAGCAGGCCGGCGGCATCTTCCACGATCGCAAGCAAATCCAGACCGCTGTGCCAGGCCGCGCCCGCGCCGGCCAGAAAGGCGTCGATCGAAGCCGCGCCGCGCGCCTTCGGCACCATGACGCCCTGAACGCCGGCCGCCAGGGCCGCCCGCGTATCGGCGATCATTCGCTCGCCGGTATTCACGCGCACATAGACCCGCGCGCCTCGACGACCCACGGCAGGCACCGCCGCGGCGAGCGCGCGCCGGGCCAGATCCTTCGATGGCTCGGCAACCGCATCCTCGAGATCCAGAATGATCGCGTCGGCGCCGCGCTGATGGGCTTTGGCAACGAAGCGCTCGGCGTGAGCCGGCACGTACAGCAGCGAACGCAATCTCATTCGGACCGCCTCTTAACCGAATACACGGTGCCGTCGGTCAACAGGGCGTTGTATTCGTTCTCGGAATAACCAGCTTCGGCGAGAATCTCGGCGGAATGCTCGCCCAGGCGCGGCGCGGGCCGGCGCAATGAGCCTGGAGTGCGCGACAGGCGCGGCAGGGGCGAATGCGTTGTCGCCTGACCCAGATCCTCGTCGGGGATATCGACGAATATTTCGCGCTCGATGAAATGCGCGTCGTCGACGATATCGTCGACGCCGTAGACCGGCGCTGCCGTAATCCCTTTGCGAGCGAACACGTCCATGACCTGATCACGCGTTCGCTCACCAATCCAGCCGCCTACGATCGCGTCGACTTCCTCGCGGCGTGCAACCCGTGCCTCATTGGTCGCATAGCGCGGGTCGTCGTTCATGTCGGCACGGCCGATCGCTTCGAAAAGACGCTCGGCCGTGCGCTGAATCGAGGCCGATATGGCGATATAGCACCCATCGGCGCTCTGATAGACATTGCGCGGGCTCGAGGTGTTCGACCCGTTGCCCACCCTTGGCTTGGGCCTGCCCGTCAGTGCGTAATCCAACGGCTCCGGCCCGAGCACCGACACCATCGATTCGAGCAGCGAAACGTCGATGATCTGTCCGTGGCCGTCGGTATCGCGAGCGCGCAGCGCCATCATCACCGCGTTTGCGCCGTAGAGCCCGGAAATCATGTCGGCGAGCGCCAACGGCGGCAGCAAGGGATCTCCATCGGGCTCACCGTTGCGATGGGCAAAGCCCGACATCGCTTCGACCAGCGTTCCGAAACCCGGACGCGGGCTGTAGGGTCCGGTCTGGCCAAAGCCGGAGATACGCAGCATGACCAGGTGCGGGAAGTCGTGCTCGAGGACGTCCGGCCCAAGCCCCATCTTTTCCAGCGTGCCCGGACGAAAGCTTTCAATCATGACATCCGCACGGCTCATCAAGCGCTTGATCAGCGCCAGCGCACCATCGGTACGGAAATCTACCGCCAGCGAGCGCTTGTTGCGTCCGTAGGTCTTCCAGAAGGTCGCTTGCCCGCCCTGCTTCCAGGCCCGTAAGGGATCACCCTTGGCCCGCGGCTCGATCTTGACGACATCGGCGCCGAAATCCGCGAGTTGCAGCGAGGTCATGTTCCCGGCCACCAGCCGTGACAGGTCCAGTACCCGCACCCCGTCGAGCGGGCCACGTGCCTGTGGCGAAAACGACTTCTTGTGCCAGTGCTGGGCGACGCTCATGAGCGGGGTTCCTTGCTTGCAATGGATGGCGACGCCGAGGCCGCGGCCATGGCCTGGCTGACGGCGCTGGCCGCTTCGCGTACGACGCGTTCGACACGGCCGATATCTTCAGCGAGGCGATCGGCGGGTCCGGCCACGTTGAGCGCGGCGACGATGCGCCCTTGACCATCGGTAATGGGCGCCGCAACGCCGGCCGCACCTTCGACCACGCCGCGCGGATTGCTCTGTATGCCGGCTTCGCGCGCCGTGTGAATACGCTTGATGAGAGCCTTCGTCGGTTCGTCCAGCCGGCCCGCCTGGGCTTCTTGCGCTGCATAGGCGGCGATGTCGTCGTCGCTCAGCCCGCCCAGCAATATCAAGCCGGAAGACACGCGATGCGGACGGCGCTCGATGGTGATATCCCGGTCGTAGCGGATCTCTCGCGCCGGCAGCAGCTTCAGCAAATAGCGCACGTTCAGATCGTCTTCGAGAACCGCGATGAAGCCGCTCTCACCCAAAGTGTCGACAGCCGCCTGGAGCGGCGCCTGTGCCTGGCGTTTGAGCACCCCCCAGCGACGGCGTTCAGCGCTCGCCTCGCCCGGCAGGCGCAGCAGCACGTAGCGGCCATCGGTCCCACGCCGGGCATAGCCCTGTTCCGTCAACAGTCGAAACAGCGACAGCGCACTGCTTTTGGGCAGATCGAGTTGACGGACCGCGTCCATGAACGCGACCGATGACGGCTGCTCGGCCATCCACTCGATCAAGGACAGAATGCGTTCCGCGCCGCGACCGCTCAAGCTAGCCCTCCCGGATGTTCAGTATATTGAACTTTGTTCTATATTGAGAACCGCCTTTGTAGCCTCTGATGCCGGTTGCGTCAACCGACCAATGGACCGGAAGAGGAGATCGCTCTTGGTTGAGCCGGACGACGCCACCGCTCACGGATCGACCGACCACCACGTTGGCGCTATCCCGCGCGCAGACGATGGAGCACGGGGCGGTTGTCCGATCGCGCACAATCTTCCTCGACGAGGCGGCTGCGGTAAGTCGACTGGCCTCGAGGGTGTGGCAGCGGGTCGCGCCGATCGACGGCCTGCCAAGGACTATCGATACGATCGCGGCGGCTCGACTGCTTGCGAACGCGTCACGAGCAGGCGAGCGGCCAGATGCTAGATGTGGGAGGCGCCGGTGATACGGCGGCGTCGAGATGTCGGGATCTCGAGCGATCCTGTCGAGGGATTCGAATCAGGAGAAGATGGTGGCCGGAGGTGGAATCGAACCACCGACACTGCGATTTTCAGTCGCATGCTCTACCAACTGAGCTATCCGGCCGGATCGTGGAACCGATCTCGAAGAACGCGTATTAGACCGATCCGGACGTTGCGAGTCAACCGCCCGGACGCGAATCACGCTAGCTTTTCGGCGGCACGTAGTGTGTTTCCGCGGTCTCGCCGCTGCCGAAGAAATATTCCTCGGTCTGCTCGGCCAGGAACTCCCGCGCCTTCGGATCGGCCAGGTGCAGCTGATATTCGTTGATCAGGCGGGTCTGTTCGACCAGCCACTGCTGCCAGGCCTGCATCGAGACGTTGTCGTAGATACGCTGGCCCAGCGTGCCGGGCAGCGGCGGGCGCGGCAGCCCTTCGGCGTGCTTGTCGAGCTTGACGCAGTGGACGGTGTGACTCATAGCGCGAATGCGTGTTGGTGTGTGTCGAGCACGCGCGCCATCGGTGCGGGCAGACCCGGCAGCCGGTCGCGTGCGTACCATTGCAGCGAACTATCCATGATACGGGCTGAACCGATCACCTGCACCTTCTGTGGATGAATCAGCAATTCGAAATGGGTGAAGGCATGAGCGATGGGCGACAGGCGGGCGCCGGGCTCGATCTCGATGCCGAGGCGATGGCGACAGAATGCGACGATCGACAGATCGGCTTCCTGCTCGGGCAGGCTCCACAGCCCACCCCAGATACCGCTGGGCGGGCGTTTTTCCAGCAGGATACGGCCTTGATCGTCGCTCGCCACGATCACCGTTACTTCGCGCTGCGGCCGTGCCTTGCGTTTGCGCGGGGCGGGGATTCGGGGCTGCAGATCGTAACGGGCGGCCAGACAATCTTTATGCAACGGACAGCGCGTGCATTGTGGCCGGGCACGCGTACACACGGTTGCACCCAGGTCCATGATCGCCTGGGTGTAGTCGGTGATGCGCCGGTTTGGGGTATAGCGCTCGGCCAGCCGCCAGAGCGGCTTTTCGAAGGCGGCCGTACCCGGTGTTTCGGTGACAGCCGCCAGCCGCGCGATCACGCGTTTGGCGTTGCCGTCCAGGATCGGCGCCCAGATGCCAAAAGCCTGCGCGACGATTGCGCCGGCGGTACTCCGGCCGATGCCCGGCAGCCGCATCAGTTGCTCGACGCTGGTCGGAAAGCGGCCTCCGTGCTCGGCGACCACACGCTTGGCCGCCGCATGCAGATTACGCGCTCGAGCGTAGTAGCCCAGCCCCGCCCAATGTGCCATCACCGCATCGTTGTCTGCCGCGGCCAGCGTCTGTATATCCGGAAACCGCGTCATGAACGCGTTGAAGTAGTCGACGACCGTGACGACCTGGGTCTGCTGGAGCATGATTTCTGCAACCCAGACACGATACGCGCTACGGGGATGCTGCCAGGGCAGATCGTGCCGACCGTGGTCATCGAACCAGCGCAGCAAGGGCCCGGCGATATGCGCCGGCGGCGTGTCGCGCTCGCAAGCGCTCAATTCGGGGCCTGCCCGGGCCGATGGGCGTCCATGTCGGCGGCCAGGCGCTCGATAGCGCGTCCGGTGATTTCGGCCTGGCGGCGGAGCTCACGCGCGACCAGGTAGCCGCCGACCAGTGGCGGCACCCAGAACGCCGGCTGGATATCGGCCTCGAACGCGAGCCGGGTATGCCCCTCGCCGGCCGGCAGGAAACGCCAGTGCGCGCTGCCCTGCTTCAGATCCCCGGAGCCGGGCACCACCTGCATGTCGATAGCCGTAGGTGGCTGTTCGGTCACGGTCAGAGTCTGGCGCACCGTCTTGCAGAACCATGCCGCGCACAGACGCATATCCGAGCGCAGGCGATCGTCGCCCAATCGGCGGCTGGATAGAATCGACGGATTGTACTCAGGCAGCCGCTCGTAATCCGTGGCCGCCGCGAATGCCGACGGCTCGGCCACTTTGAGCACCATCGCAGCCCGTACGGTGAACCGATCGCCGTTGCGCTCAACGTCCATGCGCTCGATCTGCATCGCACGGGCCAGCGGGCTGGCCATCGATCCGCCGAGTATCGCGAGCGCCGACATCGAAGCTGCCAGGGTGACGGACCGAGCGCGACTAGCGAGCGGGTTGCTGCGCATCGTCGTCGGCCTTGTCGCCGTTGCCGAACAGCCCTCGAATGCCTTGCTTGATCTTGTCGGCGACCTCCGGTTCGACCTTGTCGGCGCGCGCATCGATCTTCTGGCGCACCTTGTCGGCCAGTTTGGCTTTCTCGTCGGCCAATCGCTGATCCGCGAGCCCCTTGAGCGCGCTGCCGATATCCAGCGAATAGCTGGGTGCCAGCAGGTTGCCAGTCAGATGGATCGGCACACTCACACCGGCCAGATCAGCCAGTTTGCCGCTAGCCTCGTCGGCCACCGTGGTCTTGACCGTGTAGTCCAGCGCGTTCGATGCCAGGTCGTACTGACCGGCGCCGGAGGCCCGTGCGAATGGCGTCACCAGCGTCAGGTCGTCGCCTGAGACCACGCCGCGGTCGATATCGAACGATCCATTCATGCGGCCGAAGGGCGTCTTCTGTTCCGAGCCGATACCGCTGCCGCTCTCGGCGGCCTGGCTGCCGGAAAAGCGGGCCCGGGCGCCGGCCAGCATCTGGCGCAGATCGAAGCCGTTGAATGATCCGTCCCTGAGATCGAAACCGAAATCCCCGGACAAGCCGCGCTTCATGGCCGCGACCTGGCGGCCGGCGGTGCGCACGTCCACGTTCATGCTGGCCAGCGCCGAGATCTTGTCGGTATCGGCCATATCCTCGAGCAGCGGCTGGAATTGCAGCCCGTTCAGGTTGCCGGCCAGCGTATAGCCCGGCGTGTCGCCGGATGCATCGACCGTCGCAGCCATGCGTAGATTGCCCTGATACAGATCGGCGGTCAGCGGATCGATCGTCAGCACGCCATCGCGCGCCTTGACGGTGAGCTTGGCATCGGTGACCCGAATATTGGCGGCGGTCAGCGCAGCGACCGCGAGCTTGCCGTCGAGGCGAAGGTCATCGAGCGCCGACAGATCGATCTCGGCGTCTTTCTGCTGGTCTCCGCCGCCGGTTTCCGGCGGCGTGTCGGTCCGGGCCTGCTCGGCACTGCCCGGCGGCAGATAGTCGTCGACGTTGAGCTGGTCCAGGCCGAGATCGAAGCCGATGCTGGGCTGAGCGAAATCCGCGATGCCGGCTGACCCCTTGAGGGAGCTGCCATCCAGTGTCGCCAGTATCTGCTTGAACTCGATCTTCGAGGGCGTGCCATTGAACTGGGCATCGAACCCTGCCGAGGACAGGGCCGAGGCTTTCTGGGTAGCCGGTGCAGCGATATCCAGTTCACGCATCACCGCGCGCGGATCGAAGGTCTTGACGGTGACGCGTCCACTATAAGAAGGATCGGCGTTGAGCCCGACGCTGTCGAGATTGCCTGTGATGTTCAGGCCGGCCCCCTGCAGACTCACGCCTGCCAGCTTGAGCCGTCCGTCGGCCAGATCCAGCTCGCCGCTGCCCGACAACGTGGCCTGTTGCCGCCCGGCAGGCACGCCCTCGCCGGTGGCCAGCAGATTGAGACTGAGCCCCGAGAAACGATAGAACTGCTCGGCGACATCGGGCTCGATACGGGTGACCAGGTTGAATGCGGCGTCGACCTTGTGTGCCGGTGCTTTTATATCGCCGGAAAACTCCAGCCGCACAGGCTGGCCGTCGGACAATCGCCCGGTTTCCAGGTTGAAGCCGTCGATCCGGTAGTCGCTGTCGGCTTGTTCATCGCGCCATGAGACCGCCGCGTCGTGTACTTCGATGGCGCCGATCTGCAGCGACGATAGCCGGAAACCCTGTTCGCCGCCGGCCGGCGCCGGTTCGGCAGTCTCGTCTTCCGACGAATTCGGCGGCTCCGGATCGCTCGGATCGCTGTTCTGGTCGGCCGACAGATGCTCGGTGATATCCGTCCAGTTGTCCCGGCCGGCCGCGTTGCGAGCCAGCCGCAGCCGCAGTCCATCGAGACTGACAGTGCCCACCTCGATCTGGCGGGTGATCAGCGGCAACAGCTTGACGCTGATCGCCGCGCCAGCCATTTCGGCCATCGGCTGTTCACCGAAGCCCGGTGCGTTGGCCACGGTGACCCGTCCCAGTTCGACACCCAGCCAGGGGAACACAGACAGCTCGATATCGCCCTGGATATCCACCGAACGGCCAATCTGGCGCTCGATAGCCGCATGGATCTCGCTTTTGTAGTCGTTGGGATCGAACCACAGGGCCAGCGCACCCAGGCCCAGCACCGCGACCACCAAGAGCGCGATCACCACGCCGATAAGAATTTTGACGAAACGTTTCATGAAGGCCACGCCGTGAACAGATGATGACCGGTCGGCCGGACGCCTGCCGGCAGCACGGTGGACGCCACCTTGGCGCGCCACTGCCACGACGCGCAAGTCGTGCATCGCACGTCGGCGACAGCCGCGTTATTCTACCTCGCCTGATCCGTGCCGGCCGCTGGCTGGCCACGTTCACGCCAACTCGGGCAACATCCATGCAGATCGAAGTCAACGGCGCACCGGCGGAGTGCGCAGAACACGCCACGCTGGCCCAACTGATCGTCGACCTCGGCTACGGCGATCAGCGTATTGCCGTCGAACACAACGGCCAGATCGTCCCGCGCGACAAGCACCCTGAAACGCTGATAGCGCCGGGCGATACCCTGGAGATCGTGCACGCGATCGGCGGCGGACAGGCGGTTTCGGAAAGCGACACCCTGCGCATCGGCGAGCGCCGGTTCGAATCGCGGCTGCTGGTGGGTACCGGCAAGTACGCCGATCTGGACGAAACCGAAGCCGCTATCGGCGCCTCCGGTGCCGAAATCGTCACGCTGGCCATTCGACGCACCCCGGCACTGACCGATCCCGAAGCGGCCAAGCAGCGCAATCTCCTGGACGTCATTCCGCCGACGAAATACACCCTGCTGCCCAATACCGCCGGTTGTTACACCGCCGACGAGGCAGTGCGCACGTGCCGCATGGCGCGCGAGCTGCTCGACGGCCACAACCTGGTCAAACTCGAGGTGCTCGGCGACAAGAAAACGCTATATCCCGACATGGCCGAAACGCTGGTGGCCGCCCGTCAGCTGGTCGACGACGGCTTCGAGGTGATGGTCTATACCAGCGACGACCCGATTGCCGCGCGGCGGCTCGAGGAAATCGGCTGCGTGGCCATCATGCCCCTGGCCGGGCCGATCGGCTCCGGCCTGGGTATCCAGAATCGCTATAACGTGATCGAGATCGTCGAACACGCCAACGTACCCGTGATCGTGGATGCCGGGGTGGGAACCGCCTCCGATGCGGCCATCGCCATGGAGCTGGGATGCGACGGTGTGCTCATGAATACGGCGATTGCCCAGGCCGGCAAACCGGTACTCATGGCTCAGGCAATGCGCCACGCGGTAATCGCCGGTCGCCAGGCGTTTCTGGCCGGCCGCATGCCTCGCCGCCGCTATGCGTCCGCGTCGTCGCCGATGAGCGGGCTGCCGTTCTGATGCACGGACCCCATATCTTGGCCGCCTCTCACGACACCCCCGGCTGATCGTCATGGCCGAGGCTCACACGCGTCGTATCCGCAGCTTCGTCAAGCGGGAAGGCCGTCTCACTCCCGGACAGCAGAAGAACCTGGATCGGCTGTGGCCGATCTATGGGCTGGAGCTGCCGCCCGCGCCGCTGAACTGGCCCGACGTGTTCGGACGAGACGCACCGCGCACGCTCGAGATCGGTTTCGGTGCCGGCGAGGTGCTGGCCGAACTCGCAGAACGGCATCCTGAGCAAGACTTCATCGGGATCGAGGTCTATCGGGCCGGTGTCGGCCGATTGCTGGGCCGGCTCGACGAGGTCGGTGCAACCAACGCGCGCGTGTTCGATACCGACGCGGTCGACGTGCTGGCACGTGCATTCGGCCCGGCCAGCCTGGATACCGTCCTGTTGTATTTTGCCGATCCCTGGCCCAAGAAGCGTCATCACAAGCGCCGGATCGTCCAGCCGGCGTTTGCAGACGAGATCGCGCGTGTGCTCAAGCCGGGCGGCATCTGGCGACTGGCCACCGACTGGGCCAACTACGGCGACCATATTCGCGAAGTGCTCGATCGGCATCCGAAGTTCGACAACATCGGCGATGACAACGGCTATGTCAGCGCCCCGCCCCGTCCCGGCACACGGTTCGAGCACCGCGGTCTGCGCAGGGGCCACGCCGTGTTCGACATGGCCTACCGCCGCCCTGTCTGAATACCCGTTCCAGCACCCCGCCTGTCCGGGCACCGATCTTGCATCCGCTCTAGACAGCCGTCCGGCGGCGGGTTCGCGGCTGCCGGCATACCACGTAGGTCGAACTGGCGAGCCCAGGGAAAAGGTTGTACGGTCAAAAAAGGGGTTCCGGGCACACCGGTGGCAGGCCGTCGCTGCGACTGACTCGGATTCATCGACGCACGATCAGGGCCGTAAGCCACAGATTCGGGCCAGCGGATCGAGCGCGATCTGACGCCACGCGAGGCTGATCACATGGCAGAACACGATACGACGCATTCCGGCGAAGCACGCCGGCACAGTGCTTTTCTGGGTTTTCTAGGCGCACTCGACCGAGGCCTCGGCTGGATCGAGCGCGTGATCATCGCCGGCAGCGTTCTGATCATGGCCCTGCTCATGAGCGCCCATGTCGTGGGCAATCTGCTCTTCGATCGCGGTATACCCGGTACCTACGAGGTCACCGAGATGCTGATCGTGGTGATGACCTTCATCGGCGTCGGCTACGCCGCCCGCTGTGCGCGTCATATCAGCATGTCGGCAATCTACGACCAGCTCAGCGGCCGGCTGCGCAAGGCGCTGCTGATTGTCATCTGTCTGGGTACGGCGGTGCTGATGTTCTATTTCGCCTACAAATCGGCCGAGTACGTGATTGTCACGCAGAGCCGCGGTCGCGTGAGCTCTTCACTACATGTGCCGATGTGGATGGTCTATGCAGCCGTGCCGATCGGCTTCGGTCTGGCCGGCGTGCAGTACGTGTTGACCACGATACGGAATCTCGTGAGCGAGGATATCTATCGCTCGTTCACCGAGAAGGAAGAGTATTCCGATGTGCCGATCGACGACAGCGGCCAGACGCACGTCGAGGACGAAACCTATGGCGTCTGATCGGATCGAGACGGCAACCATGAACCGGGGGACATGCACATGCTGATGTGGCTTGGAATAACCATGCTCGTGCTGTTGATGCTCGGGTTTCCGATGATGGTGCCGCTGGCGGCCGGCACCTTATACATGATGTTCACGGGGATGACCTTCTTCGGGCCCGATCAGGCTGTCAGCTGGATGATTTCCGGGGTCGGCAGCTGGGTTCTAGCGGCCGTGCCGATGTTCATCTTCGCCGCCGACATCCTCACCAAGGGCCACACCGCCAACCGGCTTCTGGATCTGGTGGATTCATTCACCCGTCATATCCGCGGCGGGCTGCCGATCACGACGGCCGCCTCCTGTGCGCTGTTCGGCGCCGTTTCCGGCTCTACCCAGGCCACCGTGGTAGCGATGGGCGGGCCGATGCGCCCACGGCTGCTGGCCAAGGGCTACCCGGACAAGTTCGCCCTGGCCTTGATCATCAACGCCTCCGATATTGCGCTGCTGATTCCGCCGAGCATCGGTTTCATCGTCTACGGCGTGGTCATGAAGACCTCCATCGGCGATCTGTTCCTGGCCGGCATCCTGCCCGGCTTGCTGATCCTGCTGATGTTTTCGATCTACTGTTATATCGGCGCCCGTATCAAGGGCATAGAACCCGAGCCCAAGGCGCCCTGGAGCGAACGGCTGGTCGCGGTACGCAAGGCCCTGTTGCCACTGGGATTCCCGGTCATCGTCGTGGGCGGGATCTACGGCGGCTATTTCAGCGCGGTCGAAGCCTCGGCGATCGCGGTCGCCTATGCGCTACTGCTCGAAGTGGTGATCTACCGCAAGGTATCCGTTCGCGACCTGGGCAGTCTCGCTCTGTCCACGGGCATGATCACCGCGGTGGTGTTCATCCTGGTGGCGGTCGGCGCGGCATTCTCGCAGGCGCTGGGCACGGCCGGCGTGCCGGAGCAGATTCTCGGCCCGGCCATCGATAGCATCGGCGACAATCAGATCCTGGCGCTGCTGCTCATCGCCGCTGCGTTCTTCGTCGGCTGCATGTTCGTCGACCCGATCGTGGTCATTCTGATCCTGGTGCCGATCTTCAAGCCGCTCGTCCAATCCGCCGGGCTGGATCCGGTTCACGTCGGCGTGATCGTGACCCTGCAGGCGGCCATCGGTTCGGCCACCCCGCCGTTCGGCTGCGATATATTCACCGCCATTGCCGTGTTCCGGCGGCCCTATATGGATGTCATCCGCGGCACTCCGCCGTTCATCGGCATACTGCTGCTGGCCACCTTCATCCTGATTCTGTTTCCGCAGATCTCGCTGTTCCTGCCCTCACTCGGCGCCCAGTAGATCGCCACCCGTCGGTGCGCGTCCATCGCGTATCGACGGTCTCGGTTGCGGTTTCGCATGGGTCGCTTTGCGAACCGATCGAGCACAGCTTGGTCATGCGCTGGTTGATTGCTGTGCGCGCGTTGTGGCCCAGGCGCGATAGGCGCGCGTGTTGGGCCTCGCCAACCGGTTAGTGGGCGCTCGGACAGGTCGTTTCTGGCCCCGGCATGCGCAACGGCGCCGGTGAGCCGGCTCATTTAGTCCGACGGCCTGACTCGCGGCCAGGGACGGGGCCTGCCGCGCCCCATCCTGCGAAACGGTCCGTCGGCCAGGGCGCCGCCTCACCCACTAGCAACGACCTCTAGGGTGTCCGTTGCCGTGAACAGCCTGGCTTGAAACGCCAGCCACGTGTGCAACACGGCGACTGGATGGGGATCACCCATCGGCGCACGTTGGACCGACGCGTACCCGCAGGTGTCCTGCCCGCTGCAAGGCACCCGACTCCGTATCGACGCGCCGATCGGGGGCGCCACAGCGCGACCCGTCTTTCCGGTAGAGACCGTTTTCAGCCCGACAGCGAACGGATCGATGCAAGGGATGGCGGCATCCCGACCGCGGCATACGAGGCGCCCGCCCAAAAAAAACCCGGCGACGGTATGCACACCACATACCGAACGCCGGGCGGTCGCGAAGCGCGGGCGCTTCGTCAGGCCGTCGAAGACGCGCTATTGCGCCTTCTTCTTGTCGTCGCCGCCGCCGGATTCGTCCACGGCCTTGAGCAGGGCATCGAGCGAATTCTTGGCGCCCTCGCCAACGTCGTCGATGAACGTCTGCCGCACGGGCTTGGCCATCTCGCGGAACTGCGCCCGCTGGTCGTCGTTAAGCTCGACGATATTGATATCGCTCTTGGACTTGATGGTGTCCAGGCGCTCGGAGTTGAACTTCTCCTGGATGTCGTAGCCCGTCTTGACCAGCTTGGTGGTGACGTCCTTGACCATCTTCTTCTGGTCATCGGTCAGCCCGTCGAACCAGTCCTTATTGCCCATCAGCGTGGCCACGAACTGCGACTGCTTGGCGAAGATCATGTTCGACTGGACTTCATAGAAGCCCATTTCCTCGTGCGCGAACACCGGCTGGATATTGCCCTCGGCCTGGCCCTGCTGCAGCGCGCTGTAGAGCTCGCCGTAGGCGATGGTGATCGGCGAAGCGCCATAGGCCTTGTAGGTCGAGCGCAGCAGGCTGTTGTCCATGACTCGGATATGAAGATTCTTCATATCGGCCGGGGTTTCGATCGGCTTGTTGGCCGTCCACACCTGATAGCCCTCGGTGAGCTCGGCCAGCGGTACCAGGCCGCGATCGGCGAACGCCTTCTGCCAGGCGTCACTCTGCAGGAACGTATCGGAGTTGAGCGCCTGCGCGGTCTGCCACTGATCGGACGGCATCACGAAATTCAGGCTGAGCAACTGGCTTTCCGGCACGGTACCGCCCAGCGCGCCGGACCCGAACCCGATCTGGATCGCGCCGTTCTGGATCGCGTCGTACAGCGCCGAATAGCTCGAGCCCCACTTGCCGTAGGGCAGCAGTTCGACGGAGATGTTGCCGTCGCTCTGCTTTTCGATCATCTTCTTGAAATCGGCGGCGTACTGATACTGAACGCTGCCTTCGATTTCCTCGAGACCGAATTTCCAGGTCTGCTTCGGCTGGCTTTGATCGCTGTTCTGGGCGCTCTCGGACGCATCCGAACTGTCCGAGGACTGGCCGCAGCCTGCGACCGCCAGTGCCGTGAGCGTCACGGCACAGAACGTAGAGAAGGTTTTCATCAGGCGCATGGTTCCCCCCTGTTGAGTAGCTTTGTGAAAAATGTCACCCCTTTTAAACTGACATAGGCAGCCGGCGTGTCAACCCGCACGCCTATTCCGGCCCGCACCGCAGGCTCGCGATCAGTAGGCCGCACGCGTTAGATCGTTGGCGGTGTTGCGCCGGGCGTCGGCCGACATCACCGGCACCGTTTCACTGAAACCGACAGCAAACTTGCCGGAGGTGCGCAGACAGACCGGCAGGTGAAAGCCCATGTCGTCGGCGACCATGGACTGACAATCGGCCGCGATGAACCTGGGGCTACCCGTGAGGCCGAAAGCTGGACACCTACCGGATCACCGAACGCGCCCGAAAAGAACGCGCGCTCGGCGATCTACGCGCCCGCCGCATGCCCGACCCGTACGGCGCGGGCAAAGGTAGCGCCGCCGCACGCAACATCCATGACTGCTGCCAACGCCGACAGGCAGATGTCATGGCACCGGCGGACTTCATCGCCGGACGCACCGACCACGGCCGTACGCAACATCGGTGCGGCATAGCGTCGGCGCACCGCTTCGAGCCGGTGGAAGACTACATCCCCGACCGCGCTATGGCCGGCGTGCTGGGTGGGGATGATGACGCTGCAAAAGCCGGTGGTCACGATCGGCTGCATGCTCAGGGACCCGCCACGGCGCCCGATCATCGCCGCCGCGCCGGCCTGAATGATGCGGTGACCGATCAGGCGTGCGGCGATGACGTTCGTCGCGGCATCCATACCGGCGCCGGCGAAGACCGCGCTCTGTTCCAGCCAGCCCAGTTCCGTCGACGATTCGACTAGCCGACTTCCCTAGAGCAGATCGCCCAGTTCGACGAAGCCGCCACGCTCGCGCCCGGTTTACCGGACCGATCAGTCGGGCTCGATGGAATTGCTCCACAGATCGAGCGCAACCATCGGCCGCACAGTATCGGCCAGACCGTCGGTACGGCGGCTGGGCAGGGCCGCACCCGGCGCCGGCGATTCCGACAGATCGCCCACGACCTCGTCGGTACGACTCACACAGACCACCAGACCGATCTCGATCACGGGCACGAACAGCGCGGTTGCCTCGGCCGAGACGAACCGCACGCACCGGACGGAGTCTTCGAAAATCGTACAACCGGTCAGATAGCGCGGCGCCGCAGCCTAGCCGAGCATGGGCGCATCGAAGCCGGCCAAGGCCATGCCATGCCGGGCGGTCAACGCGCACGAGTCGTATTCGTTGCCGGAAGAAGCCAGTGCCGGCGCCCCGATGCGTTTTCCAGTGGCATCCGGTCGTCGGCGTAACCCATGGCACTCACCGCGGGCGTACGGGGCACGCCGGGCGCAACGAACCACCAGGAGGCACGTCGGGGCTCGGCGCGTGGAGGCCCGCCGGTCTTGCGCGATCGACACATTACCGCCACATTGGGCGCCATCATGTCCGTGCTCCACCCCATCGTTGCGGTAACCGGTTCCTCCGGCGCCGGCACCTCGACTGCGCGCGTCGCTTTCGAGCATATCTTTCATCGACAGCGCATCCGTGCGGCGTTCATCGACGGCGACGCCTACCATGCCTATAGCCGCCGGGAAATGGCCGACGCGGTTCGTCGTGCGACCATTCGCGGCGAGAACTTCAGCCATTTCGGGCCGGCCGCCAATCGGCTCGACCGCCTCGAGGCGCTGTTCGCCGATTACGGAGAAACCGGCGGCGGTCAGACACGACGCTATCTTCACGACGAAATCGAAGCCGCCGAATTCGGCCGGGAGCCGGGCACCTTCACCGACTGGGCACCGATCGAAGCCCATACCGACGTGTTGCTCTATGAAGGCTTGCACGGCGGTGCGGTCACCGACCAGATCGATCTGGCGCGCCATGTAGACCTCATGGTGGGCGTGGTGCCGACCATCAATCTGGAGTGGATACAGAAGATCCGACGCGATATCGATGTGCGCGGCTACGCGCCCGAAGATGTCGCCAAGGTGATCCTGCGGCGCATGCCGGACTACGTGCGCTATATCACGCCGCAGTTCTCGCGAACCGATGTCAACTTCCAGCGGGTCCCGCTGGTCGATACTTCCAATCCGTTCGTGGCGCGCGATGTGCCCAACGCCGACGAATCCATGGTAGTGATCCGTTTTCGCGATCCCGAGCGCTGGCAGGTGGATTTTCCCTATCTGCTGACCATGATCCACGGCGCTTTCATGTCCCGCCCCAACACGCTGGTCGTACCCGGAACGAAGATGCGCATGGCCATCGAGATTATCGTCGGCCCCCTTGTCCAGCGCCTGGTCGATCGTCGTCGCGACATGATCGGCGGACGCAGCTGAACGGTCGGCCGCCTGAACGACCTCCGATAGAATTCCACCGCCCGACCGGACTCAGGCCGGGCCACCCACAGTACGAGAGCCTGCATGCAGTATCGAAAACTCGGCCGCAGCGATATCGACGTCAGCCGGATCTGTCTCGGCACGATGACCTTCGGCGAGCAGAACAGTGAGGACGAAGCCCACGCACAGCTCGACTATGCACTGGACCATGGCATCAATTTCATCGATACCGCAGAAATGTATCCGGTGCCACCCAAGGCCGATACCCACGGACGTACCGAGGAGTACATCGGCTCCTGGCTGGCGGCTACCGGCAAGCGCGACGACGTGGTGCTGGCCAGCAAGGTAGTCGGCCGCTCGGACATGGATTATCTGCGGGGCGGCTTCGAGACGCGCCTGACGCCGCGCCAGATTCGCGGCGCCCTGGAAGCCAGCCTGGAGCGCCTGCATACCGATTATCTCGATCTGTATCAGCTGCACTGGCCGGACCGACGAACCAATACCTTCGGCAAGCGCGGCTACGTGCACAATCCCGAGGACGATGCCGTACCGATCGAAGATACGCTCGGCGAGCTCGGCCGGCTCGTCACCGAAGGCAAAATCCGCTGTATCGGCCTGTCCAACGAAACACCGTGGGGACTGATGCGTTTTCTGCGTGCGGCGGAATCGATGGATCTGCCGCGGGTCGTCTCGATCCAGAACCCCTATTCCCTGCTCAACCGCACCTTCGAGATCGGGCTGGCCGAATGCGCCGAACGGGAGGATGTGCGTCTGCTGGCGTATTCGCCGCTAGCCTTCGGTGTACTCAGCGGCAAGTATCTGGATGGCGCCCGGCCCGAGGGCGCACGACTGACGCGCTGGGAGCGGTTTTCGCGCTACACCAACGAACGCGGCAGCCAGGCGGCGGCCGAGTATGTGGCACTCGCCCATCGCCATGGCGTGGATCCGGCCCAGATGGCGCTGGCCTACGTGAACAGCCGCAGCTTCGTGACCGCCAACATCATCGGCGCAACCGATCTGACCCAACTGGCCGCCAATATCGACAGCGCCGAAGTCGAGCTGTCAGACGAGCTCATCGGCGCCATCGAGGCGATTCACGCCGACAATCCCAACCCCTGCCCCTGAACGCGGCCGCGGGTACCGCACAACGGCTCGCGGTGCGGGGCCCCTTAGCGGTCGTCGGTGGCGGTCTTGCGGCGAACCAGGCGCACGCCCGGCACGTAGCGATAGTATTCGATACCGATATCGCGAAAGCCGGGGGTGTCCTGACGCCCGATATGATCGACGACGAACTCGTCACGCGCCGGTACCGGATCCAGTGAGGCGGGATGGCCATCGTGGAGTGCAGCGTACTGGTGCGCGTTCAGATCCAGCGGGGTGCCGAGTGCTTGGCTGAAATTGATCCGTTCCGCGGCCGCTTCCCAACCGTCGACTACCGTCATCGGCAAAGCTTCGGCCGCGTCTCCGCTGCCGTAGCCCAGCGCCAGCCAGCGCTGACCGGCCATCGATAGGCCATCGCAGTTGGCCTGGACAAAACCGGCTGCCAACCAGGCTGGCAGCGCGGCGGTATACAGATTGCCCAGATCCCGCATCATTTCGCTGCCCAGCGAGAGTTTTTCGTCGACCAGGCGGCGGTACTCATCGGTATGCCGCATGCGCCGCAGCAGTTCGGCGGCCAGCGGGAAGGCATCCTCGCCGCTGGCCCCGTCCGCCACGCGGGCACGCATATCGGGCGCGGCGCCGGCGATTTCGGCGACCAACGCATCGGCATCGATCTCGGCCCGTGCGCAATGGTCGCGCAGCTCGTCGATCGACGTCTGATCGCCATCGGCGAGCGCGAACAGATAGGCCATCGCCCAGCCGGCGGCGGGCATCCTGTGATACGGCCGATGCATGAACACGGCGTCCACACTGTGGAAATAGTCGACATGGCGGTCGCTCTGCTTGGCCAGCATCGCGTTCATCGCATGACGGGTGGCATCCACGTAGCAGCTGGTCGAATAGCGGCCGTTGAAGACCGGCAGATCCTGCATCTGGCCGTCGTGACGCTGCGGCTGGCCGCGAAAACGCGCAAACGGCTTGCGGAAATCGACCATGCGGTAATCCGAGGCACTGCCCGACCCGGCCAGATCGACCTCCAGCAGCCTCGGCTCGGCTTCGAGCAGCATTGCGACCGCCCCGGCCCCCTGGGTCGGCTCACCGGACGAGCCACGTTCGTACTCGGCAATGTCCGAACACACCACGATCGCCTTGCGCGCACGCCCATCGGTGGCCAGATAACGTAGTGCGCCCTTGAGCGCGTAGACGCCGCCCAGACAGGCATGCTTGTATTCGGGCACTTCGCATTCGCGCGACACGCGCGATTGGCCGTGTACGGCCAGCGCATCGTCGATCATGCCCTTGACGATGACCGCGCCCGCCGAGTTGTCGCTGCTCGATTCGGTCCCCAGTGCCAGATAACCGATGTCGGCGGGATCGATGTCGTAGGCCTGAATGAGTCGCCAGACCGCATTTGCCGCCAGCGTGTAGACACTCTGTTCGGGCCCGCGCATGCGAAAACTGCGCCCGACGACGTTCTTGATCTTGTCCCAGGGCTGATCGTTCCACTTGCACCAATCGGCCAGTTGAACGCGGTAGGGCGGAAGATAAAGGGCCAGTCCACTGATTCCGGGCATCGGCTTTCTCGTCATGTTTGCGGCGCTCACAAAGCGCACCTTGTTTACTCGTATGCTAGCAAATGCTGCACCTTGTCACGTAGACCGTCCATGGGCGCTCCAGCTGCGATCGGGTATCCTTACGCGCACTCACGCCCCCAGGAACGCCGCCGCCGCATGCGCCACGGACCCAATGCAGCCACCGCCCGTGCCTATAGCAACATTGCCCTGATCAAGTACTGGGGCAAACGAGACAGCGCACTGAATCTGCCGGCGGTGGGATCGATATCGATCACGCTGGATGCGTTATACACCGATACCCGTGTGACGTTCGTTTCCGGCCTCGAACAGGACAAGATCGAAATCGGCGGACGCACCACCGATCCGGCCCGTTTCACCGGCTTTCTCGACCGGATTCGCCAGCACGCCGACATCACCGCGCGGGCTCGGGTGGAATCCTGGAACAACTTTCCGACCGGCGCAGGCCTGGCATCGTCGGCGTCGGGCTTTGCAGCCTTGGCGCTGGCCGCTACGCAGGCTGCCGGACTGAATCTCTCGCCGCGCGAGCTGTCGATACTGGCCCGCCAGGGCTCCGGCTCGGCGGCACGCTCGATCTTCGGCGGCTATGCCGAAATGCATCGCGGCGAGCGCGACGACGGCACCGACGCGTTCGCCGAACCGCTGCTCGATGCCGACGCCTGGCCGCTCGACGTGGTCGTAGCGATCACGGCCACCACCAGCAAGTCCGTGAACTCGACGACGGGCATGCAGGATCTTGATCAGCGCTCGGACTACTACGACGCCTGGGTAGGGCACGCCGAGACCGACCTCGCGGCCATGCGCGAGGCCATCGAAGACCGCGATTTCGCGCGACTGGGCGCGCTGTCGGAGATGAGCTGTCTCAAGCTGCACGGGCTGATGCTCTCGACCCGTCCCGGCCTGATCTACTGGAATGCGGCCACCGTTGCGGCCATGCATGCCGTGCGGCAACTGCGTGCCGACGGTGTGGGCGTGTATTTCACGATCGACGCCGGACCGCAGGTCAAGGCCGTATGTCAGCCGGCCGATACCGATCGCGTGGTCGCTGCACTGGAGCAGGTGCCGGGCGTGCTCGAAGCACGCCGCAGCGGTCTGGGGCCGGCGGCACACCGGCTGGACTGAGGCATGCAGCGGATCGAAGTCAGCGCGCCGGGCAAGCTTTTCCTGGTCGGCGAATATGCCGTGATCGATGGCGCACCCGCACTGCTCACCGCCGTGGACCGGCGGGTACGCGTAGGCCTGACGCCGGCCGAGGACGGCCACTGGCGTCTGCACGCGGCCAATCTGGATATCGTCGATCTCGATCTCGGCCCGCACGGTGTGGCCGACGATTCGCTGACCGCCGAACAGGCCCATAAGCTGCGCGTATTTGCTGCGGTTCGCCAGGTGCTGTTCGACCAGCTCGAGACGCCATTGGCCCCCCAGCGGGTGGAGATCGATAGCAGTGATTTCGCCCGCGACGGCTACAAGCTCGGCCTGGGCTCGAGCGCGGCCGTGGCGGCCGCGCTCATGCAGGCGCTGGCGATCGCAGCGAACCTGCCGCTGTCCCGACCGCGCCTGTGCGCACTGGCGATACGTGCACATCGGCAGGCCCAGGACGGGGCCGGCAGCGGCGGCGATGTCGCCGCCTCGGTCTACGGCGGCGTGATCCGCTATGTCCGCGACCATGCCCCGCAACCGTTGACGTGGCCCGGCTCGCTCGAGGGCATGGCCGTAGTCACCGGCACCGGTGCCAGCACGGCCGACCTGGTCGCACGGGTGAAGGCCTACGGTCGGCTCGATCCAAACGGCTATGCGGCGGATCTGGCGCGCCTGGCGTGGCTGGCCGACACGGCGCAGCATGCGCTGAGTCAGACCAGCCGTTTTCTGCAGCTGGCCAAGGAATACTACGAAGCGTTGCTGGCTCTCGACCATCACGCCGGTGCCGGGATCATCGTCCAGCGTCACCGCACGCTGCATGCGCTGGCGGCCCGTCATCGCGGCGTGTTCAAGACCTCCGGGGCTGGGGGCGGCGATGTCGGCCTGGCGTTCGCGCGTCGCGGCACGGATGCGGACCAGCTGCGGGCCGCGCTCGAAAACGCCGGTGCCCACGTCGTGGCGCTCGCGTTCGGCGCAGAAGGCGTACGTTTAGAGTCCTGACTTGCCGTCCGGCCCGCCGACCGGGCGTTTGCGATAAAATAATGCATTTGGCAGCGACCGTATCGTCATCGCTGCCTCTCCAGCCGACACCCTTGCCCATGAGTCATTCCCGGATTCCCGAGTTCTACAAGTTTTCGGTGGCCGATCGGCTGCGTGTGCTGCTCGAGCGCGAAGTCATCGGCGAGAGCGAGTACGAGATGCTGATCGACGGCGGTCAGCTGCTGGATGCCGACAAGGCCGATCGCCTGATCGAGAACGTGATCGGGGCGTTCGGCCTGCCCATGGGCCTGGGGCTGAATTTCCAGGTCAACGGGCGCGATTATCTTGTGCCCATGGTCGTCGAGGAGCCCTCGATCATCGCGGCGGTGAGTTCCGCGGCCAAGCTCATCCGGCACGCCGGCGGCTTCACGGTCACCGCCGAACGCCCCCTGCTGATCGGCCAGATCCAGGTTGTAAACGTGCCGCATGCCGCGCATGCCAAGCAGGCTTTGCTGCAGGCGCGCGAAGAGATCCTCAACCTGGCCAACAGCCTGCACCCGAACATGGTCGCCCGTGGCGGCGGCGCCCGCGATATCGAAGTGATCACTCACGGCACGACCGCCAGCCACGGCGAAATGCTGGTCGTGCATCTGCTGGTCGATACGCGCGATGCGATGGGTGCGAACCTGGTGAACACCATGTGCGAGGGCGCCGCCCCGCTCATAGAGAAGATCTCCGGCGGCCAGGTGTTCCTGCGCATCCTGTCGAACCTGACCGACCGCGCACTGGTTCGTGCCCGAGCCGTGATCCCGACCACGCTGCTGGAGGCCGGCGACTATGCCGGTATCGAGGTGCGCGACGGCATCATCCTGGCGAACGAGTTTGCCGAGATGGATCCTTACCGGGCCACCACGCACAACAAGGGCATCATGAACGGTATCGATGCCGTAGCGATCGCCACCGGCAACGACTGGCGCGCAATCGAGGCGGCCGCCCATGCCTATGCCGCGCGCACCGGGCGCTACGCGTCGCTGACGCGCTGGTATGCCAACGCCGAGGGTGATCTCGTCGGCGAGCTGGATATTCCACTCAAGGTCGGCACGGTCGGCGGTCAGGTCGAGTCCAATCAGGCGGTCAAGATCGCGCATCGCGTGCTGGGGGTAGAATCCGCGCCCGAGCTGGCCGAAGTCATGGGCGCTGTCGGCCTGGCACAGAATTTCGCGGCCATCAAAGCGCTGTCCACCCACGGTATTCAGCGCGGTCACATGACGCTGCATGCGCGCAGTGTCGCCATGGCCGCCGGCGCCAGCGAGGCGATGTTCGACGACGTGGTCGACCGGCTGATCGCCGACGGCGATATCAAGGTCTGGAAGGCGCGCGAGATCATCGCCACTCTGGAAGCCCGCGGCCCGACGGCGCGCGGCCGGGCCGACGATACCCAGGAAGTGATCGAACACGCCGAGGCCGAGGCGGCATCCGGGCATATCGGTTACGGCAAGATCATCCTGCTCGGCGAGCATTCGGTGGTGTACGGCCGCCATGCGATCGCCGCGCCCATTCCGCTGGATATCCGCGCCGAGGTGCGGGCCCAGCGCGAGCATATCGATCTGATGATTCCGCGCTGGGGCGTGGAAATGCGGCTGTCCGAACCCGAACGCAGCATCAGCTCGCTGCATGCCTCGATCACGCTCATCGCCGAACGGCTCGGCGTGGCCGATCGCGGCATGCGGGTCGATGTCGTACCGCGTGTTCCCCGTGCCAACGGCCTGGGCGCCTCGGCAGCGCTGGCGGTGGCGGTGATCCGTGCGATGGCGGACTGTTTCGACGTGGCCATCAGCGAGCGCGAGATCTCCAATCTGGCATTCGATTGCGAAAAGATCGCCCACGGCACGCCCTCGGGCATCGATAATACGCTGGCCACGTTCGGTCGTCCTATCCTGTTCCGAAAGACGGCCCCGACCGCCCGCCCCGAGATTCGCGATCTGGCTACCCCGGAGCCCATTCCGGTGATCATCGGCCTGTCAGGTGTGGCCACACTGACCATGCAGACCGTCGGCCACGTGCGCGCAGCCTGGCAGAAAAACCCGAAGCGGTATGAAACCATCTTCAGCCAGATCGACGAGCTGGCCTTGGCCGGCGTTGACGCACTCAGAAAAGGCGATATCGCCGAGCTGGGCGAGCTGATGAATATCGATCATGGCCTGCTCAACGCGTTACAGGTATCGTCGTGGGAAATCGAGGAACTGGTAGAGATCGCTCGCCGTAACGGCGCGCTCGGTGCCAAGCTCACCGGCGGCGGTGGCGGCGGCGCGATGATCGCGGTGGCCGAGCCCGACCGTACCCAGCCGATCGCATCCGCCATGCGCGCGGCCGGCTACAACACCTTTATCACGGAAGTCCGCTAGTCCGCGGCGCTTCAGGAAACTGTCCATGTCCGACTTCTCCGATGCCGATACCGCACCGGTCGTATCCTTCGACGACGAACCGCTGATCCTGGTCGATTCCGATGACAACGTGCTCGGCTACAAGCCCAAGGCCGAGGCGCATCTCGGCGAGGGCGTGCTGCATCGTGCGTTCTCGATCTTTTTGTTCGACGACGACGATAATATCTGGCTGCAACAGCGCGCCCCGGGCAAGCAGCTCTGGGGCGGTTTCTGGTCCAACAGCTGCTGCAGCCATCCCCGGCGCGGCGAAACCGTGGATGCGGCCGCAAAACGCCGGCTGCATGAAGAGCTGGGCGTCGATGCCGAGCTGACGTTTCTTTATCGTTTCGAGTACCACGCCCGTTTCGGGGACATCGGTTCCGAACACGAGCTGTGCTCGGTCTATGTCGGACGCACGAGCGCGTCGCTATCGGTCAATCCGAACGAGATTTCGGCCTGCCAGACTATGTCGGCCGAGCGGCTGGACGCCGAGTTGGCGGACAATCCGGCGGCCTATACGCCCTGGCTCAAGCTCGAATGGCCGCGTATCCGCAGCCACCACTGGGCCACGGTCGAGAACTGCTGAATCGGGTCCGGCCGCAGCCGGCGACGGTGTGCCCGCGCGCTCAGTCGTCGGCCGGCAGCGCCGGATACTTGGCCAGCTGCCGGTCGAACTGCTGCAGAAATCCGTCAGCGCCCTGGTTGCGGATGGCGGTCGTATACTGGCCACGCTTGAGCGCTAGATCGCTGACGCCACCGGCCACGACATTGACGATGCGCCACTCGCCGTCGGTGCGGGCGAGCACGTAGTTGATCGGCGTACGCTTGCCATCCGCCGATACGATGGCGGTGTCGACCTGGCGCCGGCCACCGGCCACGTCACGCGCATCGACAACTTCGAAGCGCTGGCCGTCATATCCGTCGAAGCGGCTGGCATAGGTCGCGATCGTATCCTGGCGAAACTTGGCCACATAGGCCGCCTGCTGTGTTGCATCCAGCGCGGACCATTCGCTGCCCAACGCCAACCGGGCGATACGCGGCAAATCGAAACTGTCGTCGATGACCGGACGCAGTTTCTTGTAACGGCCGGCAAAGCCGAGCGCGTCAGCCTGTTTCATGGTTGTGAGCAAATGGCCGTCCAGACGCTCGACCACCGCGCGCGCCGGCTCGGCCGCGGCCGCCGACCAGATACCGATACAGCCGACGATAGCCAGGGTGGCGACCACGCAGACCAACGTCTGACGGATGGTCTCACGAAGCTGGGGCATGGGCATTCCTCGTTTCAAGCAGCGATTCTCAGGTTCGACCGCGTCCCGCAGCGGCCGTTCGCAACGTTCAGTCCGACGACTCGCGATGATAGTCGCGGCCCCGCCATGCGGTACGCAGGCCACGCCAGTAGCGCACCGCCGACGACCAGGTCATCAGCAGGTAGAGCGTGGCCGTCACCGGCATCAGCAGCGACCAGATCCATCGCTGGCGATAATAGATCAGCGTGGGTAGATAGCTTGCGATCATCGCTGCGACGGCCAGGGCAGCGATTGCGCGGGTAGCGTCATCGCCTGCCAGAAGCGCGACCGGCGGCGCCCAGAACATGAGGCCCATCACCAGCGTACAGAGCAGGAGCAGGACCACCGAGTAGCGCAGCTGGGTGAAGGCCGAGCGGGCCACCATGGCATGGATCGAGGCCAGGTCGTCGTAACCGCGCAGGCTGATCGCGGCATGAGTCACCCCGACCCACGTCCGCCCGCCGGCTGCACGCACCCGCGCCGCCAGCGTGCAATCGTCGATGACCGCATCGCGGAGACTGGCGAAACCACCGATTCGCTCCAGCATGGCGCGATCAATAAGAACGCACCCGCCCGCGGCGGCGGCGACCCAGCGCGAACCGGCATTGGACAGGGCAAACGGGTACAGCAGCTTGAAGAAATAGATGAACGCCGGCATGAGCAGACGCTCGGCCAGGCTGTCCATACGCAACGCGGCCATCAGCGAGACCAGTTGCCGATCGTCCGCTATCGCGCGCTCACGCAGTCCGGCCAGCGTGCCGGCGGCCAGCTCAATATCGGCATCGAGCAGCACCACGCGTGCCCGGCTCGCGCGGGCAAGGCCCTGTTCCAACGCCCACAGCTTGCCTGTCCAGCCATCCGGCAGCGGGTCGGCGGGAATGACCTGCAAATTTGCCAGGCCGGCGTGGCGTGCTACCTCGGCTGTGTCGTCGCTCGAATGATCGTCGATGACGACGACCTGCAGCCCCTGGCCCTGCGCCTGCAGTGCCGCGAGGGTACGCGGCAGCGTTTGAGCCTCGTCTCGGGCCGGAATCAGAACGGTGATATCCGACAGATCCGCCCATGCCCGGCTCGCTCCTGCCGCGGCCTCGAAACGTTCGCGCATTCGCCACGGCTGCCAGGGCAGGCACAGCAGGCCGAACCATATCAGGGTAGCGATGACGGCAGCGATCGGCAGCATGCGCGGGCCTCATACAAAAAGGCCGCCGGCGTGCCGGCGGCCCGTGACCGGGTGGCCGCTCGCCTAGCGCGCGCTGTCTCGCGCGGCGCCGGTCTCGCGGCGCCCGATCGCCGAGATCGGAATACGCGTGGCCGTGGCCTCGGCGCGGTCACCGTAGACGATCGGCAACTCCTCGGCGAAGTCGCCGCTCAGGCGCGGGCCCTTCAGCATAACCTTCAACGCCTTGAGCGGGTGCGCGAAGGTGTCCTCGACCGCCGTACCTTCATAGCCGCAATGGGCCATGCAGTTGTCGCACTTGGGATTGCGGCCCACACCGTACTTGTCCCACTCGGTGTTCTCCATCAGGCCCTTGAAAGTCTTTTCGTAACCCTCGTCGACGAGCAGGTAGCAGGGTTTCTGCCAGCCGAACACGTTGTAGGTTACATTCGACCAGGGCGTGCACTGGTAGGTCTCATTACCGGCCAGAAAATCCAGGAACAATGACGAATGGTTGAGCTTCCAGTCGCTGCCGCGTTCGCGCCCGGCCCGGAAGATGTTCCGGAACAGGTTCTTGGACGTGCTGCGACCCAGGAATACGTCCTGACGCGGAGCATGCTCGTAAGAATAGCCCGGCGATACCGTAATGCCTTCCACGCCCAGGTCGGTCACGTAGTCGAAGAAATCGGCGACTTCCTCGGGCACTTCGCCATCGAAGAGCGTGCAATTGATGGTCACACGGAAACCGCGGTCGCGCGCCATTTCAATGGCCTCGACCGCTTTCTCGAACACGCCTTCCTGGCAGACGGATTCGTCGTGGCGTTCCTTGAGCCCGTCCAGGTGCACCGACCAGGTGAAATACGGCGAGGGCTCGTACTGGTCCATCTTCTTTTTCATCAACAGGGCGTTGGTGCACAGATAGACGAACTTCTTGCGCGCCACGATGCCCTGGATGATCTGCGGCATCTCCTTGTGGATCAACGGCTCACCGCCGGGGATCGAGACCATCGGCGCGCCGCACTCGTCGACCGCAGCCAGCGCATCGTCGACGGACATGCGCTGTTTGAGCACATCCTTGGGCTGATCGATCTTGCCGCAACCGGCACAGGCCAGGTTGCACTGAAACAGCGGCTCAAGCATCAGCACCAGTGGATACTTTTCCTGCCGCGCAAGCTTCTTACCCATGATGTAACGAGCCACGCGGTACTGTTGAATCAGCGGGACGGCCATAGGAAACCTCTTGGATCTAACCGGATACGCAGGCGATGTTCTGCGTATCGAAAACTGGTGCGGCAGGCTATCAAACCCACCTGCGTAATAGCTTCATTATACAGCCTGTTCGACGAACTTGCTGCAAACAGGCAATCAATTGTGCACGAGACAAGCCACGCTTGCGATCAGTCGTTGGATATCGGCTTCGTCGAGCGCGCCCATGGTCGAAATCCGGAAGATGGAATCGGCCAGGCCGCCTTGCCCGGCATAGATGACGAAGCCCGTTTGCTTGAGATGGTCGTGCAAGGTGGCATAGTCCAGCGCCGCCGGTAATCGATAGGCGCGCAACACACACGAGGACTGGTCGGCATCGAGTACGGCCGTGATCCCGAGTGCCGCAAGGCCGTCAGCCACCTGAGCGGCAAGGCGGCGATACCGGTTGCGACGAGCAAACCAGCCACCCTCGGCGGCATGTTCGTCGAGTGCGGCAGCCAGGGCGTAAAACGCCGGAATGGCGGGCGTGAACGGCGTGCTGCGCGCATCCTGCTTGGCACAGTACTCGGCCAGATCCAGATACAGCGTCCGCGGCTGCCCATGGGCCAGCGCGGTTCGCCGGGCGATCACGAAAGCCAGGCCGGGCGCTCCGTGCAGACATTTGTTCGCCGTGGCCGCCACGGCCGCGATCGGCAGGGCGTCGAAGTCGATCGCCTCGGCGCCGAAACTGCTCACCGCGTCGACCAGCATGGCCACGCCGCGCGCGGTGCACGCTCGACCCAGGGCCTCTAGATCGTTGAGCCGCCCCGTGGTGGTCTCATGATGGACCACGGCGAGATGGCTGAAAGCCCCCGCCTGCAGCCACTCGGCCACGGCCGCGGTATCGATCGCCTGGCCCCAGGCCAGCGTCATGCGCTCGTGGGCAATCCCATGCACCTCGGCCATTCGGGCCATGCGCTCGCCGTAGACGCCGTTTTCCACGATCAGCAGCCGGGCATCGGCGCCGGGCAACGAGCTGACCATGGCCTCCACGGCGGCCGTGCCCGACCCCGACACCAGGACCGGCGCCCACTCGTCGCTCAGACCGTAGACCGCACGCAGACCGGAACGCACGGTCTGTTGCAGATCCGCAAATTCGGGTTCGCGATGACACAGGTCCTCGCTCGCCAGCGCGCCGCGCACCGTGTCGGTGAGGGTAACCGGGCCTGGGTTGAGCAACCGCATCGCCGATGCGCTCATTCGGCGGCTCCGATGTGGGCCATGAACCGTGTGCGCACCTCGGTCGGGCCATGCGCCGGACGCGGCAGCGAAGCGGCGTCGATGCCCGGCTCGATATGCAGATGCGAAAATGCCGGGCCCTGCGAACTACCGGCCAGCAGATCGTCGATCAGGCTCAGGTCATGGCCTTCGTAGGTCGTTCGATACCCACAGGCGGCGGCGATCGAGGCAAACGATAGCCCCGCCGCGACCGTGGCCTGGCCGCCGGTGGACTCATGCATGCCGTTGTCGAGCAGCAGATGAGCGAGATTGGTCGGCCCATAGGCGGCCAGCGTGGCCATGCCGCCCAGCCGCATAAGTGCTGCGCCGTCGCCGTCGATCACGATCACGCGCAGGTCTGGTCTGGCCAGTGCCAGACCGAGCCCCAGCAGCGGCGCACAGCCCATCGAGCCGACCATGTACAGATGGTTGGGTCGATCGGCCACCGCGTACAGCTCGCGTCCGGCATAGCCGGTCGAGGCGATGAGCACGTCGTGTCCGACGTCGGTGGACTCCACCAGCCGCTCGAGCGCCTGGCGCCGGCTCACACCCGGCAGCCGACGGGACCGTGCTGGCGCCGGGCGAAACGTGATCGCCCCCCGGCTCTGGCTCGGCGAACTGCGGTCGACAAGCGGCGCCGGGGCGACCGTATTCTTACGCATGACCAGCGCATACGGACGGCCGGTGGCCTGCATGTGGCGATCGGCGCGTGCCAGCACGTCGTCGATGGCCTGGGCGTTGTCCGGGAACACTTCCCAGTCGATCTCCATCGCCTCTAGCAGCTCCGGCGTGATCCGGCCCATGAGTTCGTGCTGGGGTTCGTCGCCGATCTCGGGTTCGCCGCGCCAGGTCACGATCAGCAGAATCGGCAGCCGAAAGACCCAGTTCAACGAGGTCAGCGGCGAGACGGCGTTGCCCAGCCCGGAGTTCTGCATCATCGCCACGGCCGGCCGGCCGGCCAGCGCGCGCCCGGCGGCGGCGGCTACCGCGTCACCCTCATTGGCCGCCGAGATATAAGTCAGACGGGCGTCGTCGATCACCGTATTGATGAACGGTGTGAGCAGCGAACACGGCACACCGGCATAGAAATCGTAGCCGCGGGCGGCCGCCCGGTCGATGAAATCATTTGCCTGAATCATGGCAAGGTCCTGTTGGCATTCACGAAATCCTCGCGCGGGACGCCCTGGTTGTGCAACATGCAGACGGCCCAGGTCGCCGGCGTGGGCCCGACGTCCGGCCGGTGGCACACGCTAGCCACCATGGGCGAAATCGCTGGCCGCGCGCAGATCGTCGAGGTCGTTCACATCAAGCCAATGGCCGGTGATATACACCACATGGACCGGCACACCGGCGCCAATCAGCACATTCAGCAGATCCGGAATGCCGGCCTGCTCGTAGTCGCCCCGCTGTCGCAGTGTTTCGATCGCTTGGGCAATATGCGTCCGGCCGGCGCCGCGGGCGCGCATCAGGCCGATCCAGCGGCCGCAGCAGGCCGTCTCGGGCGCGCCGTTCCGACCCACGTGCTCGAGGGTGACGCGCTGGGCGAACAGCGACCGATCATCGGGCGCACTGCACCAGGCCGGGTCGCGCAGCGTTTCGCCGGGGCCGGCTGAATCGGAATCCACGACCACCACGATATCGCCGTCGGCATCGAGCAGATCGACCAGCACGTGACGGCGGAAGATCAGGTCCCCGTAGAGCACGATGTTGTCGCTGCCGAAATGTTCGCTCGCCAGACCCAGCGACGCCAGTTCGCCGGTCTGCTCGAAATCCGTGTTCTCGACCACGCGTACGCCGGGCACGTCGATCGTATCGGCCCGGTATCCGGCAACCACGGTGAGTTCGTGAACGCCCTGTGCCTTGAATACATCGACCAGCCGTCGCAGCAGCGGCTTGCCACCGATCTCCAGCATGGCCTTGGGCCGCGTCTCGGTGACCGGCTCCAGTCCCTCGCCGCGTGTGGCGGCGAGCATGACGGCGTGGATCGGCGCGTCGGATCCGGTATAGCGGCGTTCGGCGGCGCGTAGTTCGTCGTCGCCCTGCAGGCGAAAGATTTCGGCGACGGGTGCGATGCGGTCCTCAAGGCCGGCCACGCTCTGCTGCTCGAACACTTCGCGGGCGGTGCGCTGCATGGCGGTGACCGCCGAGCGCACCGTATGGTTGGCCCAGATCGCCAGGCTGATACCGGCCGCACGGAAGACGTCGGTCGGCGTGGAGTAGTACTTGGTCGGCACGATCACCAGCGGACAGCGGTCGTCCCAGCGCTCGGCGAACGCCTGGATATTGTCGAACCGGGGCGCCTTGTCGTGAATGAGGATCGCGTCGGCCCCGGCGGCATGATAGGCCAGCGCCCGCTCGAGGGCTTCGTCCACAGACCAGCCGGCGATCAGTGCCTCGACCCGCGCGACGATACAGAAATCCGGGTCGCGCTGGGCATCCTTGCCGGCGCGGATCTTGCCACAGAATTCATCCACGTCCGCCAGCGCCTGGCGCTCACCGTCGATGAAGCTGTTGGTCTTGGGAAACAGCTTGTCCTCGATACAGACGCCGGCCACGCCGCGCGACTCGAGCTTGGTTACCAGCCGGCGCAGATTGTTGAAGTTGCCATAGCCGGTGTCGCCGTCGAGCAGGATCGGCAGCGATGTAGCATCGGCCATGAACTCGACGGCCTCGAGCACCTGTGTCCAGCTGGCTTCGTTCGAATCCCGAACGCCGAAAGCGGCCGACAACGCCAGCCCCGATGCCCAGACGCCGGCGAATCCGGCCTCCTCGACGATGCGGGCCGACAGACCGTTGTGCGCCTCCATGATGAATTCGAGCTCGTCGGAGGCCAGCAGATCACGTAGCCGGCGTGCACGACTGGGTGCATCGGAGGTCGTACTCATGCCAGCGCCTCGAGCCGAGGCGCGATGATGTCGACCGCGCGGTCGACATCCTCCGGATAGTCGATCTCGATCCACGGCACGCCGGTGACATCGGCCACCTCGAATACGTCCGGCTCGGCGGCCAGCAGATCGCGCAGCGCATGTTCGTGCGGCGTCTCGGCGTCCTGTGCGGCCAGGCGTTCACAGTTCGCGACCAACGCCCGGGCACGGGCAGGCGACAGCCGGAAGAAGCCGACGGATTCGCCCAGGGTGTCGTAGGCCAGACCGGCGGGCAGCTGCTTGTCGAAGCCGACCACCGCCTGATCACGGAGCGCGATCTTGACCGGCTCGTCGTCGTTGGGATCCACGTCGCGATCCATGAGCAGCAGATCGGCGCCGGCCGCGGCGGTCAAGGGCTTAAGCATGCGTGCGTCGTAGAGAACATCGGCGTCCATCAGCAGTGCGTCGTCTTCGGCTTCGAGCACCGCCCGGCCGGCGACCACACTCAGCGCGCTGCCGAGCCGGAAATCCGGATTGACGATGGTATCGACGGTCATCTCGGGCGCCACCCGCGGCACGAGTGCGCCCAGCGCCTGCTCGATCTGCATGGCTTCACAGCCGGTGACCACGGTCAATCGGTGTATGCCGGCGTCGGCCAGCAGCCGCAGGTGACGTTCCAGCAGACTGGCCCCGTCGAACGGCAACAGGCACTTGGGGCCACCGCCGGTGATCTCGGTCAAACGTCGGCCGACGCCGGCGGCCAGTAGAAGTGCGTGCATTCAATGCTCCTGAACGGAATGTTTGGTACGGCGCGGGCGCTGCAAGGCGCGGCCTTCGGCAAGCTGCCAGGCCACCAGGCCGGGAATGCCGAAGGCGAGCTCGCGTACCCGCTTGGACAGTGACAGCGCCAGCGCGGTATCCGGCGACAGGCCGATGAGCGAGCCAAGCAGCACGTAGCCGCCTTCCTGAACACCCAGCGCGCCCGGAATCGCGAACGCCGCGCCGCGGACCGCCTGGCCGAGGGCCTCCAGCATGAGCGCATCGGCCAGACTGACCGGCGCGCCGAGGAAATACAGGGCGAGCCATACCTCGCCGACACCCGCCAGCCAGCCGAACAGACGCCAGGCGGCCGCCCTCAAGGTCAGCATGGGCTGGGCATAGATCGCGCCGATCGCCCGATCCAGTTCGCGGCCGCTGCCGATGAAATCCAGCGCCTGCGTGCCGCCCGTCAGCTTGTGCAGCAAACCAGCCAGACCACCGAACAGCCCGCCGCGTTGCAGACGGTAGAACAGCCCGACCAACGTGGCCATGACCGCGATGCCCGCCACCAGCGCCCAAGCCAGTTCAGGCCGGTCGAGCAAGGCCAGCAGCATGGCCACGCCCATCAACGCGAACACCATCTGGGTGGCCACCGCCAACGTGGTGTCGACCACAACGGTCGCGCCGACCGGTGCGCCGGGCCACCCCCGCAATACCAGCAGGCGCGCCTTGGCGACATCGCCGCCGACCTGGGCGACCGGCAACAGGCCGTTGATCGACTCGCCAATCCAGCGCGCCCAGACGATACGCCAAGGGCCGGGACGCGGGCGCTCGAACAGGATCCGCCAGGCATGGCTGTCGATGATCAGCGGCAGCACATGCCAGGCGGCCACCACCACCAGCCCCCAGCCGGCCGCCGCCAACGCCGAGGCCATATCGGCCGCGCCGCGCCAGACCAGCACCGCCGTGAACAGCGCGATGCCGACCAGCGCCATGATGAGCGCGGTTCGCTTCAACGTGCGCTCTTGCGACCCAGCGCGCGCGAGAAGACCTGACGGAATCCGAAATAGGCGATGGAATCCTTCATGTTCGACACGAACCGCTGCCATCGCCCCATATGCGGATCGGTCACGTATTCGAAGGTCAGCGAGATGCGAGTCTCACCGTCACCCAGCGGGGTGATCCGGTGCCAGACCTTGTCGCCGTTGAAGAAACACATCGCCCCGGGGCGTAGATTGCGCGCATCGCGCAGCGTTTCGCGGGTGTCGTCGTGCTTGAACAGCTCGAACTCGAGCTGGCTGGACGAGTCGTCGACCACACCCAGCAGCAGCGTATAACGTTTGCCGGCGTAGTAGGACGTATCGAAATGCCAGCCGATATGGTCGCCGGCTTCGGTATAGAAATACAGCGCATAGGCATGTGGATCGGAATCCGGGCAGACCTGCAGCGACTCGCCGGTGAGCCGCTCCAGCCAGGCGATGAATTCCGGGTTCCGATACAGCGCCGGTATTTCCGGAGCCAGTTCGTCGAGCGTGTACCGGCTGACGCTGCCGCCCTTCTTGTGCTTGGGAATGAAATTCCGGTGCACGGTCGACTCGAGTGAGGCGATGCGCGCGGCAAACTGCTCGCTGGTCTCGGGCGGAAGGAACCGGTCGATGAACAGGAACTCGTCGTCACCGGCGAACCGCTGAGCAAGGCCGTCCGTGTCGAGATCGGCCAGAAAGCCGGTCGCCGGCGACGCCGACGGATCCGCCGGCCGATCATTGAGGGTGGCTGTCGTCATGGGAGCGTCCTTCAGTCGGGAATCTCGTCGATATGCTCGGGCTCGTGCTCGGCGCGCGCGTTCATGCGGTGGCGGAAAGTCGACGACGCCCGATAGGCCTTGGCCCGCACCCGGTTGATCGAACCCAGCGGGCGCAGATCCGCGCGGCCTGCCCAGGGGTCGAACGACAGTATGTCTTCGCTGTAGACACGCCGCTCGGGCGTGAACGGATCCTGTGCCGGAATATGCAGCCGGGCCACGGTGCGATAGGGACTGGCGCGCTGATCCCAGTCCACCGACGCATCTTCGATCGGCATGGTCCGTGGATCGGTCTGCAACTGCACCCGGAAGTCGAACCCGGCCTCGGCAGCCGCCAGATAATCGCGCAGCCATTCGGTCAGCACGCCGGGCGGGTCGTCCGCATCGATCTCACGCTCGGCGAGCGCACGCTGGGCGTCGGTGTTGGGAAACAGGCCGTACTTGACCACGTAGTCGCCGTAGCGAAACGCCGACTGGCTGTAGTAGGCATTGCCCAGCAGATGAATATTGGGCAGCCGCTCGAACAGCGTCTGCAGCTCGGCGTCGTCGCGGGCGGCGATCGCATCGGCCAGGCCGTCCGGGTCGTCGACATAGTGCGCCCGCAGTGCCTGGATCTCGCGGTAGGTGGTCACCTCGGCCAGCGGCAGTATCGGGCAGTTGTTGAACAGAAAATCGTGGGTCGTGCGGCCATCGCCGGCCATCTTGTCGCCGGGCACGCCGAACACCTTCATCGCCAGCCCGCGGGCTGCGGGCTGGCGGTCGTCGAGCATCGCACCCGGCTCGGTCGCCAG
The DNA here is from genome assembly GCF_040361275.1 of Salinisphaera sp. T31B1. NCBI lineage: Bacteria > Pseudomonadati > Pseudomonadota > Gammaproteobacteria > Salinisphaerales > Salinisphaeraceae > Salinisphaera > Salinisphaera sp. T31B1. Next base: position 1,052,901 of record NZ_APNH01000001.1, on the reverse strand, counting down.
TCGGATGACCACGGGGTAACGGCCGGGGCCGGCGAACAGGCTCTGGGCGAGTTCGGGGGGCAGATCGTCGACGACGGTCAGCGTGCCCTTGACGAAACCCTGGCCCTTGGCGTGGGTGTCGCGCTTGGCATGGCGTACCGACTCGAAGGTCGCGCGGTTGGTCGCGGCCAGCAGCTCGACGATATCGCGGATCTTGGCATCCTCGTCGGGCTGTTCGACCTCGAGATCTTCGGAAAAACGCACATACGCGTTCATGATTCCATCTCTTCGGGTTCGACTCGCGCCGGATCGGCGACCCGTGTCCAGGTGGTGGTCCGGCCCAGCAGACGTACCCCCACATAGCCGTGCAGCTTGAGATGCTCCGCGTCGGCAAGCCACACATAGCAGTCGTAGTGCTTGCCGTTCTCGGTATCGTAGATTCGCCCGGACTGCCATTGCCCGCGGCCGTCGCGTGCCTGCGGGTGATAAGCCAGACCGGTCAGCAGCGTCAGACCCAGCAACGGCCGTGTTCGCCGGTCGGGGTCAGGGTTGTGGCGATCGACCACCCGCTGACCGCCGATCCCGCGTGGGTCGTCCTGCAGGTAGCGCGCTTGGCGCAGCCATACGAGCCGGCCGCTATAGGTCTGCGTGTCCGGATCGGCACGGATCTCGACCACGGCCTCACCCTGCTCGGTCTGCCAGAAACCGCTGATGGCCTGGCCTGGCATAGCGGGCTCGTCGGCCCAGGCGGTCGTCGCCGGCAGCCACAGAACCAGGGCCATGATTAGCGCCCGGCTCATGGCCGGCGCCCGCCCGGCAGATAGCGATGGGCGAAATACCAGGCAATGGCGTCGGCCAGCGCGTCCCGCGCGCTGCGCGGCTCGTAGCCCAGTTCGCGGCTGGCCCGCGCATGCGAGAAAAACATCCGCTTGCGTGCCAGCTTGACCCCGTCGACCGTCACGAACGGTGGCCGGCCGGTCAACCGCGCGACGGCTTCGGCCGCATGCGCAACCGGCAGCACAAGACCATGCGGCAACTTCACCCGCGGCGCCGGGCGATCGGTGAGTTCGGCGACGAGCGTGAGGATCTCGGCCAGCGTCATGTCGTGGCCGCCCAGCACGTAGCGCCGACCCGACCGGCCGTGATGCAACGCCTGGACATGGCCGCGCGCCACGTCATCGACATGGGCGACGTTCAGCCCGGTATCCACGAAGGCCGGCATACGGCCGGCCGCGGCATCCAGCACCATGCGCCCGGTAGGCGTGGGTTTGTGGTCGCGCGGGCCGATCGGCGCCGAGGGGTTGACGATCACCACCGCGGGGCCGGCGTCGTCGGCCGCGAACTCGCGGGCGACCTCCTCGGCCAGAAATTTGGACCGCTTGTAATGGCCGACCATGTCCGCCAGGCCCACCGGCGTGTCCTCGTCGCCGGGCGTACCGTCACCGGGCAATCCCAGGGTGGCCACGCTGCTGGTATAGACCACGCGCGGCACACCCGCCTCGCGCGCAGCCTGGAGCACATGCCGGGTGCCCTCGACGTTGTTGGCATACAGATCGTCCGGCCGGCGTGCCCACAGCCGATAGTCGGCCGCGACATGAAAGACCGTATCGCAGCCGCGCATGGCCGCGGCCAGCGCCGGGCGATCCGCCAGCGTGCCGCCGGCCTGTTCGATATCCAGGCCCGTCAACGCCGCGGTATCGCTGTTCGGACGTACCAGCGCCCGCACCGTCATGCCATCGCGAAGCGCGGCGCGCGCAACCGCACTGCCCACGAAACCGGTTGCTCCGGTGATCAGCGCACGCACGCTCAGACCGCCGATCGACGCTGCAGGCGCATGAAGTAGGCGCCCAGCCACAGAGCAAAAATGGGCGCACCGATCACTGCCATGATCAAAAAGGGCAGGCGAATCTGGAACAGCGTGACCAGCGGGAACAGATAGAGCACATCCTCGATCTCGAAATAGCGCGCCGAGGGCAGACTCGCATCGGCTTTCCCGAGTATCGACTCCATGTGCATATGCAGCCAGAAGATGAAGGCCACCGCCGCGCCCGCCAGCAAGCCGAGCCAGGGCGCCCAGAGACCCAGTGAGCCATCACGCAGGCCATAGCCCAGCGCCGCGAACAACAGGGTATGAATGACCACGTCGCTGATCAGATCGTACCAATGGCCGAAGCGGCTCGACAGGCCGGACAGGCGCGCCAGTTCGCCGTCGGTATGGTCGACGAAGTTCGACAGGGCGAACACGAACGCTCCGATGTTCGCCCAGGCCAGGCTGCCGTGCGCCAGACAGGCCGCGGCGATCAGCCCCAAAACCAGGCGCAGCGTGGTCAGATGATTGGGCGTGGCACGGGTGGCCTCGAGCGGACGCACCAGTCGACGCGCCAGCCGCGCATCCAGCGGCCTCGGGTCGGCAGGCCGATCTGCGGGGGTGTTGTACGAGGATTCATTCATGCCGACGCCCCTCTCCCAGTCGTGCTTCCATTGTGTGCAATCGATCAGTGGCACGCCAGTCCGGTCAGCGATCGCGGCGATCGATCGACGAACCGTTGGCATTACCAACGAGTGACGGCACGACAATAAGGGTGGTTACCAGAATCGCAACCATACCGACGCCCAGCAGTTGTCCCATACTGGCGGTGCCGGCGTGGTGTGAAAAGGCCAGGCTGCCGAAGCCGGCCAGCGTGGTCAGCGACGACAGGACGACGGCACGCGCCGTGCTGCTGGCCAGAAACGCGCCATCGGCAGGTCGGTGCGAGCGCAGGCGGTGGACTACGTGGATGCCGCTGTCCACGCCCACGCCCAGCAGCAGCGGCAAGGCGATGACGTTGGCGAAATTCAGCGGTATGTCCGCCCAGACAGACACCGCGCACAGAATCAGCCCGGTCAGCGCCAACGGGGCAAGTACGCGCAGCGTATCGGCCAGGCTGCGCAGCAACACGACCAGCAGCACGGTAATGAACACCGCGGCATATACGAACGCTGCGGCGAAGGCGTCGGCCACTGTCCGCCCGGCGGCGACCTCCAGCACCGGTGCCCCGGTAATCGACGGCACCACGGCCTGAGCACTGGCCACGAACTGACGCAGCACGGCCGGCTGATTCAGATCGCCGCTGGCGAAGGCTTCGACACGATAAGCGCCGTCTTGGCCGATCCAGCGGCTGCGTATCGCCGCCGGCAGTCCGGCCCGATCAAAGCCTGTCGCATCGAGCGAGGCGGTCAGCGTCTCGATCTGCGGACCGAGCCCGGACAGGAGGCTGGCCCGCAGCTCGGCGAGCACACGGGCCCGTTGGTCCGCCGGGCGTTGTCCCAACCAGACCTGCCAATCGGCGAGCGTGTCGGCCAGGTGGCGGCCCGCCACGCGGGCTTCGTCATCGGGCGCACGATCCAGCCATTGATCGAGTGCAATGGCAAAATCGGCAATCGCGCGCTGCTGGGCGACCGGTTCGGCCGGCTGGCCCATGTCCGGCGGGCCCAGCGCCAGTGTCAGGGCCAGATCGCCGATGATCGCGAGCTTGGCCTTCTGATCGTCCGGTACGAAATCGTTGACGGTCAGCGCTCGCGCAACCTCGGGCAGCGCATCCAGACGGTGGGCGGTATCGTCGGCCGCCGACGGCGTGGCGGCCGTGGTCACGAGCGTCAGCGGCGACTGATCGCTGTCGGCCAGCAGCTCGCGATAGGTCGTGACCGATTCGCTGCTCGGATCCTTGAGGTTGAGCGTGTTGCTATCGAAACGCAGAAACGGCAACGCCGTGGCACAGGCCAGCGCGGTCAGCCCTGCGGCGACCCAGATCACCCGGGCGCCGCGTGGGCCGATGACGGGCACTCGCCGGGCCATGGCCGCTCCGGCCAGGGGGCGCACACCGCGATGCCCGCCCATGATCGCCACCAGGGCGGGCAGCAGCGTCAGGCTGATCACGAGACTGATGAACATGCCGGTGCCTGAGATCAGGCCCAGTTCGGCGACCCCTGAATACGGCGTCGGAATGAAGGCGAAAAACCCGGCGGCGGTGGTGATGGCACACAGCAGCAGCGACAGCCCGACATCGCTGGCCGCCCGTGGCAGCGCGACAAGCGGATGGCCGTCTTCGGCGAGCGCCTCGCGATAGCGCAGACACAGATGGATGGCGTAGTCGATGCCCAAACCGATATAAAGCACTGCAAAGGCGATCGAGATCAGGTTGAGCGTGCCCACAGCGAGTGCGGCAAACGCTGCGGTGCCGACCAGCCCGGCGATCAGACTGGCCAGCGCCGCCGCCATCAGCCGCCAGGAGCGAAGACCGAGGTACAGAATCAGCCCCACCGCGGCCAATGCCAGACCCGCTCCCCACGCAGCCCCGCGCGATACGCTGGCCAGCTCCTCGTCGGAGAGTGCAACCTCGCCGGTCTGGCGCACCTGCATGCCGTGCTCGGCGTCCAGATCCAGCTGAGCGACCAGCGCACGTACGCGCGCCATCGCACCGGCGGCCGGCAGCAGCTGTTCGTAGTTCATGACCGGCGCAGCGATGATGAACCGCTGCGAGGACACCCCCGGCGTCTGCGTACCGCCCATCAGGCGCTGCCACGACAGCCGATGAAACTGTTCGGCCTGGCTGGCGGCGAAGGCCGCGTCCAGTTCGCGCCAGATCGGCGCGAGGTCGAAATCCACCGCCGTATCCGGCGCCATGGCACGGTCAAGCAGATCGAAAAAGGTGACCAGCGTCGGATCGGCCGACAAGCGGCCCAGAAACGGCTGGATTCGCACCAGCCGGTCGGACAGCCTCTCCAGCGCGGGCGTATCCAGATACAGCAGCCCGTTGCGGGCGAAGAAGTCGCCCCCGCCCGGCACATAGACCGATTCGAAATGATCGCGATCGGCACGCATCGCCTTGGCCAGACGTCGGGTACCCGCCGCGGCCAGCTCCGGCGTGGCGCCATCGACAACCACGACGAGGTTGTCGGTATAGACCGGAAATGCCTTCTGGTAGGCGATATAAGTCTGGCGCCAGTCGACCGTCGGGCTGATCAGATCAGCGTTGTCGGTATTCATCGACAGATGCGTCGCCGCATACCAGCCACAGGCCGCCGTCAGGAGAACGCCCGCAATCACCACGGTCGTGGCATGACGCATCATGAACGCCACCCACACCGCGATCCATCGGGCCACGCGCTGGCTCATGCCGCCTTCGACGTATCGACGAGCGCGCCGGCCGCCACGCCCAGAGTGTCCTGGGCCGCCTTGAAGGCGACTGCCAGCTGCTTGAGCGCACGCAGCTGTGCATGCATGGATCGCGGACGGCCGGCCAGCGCCCGCAGCATGGCCAGCGGCCGCAGCGCTCCATCGTCGTCGACCGCGGCATGCGCGGCCGGGGGCAGGATCATTCGGGCATCGTCGGCCACCGCGCGGATGGCCATGAAGCCGATGCCGGCCTCGGCCGCGACCCGCGCGATGGCCGCGCTTTCCATGTCTGCGGCCACCGCACGGCTGCGCTCGTAGAGCACCTGCTTGGCGGCGACGTTGACCAGCACCCCGCTCGCCTCGGCCAGCGGGCCACACTGGATCCGCAGCGTCAACGCCAGCCGGGCCGTCAGCGCCTGGATCATCGCCATGTCACAGGGATAGAGACGCCCGCCTTCGGCCACGATTGCACGGGGCAGCAGCAGATCACCCGGGGTCAGTGCCGGCGCCAGCGCGGCGGCACTGCCCCAGCTGATCAGCCGATCCGCGCCGTCTGCGACCAGCTGGCGTGCAGTCGTTGCCGCCCGCTCGGCACCCAGGCCGGACAGCGCGACCACACTGCCGTCGGCGAGCGTGGCCGTGCCGCGTGCGCGCAGGCGGACGAGTGCCCGGGCCTCGCCGGGCAGCGCGGCTACGATGCCGGCCGGCATGACGATCGGCCGTGCGGATGTTGACCTGAATCCGGCCCGCTCACGGACTTTCGAGCGCTATGCCCGGTGCCGGCTCGCCTGCGTGCGCGTTGCGATATCGGGCCAGCGCCCAGAGCGGGAAATAGCGGGTATAGCCGTGATACTTCAGGTAGAACACGCGCGGAAAACCGGGCGCCGTGTGGTCCGGATCGTGCCAGGCACCGTCGTCGCCCTGATGGGCGATCAGCCAAGCCGCTCCGCGCGCCAGAGCGCCGGTGTGGCGTTCGCCGGCCGCCAGCAAACCAAGCATGGCCCAGGCCGTCTGGAAACTCGTCGTGGCGTCGGCTCGCCCGCGCGGCGGATTCCAGTAGCTGCCGTTGTCCTCGCCCCAGCCGCCATCACGCCGCTGCATGCCCTTGAGATACGTCACCGCACGCTGAATCCAGCCCTGGTTCATATCCTCGCCGATCGCCTCGAGCCCGACCAGCACCGACCAGGTGCCATAGATATAGTTGGTGCCCCAGCGGCCGAACCAGGAGCCGTCGGCCTCCTGCTCGCGCTTGAGATAGGCCACGCCGCGCTGGATGACGTCTTCATCCTCGGGCCGACCCAGACGCCCGAGCAGGGTCAGCACGCGGGCCGTGACGTCGGCGGTCGGCGGGTCGAGCAGCGCGCCATGGTCGGCGAACGGAATCTGGTTGAGATATTCGTGGTTGTTGTCGGAATCGAACGCGGCCACTCCGCCGTTGGCCGACTGCATGCCGCAGAGCCAGTTGGCCGCCCGCGTGATCGCGCGCCCGTAGGTCGCCCCGTCGCCGGCGTTGTACAGCCCCCACGCCACGACGGCGGTGTCGTCGAGATCCGGGTAGTAGTCGTTGGCGTACTGGAATGGCCAACCGCCGCCGGGCAGGTTCGGATGCGCGTCGCGCCAGTCGCCGGGCGCGTCAAGCACCTGGCGTGCCGCCAGCCAGTCGAGAGCGGCGCGCACCGGCGGGGTGTCGCCCGCATTCGCGGCCTCCTGCAGGGCCAGCGTCGCCAGGCCGGTATCCCAGACCGGAGAAACACAGGGTTGTACGTTGGCCATGTCGCCATGTTCGTACACCAGATCGTCGATGGCGCGGCGCGTGGCCGCACGATAGGGATGCTCGGCGGCGTAGCCCAGCTCACCCAGCGCTTCATAGACATTGACCATGGCCGGGAAGATCGCGCCGATGCCGTCGTCGCCGTTGAGCCGCTCCACGATCCAGCGCTCGGCGCGACGGATGGCGTGCTGGCGGACGAACCCCGGAATCAGGGGCTCGACGGATCGACCGACCTGATCCATGGCCTTGAACGCACGCTGGACCATCGACTTCGCCGGAATGAAGTCGCGCTGGTTCTCCGGGGCGACCGTGAACAGCTCACGCACATTCACGCCCTGCGGATTGCGCGCCATTGTGCGCAGGCTGCACAGAATGAACAGCGGCACCATCACGGTGCGCGACCAGTACGAGACCTTGCTCAGATGGAACGGCGAGGCCTTGGGCATGAGCATGACCTCCACCGGAATGAAGGGCACTGCCCGCCAGGGCACCTGGCCGAACTGTGCGAGCGCGATCAAGGTGAACACGTTGGAGGCGGCCGCACCGCCCCGTGCCAGGATCGCCTGACGTGCGTGAACCATATGCGGGGCGTCGATATCGTCGCCGGCGAGCTTGAGCGCGTAGTAAGCCTTGACCGATGCGCTGACGTCGAGATCGCCGCCGTGATAGAGCGGCCAACCGCCGTGTGCGGCCTGTCTGTGACGCAGGAAATTGGCGATACGCGACTGAATGCCCGGCTCGATGTCGTCGACGAAATGCATCATCAGGATGTATTCGGCCGGAATCGTGCAGTCGGCCTCGCATTCGTAGCGCCAGTGACCGTCCGGGTTCTGATCGGTGAGCAGACGCTGATGTGCCGCATCGATGGCCTCGTCCAGCCCGGTCGGGCGCTCGGCCCGGCGGGCGATGGGCACCGCGCCGGGTGGATCCACCTCGGCGCCGGGTACGGCGGCCAGCCGTGGTGTCAGCGCCGGCAGATCGGCGGCCGTCATGTGAAACAGCTGACGCAGGCGGTCGTCGTCGGACAACGCCAGATTGGTCGTCAGCACAGTGGCCTGCACGCTGCGACGCGAGACCTTGACCTGCGCGCTGTCGGTGAACTGCGGGTTCGCCTGAATCTTGCGCAGCGTCAGCAGCGCCAGGCCGATGGCCCACAGACAGAACCGGCGGATGCCCTTCTGCTCGCCAGGGATGGTAAGCGTGAACTCCAGTGCGTTGCGCAGATGGCCGTGTGCCAGACCGATAAGCTCGGACAGGCCGGCAGCGAAGCGCTCATCGCCACCGCGCTCGCGCATCGCGCCGAGCGTGGACAGATCGAACCCGTGGCGGGCGAAGACATCTCGTGGCAGCCAGCATACGCCTCGGTCGTGATCGTCCCAGATATCCTTGAGGATATTGGTCATCTGCAGGCCCTGGCCGAAGGATACGGCCAGCCGCTGGAGCGCGTCGCTGGCGGTGTCGATGGCCGGGTCGCAGTCGCAGAACAGATCGGCCAGCATCTCGCCGACCACGCCGGCCACGAAATAACAGTAGCGATCGAGATGGGCCAGGCTCGCCAGGCCATCGATCGAGGCGTTGCGTTCGAACACCGGCATGCCGTCGCACATGATGCGCACGCAGCGCGCGATCGCTGCGCGCTGGCGCGGCGACAGGCTGTCGGTCACCGCGATCACCTGCTCGGTATGTGCCACGAGCCGGCGTTCGTCGGCCGGCGTACGCGCGGCCAGACGATCGACCAGCGCCGCGCCGAACGCCTGGCCGCCCTGTCGGGACTCGACCACTCGGGTGAACTCGGCGTGCCAGTGCGCCTTGTCGGCGACCGGCAGTTCGGCGTCGTCCTCGATCGTGTCGGCAATCCGGCACAACAGATACGCATTGCCCACCGCCATGCGCAGCGACGCCGGCAGCTCGGGAATGGTCAGCGCGAACGTGCGCGATACACGCGGCAAAATTTCGTCCTGGAACTCGCGGGCATGCGGATCCAGCTGAGACTCGGCGGGGACATAGGACATGAGCGCACAATTTCCTTCTGACTGGACCGGTTCGTATCGGGCGCTGGGCCGTCGCAGGCCCATACGTTACAACAGGCGCTGCGATGCTCGTACGTGCGAGTTGACGTTGCCGGGCTTTAATGGCTAGCTAGCCCGCCGTCGCGGCGCGCAACCCCCGGCGGGATCACGATCAGTCGAGCTGTATCATGGATAGCTGCCTAATACACAATTATAGCCAACGTATCGAATCCGTGCTGGACCGGCTGCTGCCGCCGGCCAATGAACAACCGGGTCGCCTGCACGAGACCATGCGCTACAGTGTACTGGGTGGCGGCAAACGCATCCGCCCCCGGCTGGTCTACGCCACCGGCGAAGTCCTGGGCCTGGACCCGGCTCATCTGGATGCATCTGCCTGCGCGGTCGAGTTCATCCATGCCTATTCGCTGATTCACGACGATCTGCCGGCCATGGACGACGATGCGCTGCGTCGCGGCCAGCCCACCGCGCATATCGCGTTCGGCGAGGCGACCGCTATTCTGGCCGGCGACGCGCTTCAGGCGCTGGCCTTCGAGGTGATCGCCACCGACGACAGCCTGGTCGATGCGCCGGGCGTGCGCGCGGCCCTCATGGCAACCCTCGCCCGGGCCTGTGGGTCGCACGGCATGGTCGGCGGACAGGCGCTGGACATGGACAGCGAAGGCAAGACGATTACCCGCGACCAGCTTGAGCGCCTGCATTCACTCAAGACCGGTGCACTGCTGCACGCCTGCGTCATGATGGCCGCCGACTGCGCACACCGGATCAGCGATGCCCAGCGCACCGGACTGGACACCTTCGCGCGGCGGATCGGGCTGGCGTTCCAGGTTCGCGACGACGTACTGGATATCGAATCCTCCACCGAAACGCTCGGCAAGACCCAGGGCGCCGATCTGGCCCACGATAAGGCCACCTATCCGGCGCTGATGGGCCTGGCCGAGGCCAAGGCCTTTGCCGAGCGTCTGTTCGACCAGGCCATGGAAGCGCTCGACCTATTCGGCGCCGATGCCGATCCGCTGCGAGAGATCGCCGCGGAAATCGTCAAGCGCGACCATTAACACCAGATCCTAGGCGTTGTCCGGCCAGCGCACGGTGTAGATGAGCTGGCGCTGGCTGTCCGCGGCCAGATCGATCGACCACGTCCCCGTATTGGCGGGCGTGTCTTTCTGCTGACCGATCGAGCTCGACACGATGGTCGCGCCCTGCGGCAGCTGTTCGATCACGTCGACCGCCGCGGGTTGGGCGCCGGCGTTGTGCAGCGTGAGCTTGACCGTGCGTTCGTGGGCGCCGTCATTGGCTGCATCGTCGGAGACGATCTGACGACTGCTGGTGATATCGAACGACCGGCCCAGGGTTAGCGTTACCGGCGCCCCGGTCGGGGTGTCGTTGATCTGATCGGATCCCATCAGCCGCGCCTCGGCGGCCCCGTCATAGACCCGGACCACGCCCGCCGGCAACGGCCGATCGCTGTCGTTGTCGAAGCTCAGGCGGATTTCGGCGTGGTCACGCGCACCGTCGCGTCCGTCGTCGTACCAGCCATGGGTGAAGCGATAGCGGCGCGTGGCGTCGAAACCGAGCGGCGCCATTAGCGATACCGCACGTACCCCGCCGGCCGGTACGTCCAGTGGCTCATCGAGCTGATAACGATAGGTGTCACCGGCCGCCTCGGGGGCGCTGTCGGCCATCTTGGCTTCGCTGCGGGCCATCATCATGGGTTGCGGCATCCCGCCACGACCGGCCCGTGCGATATCGCCGGCCACGAGCCAGGCCTTGTCGGCCGCCAGGTGGGCACCGCCGCTATTGTCGATCACCGCCATGCTGACCAGCGACAGATGCCCGGTTGAGGCATCGAAGCGTCCAGTGTAGCTGGCCTGCCAGCTCGGCCCGTCGATCTGGTAGGTCGCGGTGACCGGGGTGCTGCCGGCCTTGTCGGCTTCGAGCTCGAGGTTGAGCCCACCGCTCTGGGTGGTCGAACCATCGACCGGCCAGGTGATCTGCCACGGCGATGCCGCGGTCAAGCGCTCGATACGGCCGTCGACGCGTACATACACCGCTTCGGCCGAGGCGGAGACCAGCGTAGCCTCGCGCTGATCGGCCGGCGACGTTCCGTCGTCGCGTACCAGCGTGACGGACTGGCCGATGCGGGCGGCCAGCGGATCAGCAGCGGCATCGCTCTGGGTGCTCGCAGCAAAACCGGTCAGCCTCACACCCGTGCCCTGCAGCCAGAGCGTGTCGGTGCGCAGCCGGCCGGCGACCGGCCAGCCGATCTGCTGGGCGCCGGCGGCCAGCGACAGCTCACGCGTATCCTGCACCACGGCGGCACCCTGGTTGTAGAGCGCCATGGCATCGACGGGCTCGGAGGCGCCGTCGTTCGGCGCCGCCCAGGCCGCGGCCGGCAGCAGACAGACCAAGGCGGCAGCCAGTGTGGCGTTCGCGGATTGCTTGCAGATCATCAGACATTCCTCTGGGTGTTCAACCCATTCAAAGACAGCGTCAAACGGGTTCGGTTTCAAGCCGGCGCCGACCGTAGAAACGGATCAACCAGCAGACGAGCACGATCGCCGGCAACCCGGCGGCCGCGGTATAGCTAAAGAACCAGACATAACCGTATTGGTCCACCATCCAGCCCGAAAACCCGCCGAGGAACTTGCCGGGCAGGGTCATCAGCGAAGAGAACAGCGCGTATTGCGTGGCCGTGTAGGCGGTATTGGTCAGGCTCGACAGATAAGCGATGAATGCCGCGCCGGCCATGCCGCCGGACAGATTGTCGGCCGAGACGGTCAACGCCAATGCCACGAGACCGGGATTGTCCGGTTGCCATGGCGAATACAGCGACGGCATGAACAGGTAATTCATCGCGCCATGCCGGGCCATATCCGCCACGCCCGCATCGAACAGGCCCAGTACCTGTGGCCCCGGCATCAGAGTCGCAAGCCACGCGAACGCCAGATTGGTGGCCGCGGCAAGGATCGCGCTGGCCAGCAGCGGTTTGAGAATGCCGTAGCGCACCACCAGCACGCCGCCGAGCGTGGCCCCGCCGATGGTCATCAGCACGCCGAATATCTTCGAGACGCTGGCGATCTCGGCGAGGGTGTAGTGCAGGTCGAGATAGAACGGGTTGGCCATGACGCCGAGCGTGATGTCGGTGACCCGGAACACGCTGACGAACAGCAGGATCAGCAACGCCGGCAGCCCGTAACGGGCAAAGAAATCCACCAGAGGGCAGACCACCGCTGCCAGCACCCAGCCGTAGGCATCGCGCAACGCAGCCGGCAGGAAGGCGCACCGTGCCAGATGCGCATCGACCCAGGGTTCACGCGGCTGGCGGCCGGCATTTGCCGAGGCCTCGGGCTCGGCGATCAGCAACACGGTGACCATGCCGACGCCGACCAGCGCGGCCATCACCAGATAGGTGATCGGCCAGGTGGTCGCCGAGGCAATGAAAAAGGCCCCGGCTCCGGCGGTGAGCAGCGCGATCCGGTAACCGGCCTGGTAGGTCGCGGCCATGGCGCCCTGCACGCTGTCGGCCACCGCCTCGATACGCCAGGCATCGATCGCTACATCCTGGGTGGCCGATGAAAACGCCACCAGCAGGCCGAACCAGGCCAGACGCGCCAGATCGGCGGTCGGATCGGTCAGCGCCATGGCGACCAGTCCGCTCGCCAGACCGATCTGGGCGACAAGCATCCAGGCGCGTCGTCGCCCCAGCAGTCGTCCGAGCACGGGCAGTGGCAGGCGATCGATCACGGGCGCCCAGAAGAACTTGATCGAGTACATCATCCCGATCCACGAAAAGAACCCGATCGTGGTCTTGGATACACCCTCCTGGGCCAGCCAGGCCGAGAGCGTGGAAAACACCAGCAAGAACGGCAGACCGGAGGAGAACCCCAGAAACGCCATGCCGATGACCCGTGGCTGGGCATAGATCGCCCACGCTGCCCGCCAGTCGCGCCGGGGGCGGTCTTCGCCCACAGCGTCAGAGTGCGAGGTCATAATCGATCGTCAGGGGCGCATGGTCGGACAACCGCTCGGCCCGGTAGACCGATTCCGCCGTCGCCTTGGCCGCCAGCCCCGGTGTGGCGACCTGGTAATCGATACGCCATCCGACGTTGTTGTCCCAGGCACGACCGCGGTTGGACCACCAGGTGAATTCGTCCTCGTTCGGATTGAGCTGGCGAAACACGTCGACCAGGCCCATGTCGCCGAACAGGCGGTCCATCCATTCTCGCTCGTGTGGCAGAAAACCCGAGTTCTTACGGTTGTTCTTCCAGTTCTTGAGATCGATCTCCTTGTGCGCGATGTTCCAGTCGCCACACACCAGGTACTCGCCCGGCGCGGCGGCGCGCGCGGTCAACAACGATGGGAAATGGGCCAGATAGCGCTCTTTCGAGTCCTGCCGGTGATCACCGGACGAGCCGGACGGTGCATACAGACTGGCAATGGCCAGATCCCCCTCGTCACGCTTGTAGCGGGCCTCGATATAACGGCCTTCGCCGTCGAATTCGTCGTGGCCCATGCCGCGCAGAATCTCGTCCGGTTCGCGCTTCGAGTAGATCGCCACACCGGAATACCCCTTGCGACGGGTGGCCTCTTCATAGAAGCAGTGGTAGCCCGCCGGCCAGAACGCATCGACGCCTTCGAGCTGATGCTGTTGTGCCTTGAGCTCCTGGATACACACCACATCGGCGTTCTGCGCGGCCATCCATTCGAAGAACCCCTTGCGCTGGGCCGCGCGGATACCGTTGGCGTTAAAGGAAATCACCCGCATGAATCGGTCGTGTCGGACAAATGAAGCGCTTATCATACGTGCATCCCCGACACCGCCCGCAACGCAGAGGACCGCTCGCCGATGCACGCTCATAGCCAGGATTTTCTCGACCTCGCCCTCGACTACGATGCCCTGCGCTTCGGCGAGTTCACGCTCAAGTCGGGCCGCGTGAGTCCCTATTTCTTCAACCTCGGCTCGATCGCCAGCGGTGCGGGGATGGCACGCCTGGCCGACGGTTATGCCAGTGCGCTCGAACTGTCCGGCATCGCCTACGACAGCCTGTTCGGGCCGGCCTATAAGGGAATTCCCCTGGTCGCCACACTGGCCTGTGCGCTGGCCGGCCGGCAGCGCGACGTGGCGTTCACCTACAACCGCAAGGAGGCCAAGGATCACGGCGAAGGTGGCGTGCTGGTCGGTGCGCCGTTGGGCAAACGCGTGGTGATCGTGGACGACGTCATCACCGCCGGTACCGCCGTACGCGAAGCCATCGAGCTGATCCGCGGCGCCGGCAGCGAAGTCGCCGGGTTGCTGGTCGCCCTCGATCGACAGGAACGCGGTGCCGATGCGCGCTCGCCCATCCAGGCGCTGGCAGAGGACGAAGGCATTCCCACCGTCGCGGTGGCCACACTCGACGATGTCGTGGCCTTTGCCCGGAACGCACGACTGGACGCCTACACACAGAACGCGATCCAGGCCTACCGGCAGCGCTACGGGATCGCGGGCTAGCCGAGGCGCGGTCGGCGTACCCGGGGCCGGGCCGTCCGAGCGTCGTCCAGCGTCGGAAAAACTGACGAAAGACCACGTCGCGGCATCGGTCGCGTGCGTAACCCGTCAACACTAAAGACTTTCTCCCCGTGGCACGAAACACGCTTGGGTATTGGCGTAATACACGCCACGGGAGCCTCCATGCTTGTCACCCCACGTCGTGCGCCGGCCCTGCTGGGCGGCGTGTTGCTGTTCGGCGCCGTGTTGTGTGTCGCAGCGAACACCACCGCGCCTGGGTCAGCAGCGATGCCGGCGGGCGGACTGCATCAGCCCGCCTCGGCCGATCGCCCCGCGCGTGCCCTGTTCGGGCTGGGCCTGTGCGCGATCGTGCTCGGTCCGGCCCGGGTCGGCCACCGGCGCCGCCCGCGGCCAGATCACGGCTCGTAGCGTGCCGACCCGGCAACGGCGTGTCAGGCAGAGGCCGGACCGTGCGTCGGCGGTTCGACCGCCTGGCTGCGGATGAGCGTGCCCACCCCGGCATCGGTGAACAGTTCCAGCAGGACGGCGTTCTCCACCCGCCCGTCGACGATATGCGCCGCGCGCACGCCGGAGGCCACCGCATCCAGCGCACACTGGATCTTGGGGAGCATGCCACCATGGATGACGCCGGCATCGATGAGCTCGCGTACCTGGGCCGGCGTCAGACCGGTCAACAGATGGCCATCCCCATCGAGCACGCCCGGCGTATTGGTCAGTAGCATCAGCTTTTCGGCTTCGAGCACCGAGGCGATCTTGCCGGCCACCAGATCGGCGTTGATGTTGTAGCTGCGTCCGTCCGCGCCGACGCCGATGGGCGCGATCACGGGGATGAAGTCGTCGGCCTCGAGGCGCCGGACGATGCGCGGGTCGATATGCGAGACCTCGCCGACGAAGCCCAGGTCGGTATCGTCGTCGACCAGCGCCAGCTTGCGCGCATGAATGAGCCCGCCATCCTTGCCGGTCAGCCCCACGGCACGACCGCCGTGCTGGTTGATGAGATTGACGATCTCCTTGTTCACCAGCCCGCCGAGGACCATCTCGACCACGTCCATGGTCTCTTCGTCGGTCACCCGCATGCCCTTGATGAAGCGGGTCTGCTTGCCCACCCGTTCGAGCAGCTGGCCGATCTGGGGCCCGCCACCGTGCACCACCACCGGGTTGAAGCCGACCAGTTTCATCAGGGCGATATCACGGGCGAAACCGGACTTCAGCTGGCGATCGGTCATGGCATTGCCGCCGTACTTGATGACGATGGTCTTACCAGTGAAACGGCGAATGTAGGGTAATGCCTCGCCGAGCACGCGTGCGACGCGCGCGGCGGCTTCCGGATCCAGCGACATGCGTTTTTGTTCCTCCAGCGTCGTCATTACGCGGTGCCGGTGGAGCCAAAACCACCAACGCCCCGCTCGCTGTCGTCGAACCCATCCACGATCTCCAGCTCCGCGGCGACCACAGGCACCAGCACGAACTGGGCGATACGCTCGCCCGGCTCGATAGTGAACGCCCGCGTGCCGCGGTTCCACGCCGAGACCATGAGCGGGCCCTGATAATCGGAATCGATCAGCCCGACCAGATTGCCGAGCACGATGCCATGCTTGTGGCCGAGCCCGGAGCGCGGCAGGATCATGCCGGCCAGCGCCGGATCGGCGATATGGATCGACAGCCCGGTCGGCAGCAGCTCGCAGTCGCCCGGCGCGAGCGTGACCGCCTCGTCGACCATCGCGCGCAGATCAATACCGGCCGAGCCCGCGGTCGCACGCTGGGGCATGTCGAAATCGCGCCCGAGGCGCTCGTCGAGCACCTTCACCTGAAGTCTGGCCATGGCGATGTGTCCGTTCCTGATTGTCTTGGATGTGAGTATTGAATCAGCCGCCGGCCGCCAGGCGCTCGGCGACGAGCTCGACCAGCTGATCGGCCAGATCCCGCTTGCTGGCCCGGGCGAGTTCGCGCTCGCCGGACTCCCAGACCACGAACAACGCGTTGTCCTCGCGGCCGAAGGCATGCTCCGGGCCGACCACGTTGCCGGCAATCATTGATAACCCTTTGCGCTCGCGCTTGGCGCGCGTGCTGGCTTCCATATCGGTGGTCTCGGCTGCAAAACCGAGCGTGAACACATCCGGATACGCGCGCGACACATCGGCAATGATGTCGCGGGTGCGCGTGAGCGCCAGCTGGGTGTCGCCGTCGGCTTTCTTGATCTTGTCGGCTGCGGTCGTGGCCGGACGGTAGTCTGCGACCGCCGCCGCGCCAATGAACAGGTCGGCCCCATCCATGACCGCCATGACCGCGGCATGCATGTCCGCGGCCGACTGAATATCCACCCGCTCCACCCCTGGCGGAGTCGCCAGAGCCGTCGGCCCGGACACCAGCGTCACCGCCGCGCCGGCCGCGCTGCAGGCCTCGGCCAGCGCATAACCCATACGCCCCGACGAATGGTTGGTAATGAACCGGACCGGGTCCAGCGCTTCGCGGGTCGGCCCAGCCGTGACGACTACATGGCGCCCGGCCAGCACCCCGGCCGAACGCGTGTCGTCGAAATAGGCGACGATCGCAGCATGAATCGCCTCGGGCTCGGCCATGCGGCCAGCGCCGGTTTCGCGTTCGGCGAGCGCGCCGTCGACCGGGCCGACGAAGCCCACCTCGCGCGCGGCCAGCCGGGCGACGTTGTCGCACGTGGACGGATGCGCCCACATGACGTGATTCATGGCCGGCGCGACGATCACATCCGCCTCGCTGGCCAGGCACAGCGTGGTCAGCAGGTCGTCGGCGCGTCCGCCGGCCAGGCGAGCCAGGGTGTCAGCCGAGGCGGGCGCGATCACGATGAGATCCGCCCAGCGGGCCAGCTCGATGTGGCCCATGCTCAGTTCGGCCGCCTCGTCCCACAGCGTGTCGCGTACCGCCCGGCCCGACAGGGCCGCCAGCGTCATTGGCGTGATGAAACGCTTGGCCGCGTCCGTCATCACGACCTGGACCTCGGCCCCGGCCTCGACCAGACGCCGGACCAGCATCGCCGCCTTGTAGGCCGCGATGCTGCCGGTGATTCCAAGCACGATTCGACGATGCGCCAGCTGCTGCATGGCGCCATTGTAACCAGACTCGGCCGGCTCGCGCGGCGGATCGCCCCCTCGGGCATGGACGGTGCAGTCCACGCCCCGGCAGGCTGGCAGAAACAACAACGACGATGGGGAGAACGACAATGCGCATATCCGACTGGCCGGCCAGCGAACGACCGCGAGAGAAACTGCTCGAACGCGGCGCCGCGGCCCTGTCCGACGCCGAGCTGCTCGCGATCTTTCTGCGGGTCGGCATCGCCGGCCAGAGCGCGGTCGACATGGCGCGCGCACTGCTCACCGAGTACGGCAGCCTCGGCGCGCTGCTTGCCGCCGATCGACAGACGTTCTGTCATACCCGCGGGCTGGGCACAGCCAAATACGCGCAGCTCCAGGCAGTGCTGGAAATGGCGCGGCGCCATGCCGCGGAGACGCTCGCCGACCAGGACGTGTTAAGCGACCCTCAAGCTACACGCGCCTATCTTTCGATGCGCCTGGGCGACAGGGCGCACGAAATCTTCGCCTGCGTGTTTCTCGACACCCGCAATCGCGTGATCGCTTTCGAGGAACTGTTCCGCGGCACCATCGACGGCGCTGCGGTGTATCCCAGGGAAGTGGTCAAGGCCGCGCTCAGACACAACGCGGCCTCGCTCATCCTCGCGCACAACCACCCGTCCGGGGTGGCCGAGCCGAGCGCGGCCGATCGCGATATCACGCGACGTTTGACCCAGGCACTGGGTCTCGTCGATATCCGCGTACTGGATCATTTAATCCTGACCCGCTCGGGTCACACATCGTTGGCCGAGCGCGGTATGATGTAATATGCATGCTTGAAACTATTATAACGATGAATTAACTTTTTATTGACATTTTTCGCGCGGCTGCCTAAAGTTCGCCTGCGCCGGAACCCTCCCCCTGTTCCGGCAAGCGCTTTTGGAGAACCATTTATGAACAAGACCGCGATCTTCCTAGCTGCCGGCCTGTTGCCGCTGGCCGCTGTCGCCGCTCCGAACGATCAACCCGGTGCGCCGAGCTATACCTATTTCCAGGGCGACTACATCCCCGATGGCTCGCTCGACGGCACCCGCTACGATTACGACGGCTTCGGCGCCGAAGCATCGGCTGCGCTCACCGATCATGTGTTCGTCAACGGACGTTATGACCGTCTGGACATGGATAACAGCGGGCTCGACGTGAACCGCGGAAGCATCGGTGTCGGCCTCAACGATTTCTACGACTATGGCGGCGCCGAAGGCACCGGTCTCGGCTACTATGGCACCGTGTCCTACGAGCGCCTGGGCCTGCGCAACGCCGTGGGTTATCGCGATGCCACCGGCACCGGTTTCGGCGTGGATGCCGGCCTGCGCTGGATGGTCGATCCGCGCGTCGAGATCAACCCGCACGGTGGCTATGTCGACTACGGCAGCATTTCCGGCGACGGCATCAGCTATGGCTCGCCCGACGGCTGGCGCTACGGTGTACGCACGCTGGGCTATCTGACCGACAACTTCGCGCTGTCGGCCGAATACGCCTCGACCGAGTACGACATCGGCAATCAGGGCCTGGACTTCGACAACGAAGTCCGCGTGGGCGCCCGCTACGCGTTCTAGCGCGTCGCCGAGGTCACCAGCAGGCAAGCGGTCGCGCGGGTGCGCGGCCGCGGTCCCGGCACCCCGCTCAGGCGGGGTGTTTTTGTTTGCCTGCCCCATGGGGGGCCGACCGTATGCCGATGGTCGCCACGAACCCGCGTATTTATCGCGATATGCGGTTGTGCCGCACGCCCAATAATGATTAAATACGCGGCTCGCTGACGCGCTGCGCGCGATCCAAGAGGTTAGTGATGTCCCAAATCTGTCAAGTGACGGGCAAGCGCCCGGTCACCGGTAACAACGTTTCGCACGCGCACAACAAGACGCGTCGTCGTTTCGAGCCCAATCTGCACTGGCACCGTTTCTGGGTCGAATCCGAGAAGCGTTATGTTCGTCTGCGGGTGTCCGCCAAGGGCATGCGCATCATCGATCGTCAGGGTATCGATCAGGTGCTGGCCAAGATCCGCAAGCAGGAGAAAGCATAATGCGCGAAAAGGTACGCATGGTCTCGACCGCGGATACCGGGTTCTTCTACACCACGTACAAGAACAAGCGGAACACGCCCGACAAGCTCGAGATGAAGAAATACGATCCCAAGGCCCGCAAGCACGTGATCTTCAAGGAAGCCAAGATCAAGTGATCTGAGCGAGCCGGCACGAGCCGGCATGGATCGCGAAAAAACCGGCCGTGCGCCGGTTTTTTTGTGTTTTGTGTTCGGGCTGGCAACAGCAAGCGCGCGTTGACGGCCGACAGCGCAGCCGCTGCTGACCCGTCGCTCGGGCCGGACGCGACGAATTCCGTCCAGTCGCCAGACCGGGCCGGGCCGGGCCGGTCAGCGTCGGCGCAACAACAGATTACCCTTCGGGTCGACCTCGGCCGACCAGTCGGCTGCGACCCAGGTCGTGGTTACCGTCTCTCGCACAATCGCCGGGCCATCGAACCGTTGGCCGGCGTACAGCGCGTCTCGATCGTAGACGGGTACATCGCTGCCGAAATCGTGTACGGCCACGGTTTCGCTCGGCTGCGGCGCGCCCTCACGCGTGGCGATATCCGGCAACTGCATATCGGGCACGGGCCCGGCCTTGTGCAGTCGCAGATTCACCAGTTCGACAGGTAGATCGAAGCGATGGCCGTAGCGGGCTTCGTGCGCCTGGTGAAACGCATCGACGAGTTCGTTCGGCTCGCGCCAGGCCAGATTGAGCGACGCGCTCTGTCCGGCATAGCGCAGATCGGCGCTCAGCCGCTCGTCGATGTCCCGATCGGCAACGCCTTCGTCGGCGAGTTCGGCGCGCGTGTCTTCGCGCAGCGGCGCGAGCCAGTCGTCGATCGCCGCGGCCTCCACGCTGGCCAGCGGTTGGAGAATGCTCAATGAACGCTCGCGCGAGCGGCGAGCAACCAGCATCCCGAGCGCGGACAACACGCCGGCGAACACCGGTATGAGCACGCGCTGCATGCCCATGCCTTCGGCCAGCGCACAGGCATGCAAGGGCCCGGCCCCGCCGAAGCACAACAGACTGTCCCGGGCGACCGATTCGCCGCGGGCAACCGAGATCACGCGCAGCGCCCCGGTCATGGCTTCGTCGGCCACCCGCAGGATGCCGGCGGCAGCAGCCTCCACGCTCAGCTCGAGGGGTTCGGCGATCTTGGCCATGGCCCGACGGGCCGCGCGTACGTCCAGACCCATATGCCCGCCCAGCCGTGTGGAGGCAGGCAGTCGCCCGAGCACGACATGGGCATCGGTGACGGTCGGCTCGGTTCCACCCTTGCCATAGCAGGCCGGGCCCGGATCGGCGCCGGCCGAGGCCGGGCCCACCTTGAGCAGCCCGCCGGCATCCAGCCAGGCGATCGAGCCACCGCCGGCACCGATGGTGTGCATATCGACCATCGGCACGGCCACCGGGTAATCGGCAATACGGGTCTTGCTGGTCAGCGCCAATTCCTCTCCGACCAACGCGACATCACTGCTGGTGCCGCCCATATCGAGCGTGAGCACGCGCTCGAGCCCGGCGGCCCGGGCGACGAAGCGGGCGCCCAGCAGCCCGCCCGCCGGACCGGACAACAGCAGGTTGACGGCGTTGTCGGCGGCCTGATCGATGCCGACTGTGCCCGCTGCACCGTGCATGATGGCCACCCGCTCGAGTGCGTCCTCGAGCCGGCGCAGATAGCCGCCCACGGCCGGGCCGAGCGCGGCATTCAGCCATGTCGCGATACCGCGCTCGTACTCGCCGTATTCCGGCAACACCCGCGAGCCGCGGGCGATGGTCAGCCCCGGGTCGGCCTCGGCCAACGCCTGCTCGATCGCTCGCTCGTGACGGTCGTCGATGAAGGCGAACAGCAGGTTGATGGCTACCGCCTTCACGCCGGCCGAACGCACCCGCTCGACCAGGCGCTCCAGCATGGCCGATTCCAGCGCGACCAGCGTCTGACCGTCGGCCGCCATGCGCGCCTCGATCTCGAAACAGCGCTCGGCCGGCACCGGTACGGGCGAAGGACGCGGCTCCAGCGCATAGAGATCGCGACGGGCCTGCCGGCCAATGGTCAGCAGATCCGCAAAACCGGCGTTGGTGACATAGCCCGTGTCTGCCAGCTCGTTTTCCAGCAGTGCGTTCGTCGCCACGGTCGAGCCGTGAACGATCCGCCAGTCGGGCGCGGCGTCGCCGGCGAAATGCCGCACGCCGTCGATCACCGCACGTTCCGGCGCGTCCGGCGTCGAGGCGATCTTGTGCACCTGCAACGCTTGGCCGACACGCGCGATCACGTCCGTGAAGGTGCCGCCGGTATCGACACCGAGTTCGCCGTATCGGTCTTTGGTGCTCATATTCGGGGCAGTCGAACCTTCGTGGGGCTTTACGGTCATGAGGTTATCAACCGATGATGCGCGCACGCGAACCGCACCGGTCGCCCGCTTACGCACCACGCGCTGGACACAGATGATGGAACGCGATATCAAGCTATGCGCGCAGGGCCTGGCCCGCGATTATGCCGGACGCCGGGTGGTCGACGGGATCGATATTGAACTGGCCGCGGGCGAGGTACTGGGCATGCTGGGACCCAACGGCGCCGGCAAGAGCACGACCCTGCGCATGCTTGCCGGCACGCTGGCCCCCTCGGCCGGCCGGGTGAGCCTGAACGGGCACGACCTGGCCGAAGACGCCCGCACGGCCAAACAAGGGCTGGGGTATCTGCCCGAGCGCCCGCCCCTGTATCCGGAGCTGACGGTCGATGAATATCTGTCGTTCTGTGCCGCGGTTCACGGCGTGCCGCGGGCCGATCGACGCCGGGCGATCGACGCCGCACGGGCCGACTGCGGCCTCGAGGACACCGGCCGGCGGCCGATCGGTCATCTTTCGAAAGGCTTTCAGCAGCGCGTGGGCATCGCCCAGGCCATCGTGCATCGTCCGGACGTGCTGATCCTCGACGAACCCACGGCCGGTCTGGACCCGAACCAGCTGCGCGGCGTGCGTGCCCTGGTGGCACGCCTGGCGGCCCGCCATAGCGTGATTCTGTCGAGTCACATGCTCTCCGAGATCCAGGCGGTGGCGACCCGCGTGCTGATCGTCCACCAGGGACGCGTGGTCTACGACGCGGCCCTGGCGCGCCATGGCGACGGCGACACCGTCGAGCTGTTGCTGGGCGCGAGTCCGGCGCGCGAGGCGCTGCTGGCAATCACCGGCGTGGTCGACGCCACGGCACTGGGCAGCGGTCGCTGGCGTCTGGCTGTCGCCCCCGGTCACGACGTGCGGGCCACCCTGGTCGATACGGCGGTCGCCCGTGGCTGGCAACTGCTGGAGCTGACACGACGCGCGCCGAGCCTGGAAGAGCGCTTCGCCGCGCTGACCAGCGGCAGTGAACGCCACGCGCCGGAGGCCGCCGCGTGACCGGGTTGTTTGCCATCGCCGGCCATGAACTGCGCCGGCTGTTCGTCTCGCCGTTGGCCTGGACCCTGCTGGCCATCACCCAGCTGCTCACCGGTCTGCTGTTCGTACTGTCGTTGAGCGATATCGCGCTGAATCCGCGCAGCCTCGGGGCCTACGACGGCGTGTCCGAACTGGTCGGCGGTGGCCTGCTGCGGTTCGCCACCCTCGTGATGCTGCTGGTGATACCGCTGCTGACCATGCGCGTCATCGCCGAGGAACGAAAAACCGGCAGCCTGGAATTGATGCTCGCAGCACCCGTCGGCCTCGCGTCCCTGGTGGCCGGCAAGTTCGTCGGGCTGATGAGCTATCTCAGCCTGATGTGGCTGTTGATCGTGGCCATGCCACTGTCGCTGTGGCTGTTCACACCCTTGGATCTGGGGCTGCTGGCGGCGGCGGCGGTCGGGCTGTGGCTGGTCATGGCCGCCTTCACCGCGCTTGGCGTATTCATTTCATCGCTCACACGGGAGCCGACCGTTGCTGCGGTGACCACACTCGGCGCGCTGCTCACGCTGTGGCTGGTCTATGCGGTCTCCACGCTAGACTGGCAGCCCGTGATCTTCGGCACCACCGTACCGCTGGCCGGCCTGGCTCGCACGCTGTCCTTGATCGGTCATCACGACGCGCTGCTGCGCGGAGTGTTCTCCAGCGCTGACGTGCTGTATTTCCTCATCTTCACGCTGTGTTTTCTGGGCCTGACCGTCGTCCGGCTGGACATGGATCGAAGCGCGTGAAGGCCGGCCATCTGTTGAGCATGGTGCTGATCCTGGCGGTGGCGATCGCAGCCGGCGTGGCCAGCCAGCGTTTTGCGATCAGCGCCGACTGGACCTACGGTCACCGCAACACACTCACCGAGGCCAGCCAGCGGGTGCTGGATTCGCTGGGCGACGACCCGGTCACCTTCACGGCCTATATCTATCCCGGCCCCCAGCGGGATACGGTACGGACCCGTCTGGCCCGCTATACCCGAGCGAGCCGCTATGTGAAGCTGACCTTCGCCGACCCGGCCCGCCATCCCGACCGCATGCGGGCTCTGGGTATCGGCACCGACGGCGCCGTCGTGCTCGGCTACCAGGGCCGCACCCAGACCCTCACCGACTACAGCGAATCCAGCGTGACCAACGCATTGCAGCGGCTGTCGGCTGCACATCGACAATGGATCGTGTTTCTCACCGGCCACGGCGAACGCGCGCCGGACGACGACGCCAGCGGCGGCTACAGCGCACTGGCCGGCGTGCTCGATGCCCAGGGCATGACCACACGCACGCTCAATCTCGCCCAGGCCGCGGCGATCCCGGACAATGCCGCGGTGCTGGTGATCGCCAGTCCGCAGCAGACCCTGCTGCCCGGCGAAATACGCATGATCCGCGACTACGTTGCACGCGGCGGCGCCCTGCTATGGGTGGACGATCCCGGCCAGCGCTACGGCCTGGCTGCACTGGCCGACGATCTGGGCGTCCGCTGGCGCCCCGGCACTCTGGTGTACCCGGATTACCAGACGCTGGGGACGGGCCACCCGGCCATGGCACTGGTCGCCAACTACCCGGATACGCCGATCACCGAACATCTCACCCAACTGAGCCTGTTCCCCTTTGCCGGCGGCCTGGCTGCTACCGAGACTCATGGCTGGAAGCCTGCCGTGTTCCTGCGTTCGACCACGCGCAGCTGGCTGGAGACCGGCGCACTCGACCGCGCCAGCCTGGTGTTCGAGCCTGGCAAGGGCGATACCCGAGGGCCGGTGGACATGGCCCTGGCCCTGACCCGAGCCATGCCCGCCGACCAAACCGCACCCAGCGCTGCCGCGACGCCGGATCAACAGCGGGTCGCGGTAATCGCCGATAGCGACTTCATGGCCAACGGGCATCTGGGCAATCTGGGCAATCGCGCCCTGGCGCTGGCTGTTTTCCAGTGGCTGGCTCACCGCGATGCGCAGATTGCCGTCGACGTGCCCAAGGCTCCCGATGCGACCCTGCAGATGGCCCCCGCCCGCATTCGCCTGATGTGGTGGGTGTTCGTGATCGGCCTGCCCATGGCACTGATCGCCATCGGCCTGGGCCGCTGGTGGCTGCGCCGCCGACGTTGACCCGTTACGCCCATGAATCGCAAGCGAATCGTGTTCAATCTGCTGCTGTTCGCCGGGCTGGTCGCCCTGTGCAGTGCCCTGTGGCTCATGCGTGCCCCGAAGCCGTCGCCCCCGCCGAGCGTGACCGGATTGGCATCGGCCGCCATTACCGACATCACGGTCAACACGCCCGACGACGTGATCGCGCTGGCGCGCGACCGGGACGGTGCTCGCTGGCGGCTGAGCGCACCGGTCCGGGCACGCGTGGATGCCAACCGCGTGGCGGCTCTGCTGGCGTTCGCCGACGCCGTCCCCGAACGCCGCATGGCCCGCGATGCCGTGGCGGAGACGGTCAGCGGCATGGACGACCCGTCGCTGGTACTGCGGTTCAACGATCAGGCGCCGATCGCCATCGGCGCCGAGGGCCCCCGCCCCGGGACGCGCTATGTGCGCACCGCGCATGCGTTGCTGCTGGTTGCGGTGGGCGAGCTGGCCGATCAGCCGCTGGGCTGGACCCATTGGCTGGCGCCGGGGCTGATCGGGCGTGATGAACAGCTGACCCGCCTGATCCTGCCGCGACTGACGCTGATCCGCAGCGGCACCGGCGGCTGGCAGGTTGCCCCTGCCGATGTCGACCGCGGCGCCGACTACGCGCAGGCCACGATCGATGCCTGGCACCACAGCCGTGCGCTGGGCGTCGAACCGATGGACGCCTCGCGCGAGCGTATTGCGCGGATCACGCTGAATTTCGCCGATCGGCCGGCCCGATATCTCGACCTGATCGAACGCCGGCCCGAGCTGATTCTGCGCGATGCCGATCTGGGCGTGGATTATCATCTGGCTGCGGTCCAGGCCGGTCCGCTGCTGGATATGGACCATCCCGATCTGTTGCGGCAAGGCCGGGCCACCGACCTTGCGCCCTCGGCCATTCCGTTGACGCCTGGCGGTGGCGCCGGCCCGACCGAGACGCACCCGCCGGCAGACAACTAGGGCCAATGTTCGGCGCCGTGACAAAATAGAGCGATGCCCGAGCTCCCCGAAGTCGAGACCACGCGTGCCGGTATCGCCCCCCATGTGCACGACCAGACCGTGCGTACGGTGATCGTGCGCCAAGCGCAACTGCGCTGGCCCGTCTCGCCCGCTCTGGCCGAGGTTTTGCCCGGTCAGCGTCTGCACGCGGTCCATCGGCGGGCCAAGTATCTGTTGTTCGAGGCGGATCTCGGCCATGTCTGTCTGCACTTGGGCATGTCCGGCCGACTGCGGCTGGTTCCGGCCGATACGCCCGTTGCGCGCCACGATCATGTCGATATCGTGCTCGACAACGACATGACCATGCGCTTCAACGACGCACGCCGTTTCGGTTCGATGTTCTGGCTGACCGGAGATCCGTACGCGTTCTCGCTGCTGGCCCATCTAGGCCCGGAACCGTTGTCGGCCGAGTTCGACGGCGCGTGGCTGCATGCCCGTTCCCGACAGCGGCGCGCGCCGGTCAAGACCTTCATCATGGACAGCGCGACCGTGGTCGGGGTCGGCAACATCTATGCCTGCGAGGCGCTGCATGCCGCACGCATCCATCCGCGGTGCGCCGCCGGGCGCATCGGCCGGGCCCGCTACGATCGACTCGCCGAGGCGATCAAGCACGTGCTCGCCCGGGCGATCGCTGTCGGCGGCACCACCCTGCGCGACTACATCGGCGTCGACGGCGATACCGGCTATTTTCAGCTGGATCTGGCTGCCTATGGCCGTACCGACCAACCCTGCCCACGCGGTTGCGGGCCGATCCGGCGCGAGATCATCGGACAACGCAGTACGTTCTACTGTCCCGTCTGCCAGCGCTAGGAGCTGGTCTTCCCGGCGCGCGTGCCGGCATGGCGCGGGTGATAAAACGGCCTCGCCTAGCGAACAACCCGGACAGCCACGCCTGGCCGGATGCCGTACCATGCCTGCATGCGTTATCTGGCTTTAATCGTCGCGCTCGCGGCCACCCTGGGGTTCGGCTTCCTGAGCATCGGGATGCCACGTTATTTCGGGCTGTTCCTGGCAATCAGCGCGGTGTTCCTGGTCGTCGGTCTGCGCGATCTGTTCCAGCGCGAGCACGCGTTGCTGCGCAACTATCCGCTGCTGGCGCATTTCCGCTGGGCGATCGAGGCGATACGTCCGGAGATTCGTCAGTATCTACTGGAATCCGATACCGAGGCCACGCCGTTTTCGCGCGAGCAGCGCTCGCAGGTCTACCAGCGTGCAAAGAACGTCAACGATGCCGATGCGTTCGGCACCGAACAGAACGTCTATGCCGAAGGCCATGAATGGCTGGCGCATTCGATGGCGGCCAAGACGCCCAAGGAGACGCCGCCGTCGGTGCGTATCGGCGGGCCGCAGTGCAGTCGGCCCTACGAGGCATCGACGCTCAATATCTCGGCGATGAGCTTCGGTTCGCTATCGGCCAACGCGATCCGCGCGCTTAACAAGGGCGCGGCGATGGGCGGGTTTGCCCACGATACCGGCGAAGGCTCGATTTCGCGTCACCACAAGGAGTTTGGCGGCGATCTGATCTGGGAGCTGGGCAGCGGCTATTTCGGCTGCCGACGCGACGACGGCGGATTCGATCGCGAGCAGTTCGCCGAGCGCGCGGTCGACGACCAGGTCAAGATGATCGAGATCAAACTCTCGCAGGGCGCCAAACCCGGCCACGGCGGTGTGCTGCCCGGCTCGAAGGTCACCCCGGAAATTGCCGAGGCACGGGGTATCGAAGTCGGTCAGACCTGTGTCTCGCCGGCGGCTCACAGCGCGTTCTCCACGCCGATCGAGATGATGGAGTTCATCGCCACCCTGCGGGATTCGGCCGACGGCAAGCCGGTCGGAATCAAGCTTTGTATCGGCCACGGCTGGCAATTCATGGCGCTGGCCAAGGCCATGATCGAGACCGGCATCATGCCCGATTTCGTGGTCGTCGACGGTGCCGAAGGCGGCACCGGCGCCGCGCCCCTGGAACTGGCCGACAACGTCGGCACACCGCTGCGGGAAGGCCTGGTGTGGGCTCACAATACGCTGGTGGGCGCTGGGCTGCGCGAGCACATCAAGATCGGCGCGTCAGGCAAGATCACCTCGGGCTTTCGTATGGCGGCCAACATGGCGCTGGGCGCGGACTGGTGCAACTCGGCCCGCGCGTTCATGTTCGCGGTCGGCTGTGTCCAGTCGGAGTCCTGTCATACCGATCGCTGCCCCACGGGCGTGGCGACCCAGAACAAATGGCGCCAGCGTGCGGTAGTGGTGCCGGACAAGGCCGAACGAGTCTACAACTTCCATCGCCGCACGGTCGCGGCCATGCAGGAAGTCGTGGCCACGGTCGGACTGGATCACCCGGGCCAGCTGCGCCCCGAGCATCTGTGCCGGCGCACCACCGATTCGGAAATTCATACCGCCGACGATGTCTATCGTTTTCTGGATACCGGGGAGCTGCTCAGCGGCACCGGCGACGGCCATTATGAAAAAGCCTGGCGACGGGCGCAGGCGCACAGTTTTCTGCCGATCCGATGAAGCCGCGCGATCCATTGCTCGGCCGCGGGTCAGAGCCTAATCTGGATCGTGTCACGCGCGTTCGCGCCAGGAGATCATCATGGACTTGACCCGTTTCCGCCGCCCGAGCCAGCCGCCCCGATCGGTCGAACAGATTCGCAGCTACGAAGGCCAGTACTCGAACACACGCTTCTGGAGCAAGGTCTCGCGGGTCGCGCGCCGGGCCGGCTACGAGCTGCTCGAAAAGGCGCTGTGGCTGCATTACGCGGCCCAACGCCCGAGCACGCCCGCCTGGGCCCGGGCAACTGCCTACGGCGCGCTCGGCTATTTCATCCTGCCGTTCGACGCGATCCCCGACTGGCTGTTCGGCCTGGGCCTGACCGACGACCTCGGCGCGCTCACGCTGGCGGTGATCACGCTGTCGCAATATATCGATAGCGATGTCCGGCGGCGAACGTCGCAGAAGCTCGATACCTGGTTCGACCGCCCGGCCCATCGCCAGACGGTCCGCCCGGTGGACTGATATGGCCCGGGATGTCTTCACGGGCCGCGTGGTACTGGTCACCGGCGGCTCTGCCGGGGTCGGCCTGGCCTCGGCCCGGGCGTTCGCGTCCGCCGGTGCGCGCGTGATCGTCGCCGCGCGAAATGCCGGGCGCCTAAAGCGAGTTGCAGACGCAATCGGCGCCACGCCGATTACGGCCGATCTGTCGACGGTGGACGGCTGCCGACGGCTGATCGCATCGGCGGTCGCGGTACACGGCCGGCTGGATATCCTCATCAACAATGCCGGCGCTCATCATCGCGGCCCGCTGATCGATCGCAGCGACGACGAACTGGCGGCCATGGTGGATGTCAATCTGCGAGCTCCGGTAGTACTGACCCGGCTAGCGCTGGACCACCTGCGCGCGGCCGAGCATGGCGCGATCGTCAACGTTGCCTCGATCGCCGGCCAGATGCCGCTGGCGGGCAGCGCGACGTATTCGGCCACCAAGTTCGGCCTGCGCGCGCTCACCTATGCTCTGGCCGAGGAACTGTCGGATACCGGCATCCGCGTGAGCGTGGTTTCGCCGGGCCCCGTTGCGACCGATTTCATCCTGTCGGATATCGATGCAGTCTCGGATATCACCTTCTCGCAGGCCATGAGCAGCCCTGAACAGATCGCCGACCTGGTGCTCGCCTGTGCCGCTGACGGGCGCATCGAACGCAGCCGCCCGGCCACCGCACGCCTGATGGCAACCGTCGGATATCTGATACCAGCGCTACCGCGGCTGCTGCGCCCGTGGCTGAGCGCGCGCGGGCGTCGGGCCAAGGCTCGATATCGCCGCGCCCCGTGAATACGCCGCTTGCACCTCACCTGTACGAGGCGCACGATAAGCCTGAGTTATACAAGGAAATAAGGAAACAGTATGGGCATTATCGCGTGGATCGTGTTCGGCCTCATCGCAGGCGCCCTCGCCAAGCTGATCATGCCCGGCGACGACCCGGGCGGCATCATCGTCACTATCGTCATCGGCATACTCGGGGCGTTGGTGGGTGGCTTCATCGCCACGGCACTGGGCTTCGGCGCGGTGTCCGGTTTCAATATCGGCAGCTTCATCGTAGCCATTCTC
The DNA here is from genome assembly GCF_040361275.1 of Salinisphaera sp. T31B1. Lineage (NCBI taxonomy): Bacteria > Pseudomonadati > Pseudomonadota > Gammaproteobacteria > Salinisphaerales > Salinisphaeraceae > Salinisphaera > Salinisphaera sp. T31B1. The sequence continues at coordinate 1,022,716 of NZ_APNH01000001.1, read as the reverse complement.
GGCGCAATCCTGCTGCTGTGGCTGTATCGCGTGGTCAAATCACGCTGATCGGACCGCCGATCGTTTGGGGGCCGGCGCACGCAGGTGCGCCGGCCTTTTTTATGTCTGCTATCGGCCCGATGCGCCGTCTGCCGATAATGACGAACACCCTGCCCAACCCCTCCGAGCCCGTTCGAGCAGTTGCCCCCAGCCCACGACGGGCCGACCGGCCGGCTGAGCGTGGCGTAATTCGCGCGCTGGTGTTCAGGCACCTCGGCATGGACAAGGCGCGATCGAGCGCCCCTCGGCCGGCCGGGTTCGGCCCATGACCGTACTGTTCGTGGTCTGCGGGTTGGCCGGCACGATCGGTCTGGTACTGCTGGTTCGCGCCGCTGGGCGGCTGCGCCGACGTCGCGTACTGGCCGCCGGGCGCAGCGGCATCGGCGCAGGTCTGTGTCTGGCGCTGGCCGGACTGGCGGTCGCGATCGGCATCAATGTTCATTCGTATGCCCGCCTGACCCATGAACAGCCGCTGGCCCATCTGCACCTGACACAGACGGGCATTCAGCAATACCGCGGCATGCTGGTCACCGCCGACGAGCGGCTGCGCATCGTGGATCTGACCGGTGACGAATGGCAGCTCGATGCGCGGGTTCTGAAATGGCACGGCTGGGCCAACCTGCTGGGCCTCGACGCCCTGTATCGGCTCGACCGAATCGGCGGCCGCTATCGGGATATCGGCCAGGCCAACCGCGAACCCACCCGAGCGATTGCACTGCATGGGCCGGAGGCCGGCCTGGACATACTGGCCTTGGCCCGGCGGCTGCCGCGTTGGGCGACGTTCGTGGATGCCGAGTACGGCAGCGCCACCTATCTGCCTATGGCCGACGGCGCCGAATACGAGATCGCGCTCGGCCAGGCCGGGCTGATCGCGCGACCGGTCAACCCGGCGGCGCAGAAGGCCGTACGCCGCTGGTAGCCGAGCTCATGCGGGCGTACGCGCCGCTGACATGCGCCACCAGCGTGTCGAAATCGCGGGAGAACAGCTCGACCCGACAGGTCACGCTGCGCCGGCCTGCACGCAGGATATGCGCCCGGGCAAGCACGTCGGCCGGACCGGGGCGACACAGGAAATCGATATGAAAATGGCTGGTCACAGCGAATTCGCCGTCGGGCACATGCGCGATGATCGCCGCGTACATCGCCGCGTCGGCCGCGGTCATCAGCACCGGACCGGAAACGGTATCACCCAGCCGGGTCATGCCCTGGCTGTAGGGCAGCCGGATATCGACGCCGTCGGCGTTCACGGCCAGCACCTCGAAATGCGGCTGGGTCGCTACGCCGACATTGCGTCGGACCACCGACTCGATCTGTTCCGGACTCAACAGGGCCATGCCATCTCCTCATCGTTGATCGGCGCAGGCCGGGCAACGCGCCGGACGAACCGCGCTAACCGGCCAGCAGGCCGCTGGCGCCATCCCAGGCCAGCTTGACCGAGAGTATCAACAGAATCAGGCGGAACAACTGCCGGAACCGGGTCTCGGAAAACAGTCCTACCAGCTGGCGACCGATCACCGCGCCGACGATGGCGGCGATCACCATGGGCACGAGCAGATCCAGTCGCGCCAGCACGCTGTAACCGTTAGCCGAAAACGCGGCGATCTTCAACGCATGCCCACACATCTGGGCCGCGGCCATGGTGGCCACCACCTGCTCCTTGCGCCAGTGATCGCGCAGAAAGAAAGGCGCCACGATGATCCCGGTGGCGCCCACCAGCGGGCCGAGCAAGCCGGCGATGGCCCCGGCGACGAGCATGCCGCCGCGCCCGTGCATGCGTAGCCGCACCGCCCAGCTCGGCCAGATGCCCATCCCTACGAATATGCCCAGCGCCAGACGGATCCAATCGGGGTTGGCGTCGACGACAAACGGCGCGACGACAAACGGGCCGGGCACGGCAGTGATCAGGAACAAGCCGAGATCACGCCAACGGATATGCGGCAGATAGACCAGACTGCGCGAGGCGTTCGAGCCAAGCTGCACTCCGGCATGCAGCGGCAGGGCCATGGCCGGCGCCATGCCGCCGGTCAGCATCAGCGCGATCAGGATGGCGCCGCCACCGAGCCCCGCCATACCGGACAGGACCGCGGTGAGCAGAGCGACGACGGTGAGATAAGCCACGGACACCGACCGATTATGACCGATACCCGCCCGCGGCGTCGTCCTAGCGGATGATCAGCACCGGCAGTTTGGCATGCCGGATCATGTCGGTGGTGGTGCTGCCGACCAGCAGCTGACGGATCCGCGAATGGCCATAGGCCCCCATTACCAGCAGGTCGATGTCGTTGCGTTGCTTGTATTCGCGCAGGGTGGCCTCGACCTCCCCGGCCAGAATTTCCCGATGCACCGACTCGCAACAACGCTCGAGCCGGCCGGCGGCGTGTTCGAGTTCGGCGCGCCGCGGCGCGCTCGGCTCGCCGACATACACCAGATGACATTCGGCACCAGCGAAGAGTGTGCTGGCGACTACGCGCTCGATCATGCGCTGGCCGGTGGCACTGCCGTCGAAGGCGATCAGGATCCGTTCGGGCACGCTAAACGCCTGCGGGGTAATCAGAATCGGACAGGCCAGCGTGCGGATCACGCGTTCCAGGTTGGAGCCGAGATGGCCGTGCGCGGTCTCGCCGCTTTCACCGCGCTTGCCGAGTACCAGCAGGCGGGTGCTGTCCTGCATATCGGCAAGGGTTTCGACCAACTCTCCGTTGCGCTGACGGCTGAGCGGCTCCGCAACGCCGGCTTCACGGGCACGCTCGCAGGCCGCCTCCAGCATCAGCCGACCTTGCTCGCGGGCCACCCGAGCGCGTTTGGCATCCAGGTCCGCCAGTTCGGCCAGCAGGTGCTCGCGTGCGCCGAGTCCGATCTGGCCGGTCGCGTCTGCATCCACGGCATGGCTCGTATGGTCGATCGCATGAACGAAGGTCAGTGGCGCGGCCAGGGTACGTGCAGCCCACGCTGCGGCGTCACACACGGACGTGGCAAAATGCGACCCGTCGATACTGGCAATGATATGGCGCTCGGTCATGGTGTCTCCTCTCGCGACCCCGCACAGCAGGGCCTGATGGTCGGACGGTCGGGTCGTCTTGCCGCTTGGCCAGGCCCTGCGTTGTCGCCCGGAATCGGGCCAGACAACACGCGTGCCGCCGGGCCGAACCGCAACACGCCCCTAATGTCCGCCGATAAGTTTTTCTGCATCGGGTTTGTCGTGTACGGCGATCTTGTCGACCAGTGTCGCGCTTGCCTCGTTGAGACCGACCAGGTCCACCTCGGCGCCCTCGCGACGGAACTTGAGCACCACCTTATCGAGTGCGCCGACCGCGGTGATATCCCAGAAGTGGGCCCGCCGTAGATCGATACGCACGGCGTCGATGGATTCCTTGAAGTCGAAGCCGGCCACGAACTGGTCGGCGGACGTGAAAAATACCTGCCCCACCACCTGGTATTCGCGACAGCCCTCGGCGTCCAGCCGGCTGTCGATGACCAGCAGACGCCCGACCTTGTTGGCAAAGAACAGCGCTGAGAGCAGCACACCGACAAGCACGCCGATCGCCAGGTTGTGAGTCGCGACCACCACAACCACCGTCGCCAGCATGACGATATTCGTGCTCGGTGGATGCTTGCGCATGTCGCGCAGAGACTCCCAGTTGAACGTGCCGATCGAGACCATGATCATGACCGCGACCAGGGCCGCCATCGGAATCTGGGCGACCCAGTCGGACAGGAACACCACCATGATCAGCAGCACGATACCCGCGCTGAGGGTGGACAGGCGCGTACGCCCGCCGGATTTCACGTTGATCACCGTCTGGCCGATCATGCCGCAGCCGGCCATGCCGCCGATCAGACCGGTACCGATGTTGGCCAGGCCCTGGCCCTTGCATTCACGGTTCTTGTCGCTGGGCGTATCGGTCAGATCGTCGACGATCGTCGCCGTCATCATCGACTCCATCAGCCCCACCAGGGTCAGCATGACAGCATAGGGCAGCACGATACGCAGCGTCTCCAGGTTCAACGGCACATCCGGCCAGAGCAACACCGGCAGCGAGTCGGGCAGCTCGCCCATGTCCCCGACCGTATGGATGGTCATACCCGTGGCCATGTAGATGGCCGTCATCACCACGATGCAGATCAGCGGCGACGGCAGCATGCGACCGATCACCGGCACATAGGGAAACAGATAGATGATCGCCAGACCGCCGGCGGTCATCGCATAGACCGGCCAGGTGACATCGGTGAGTTCGGGCAGCTGGGCCATGAAGATCAGGATCGCCAACGCATTGACGAAGCCGGTGACCACCGATCGCGAAACAAAACGCATCAGCGAGCCCAGGCGCAGATAGCCGGCCGCGATCTGCAGCACGCCAGTCAGCAGGGTCGCGGCGAACAGATACTGCAGACCGTGCTCGGCGACCAGGGTGGTCAGCAGCAGCGCCATGGCGCCGGTGGCCGCCGATATCATCGCCGGACGTCCGCCGGCGAAGGCAGTGATCACACAGATCGAGAAGGAGGCATAGAGGCCGACTTTCGGGTCGACGCCGGCAATGATCGAAAAGGCGATCGCTTCCGGGATCAGTGCCAGAGCGACCACGGTACCGGCGAGCACGTCGGCGCGGACGTTGCAGAACCAAGTCTGTCTGATGGTATTGAGCATAGCGTAACGCAGGCCGCCAAGGCCTGATTTCGGTGCGGCGCGCGTCTCGCACGCGTCGGCGTTTCGATCGATTGGGGTTGAGCGATGCCCGGGATCACGGCAATGGATCGGGCATGCGTCATGAACGCGTGGCCGCGGCGGACAGCGAGCCATGAGGCCGGGACGGTGTGTGTCGGTTCGTCGAGAGCCACGACGAACGACCGACGCCGGCTTAGCGCAGCGCGGATGCTATCAGACGAACCGCCTATTTGTCCCGGCGTCCAGCGGGGGCTTGCCCGGCCTGTGGTGGCGTGCGCAGGCGAATGCCTTCGAAGCCCGAGGACCCCTGGACGGGCGCCGCACTCCGACGTGTCGCCCGTACCCGTCGCGATCCCGTCCGAGGCAGCTCCGATCGTGGATCCGACGTTTCGCACAAAGATCGATCGACACGATCCAGCAAACGATCGACTCGCGTGAGCGTATCCACACCCAGACGCGCAGTCAGATCCTGTGCGATGCGCGCCCACGCCTGAGTCGCCAGTTGCAGACGTGTCCGCCCCGCGTCGGTGGCAACCGCGCACCGCACGCGCCGATCGGCATGCGGCACAAGCGATACCCAGCCGTGCTCACACATGCGCTTCAGACTGCGCGTGAGCGTCGAGTTGTCCAGGGCGAGCCGCTCGGCCAGTTCGCTGAGCGTAACCGGGCCGGCCTCGTCGATCGCCTGTAGCAACGCATACTGGCGCGCGCTGATGGCGGCCGTGTCCGATCGACGCTCGAACTGGCGATCGAACGCGCGCACGGTACGCCCGATCGCCTGATCCAGACCGGCCACGATTGGCGCTCGACCGCTCAACGGTCGCGCTCGGCGGCAAGCGTGTGCCGCCATACCCAGTGTTCAAGACACAGACAACGCATACCGGCCCTCGATCGGTCGGCGAACGGCGCCGACCGCATCGCCCGTGGGTGAATGGTCGATCAAGCGTTGCGCAATCCATATCGCAGTGCCACCCACGAATTCCAACCAAATGTGATCAAAACTCACTGCGACGACGATTGGCCGGTTTTGATGGTATTAATAAGTGCGTCACGTATCGCGGCGGCATGCACGGCGACAACGCACGATCCGGCACCCGCGCGCCGGACAAGGGGAAAATGCGCACACGATGCTGGATCTGAAGACCATTCTGCTGCTGGAGGCCTTCATGGCCACGCTGCAGGGCATCGCCTGGATCTTCATCTGGCGTGCATGGCGTCATCTCTATGAACTGACCTATATCGCGGTCGGCTTTATCGCGCTGGCCGCGGCACTGCTGATGATTCTCGCGGGCGGGCGTGAGCCTCCAGGCTGGTACATCGTCGTCGACAACACGCTGATAAAGCTCGCGCTGGTGCTGATGGCCTACGGGTTGGCGCGTTTCCTGGGCCAGCCGCGACACGCCTGGCTGGGCATCTCGATGATGAGCCTCCAGATCGTGTTCTGGACCGTCACCGTAGCCGTCATACCCGAGAACGTGGCCTTGCGTGTGCATGCATCGACCGTGTTCACGATCGTGATCATGGGCTTCATGATCCTCACGCTCGCCCGAGACCGCGTCCAGCCGGCGGCGTTGCGATGGGTGATGATCGGCGTGCTGTTCGAATACATCTGTGCCAGCGTGCTGCGCAGTGCCATCGAAGTCCTGTACGTGCCCGATGCGGCCTCCATGGATTCGATCATGGATCAGCGCAACGCCTGGTACTTCTTCCAGGGCACCCTGTTCCTGATCACCTACTTCGGCTGTCTGTTCTTCATGGTCGGGGCGAGACTCTCGGCCGATCTGCGCAGCAAGAACGATGCGCTCAGCGCGGAGTTGGTCGAACGCCGGCGCCTGGAAAACCGGCTCGCCGCCAGTCTGGACTCGGAGAAGAAGTTCCTAGACGAGCAATATCAGTTCATTCGCCTGATCAGCCACGAGTTCCGTACACCGCTGGCCATAATCCAGCGCTCGGCGGAGATGATTCCCATGCTCGTGGCGGCAACCGACCACGGCGTCCAGAGCCGGGTCGACCAGATTCGCGAGGCGATCGGCCGGCTGACCACCCTGCTCGACCGATTTCTGGCCGCTGACCGGAAGGACGGAGCGGTCATTCAGCCGAAACGGCTGCCTCCCGTCCAGCTGCTCGAGGCCTTGCGTCGTCATCTGGACACGACCGGCCAGAGACGACGCGTGGTCATCGAACAGGCGCCGGAGGCGCCGCCGATCGAGGGTGATCTGGACATGCTGCTCACCGTACTCATCAATCTGGTGGACAACGCCCTGAAGTACTCGCCGGCCGACCGCGATGTCACGATTCGCACGCGCTGTTGCCGCCAGGCTCTCCAGATCCAGGTCATCGACCAGGGCATCGGCGTACCGCCCGGCGAACAGGGCCGTATCGGCCGTCGTTTTTTTCGAGCCTCGAACGCGAGCGCGACCGCCGGTACCGGGCTCGGTCTGTACAACACCAAACGCCTGCTGGCCCTCCACGACGGCCATCTCGACTTCGATGCGCCGCTCGGCGGCCCTACCACCGCCACCATCACGCTCCCGCCGGCCACGGCGACCTCGGCTCACACCGGCCAGGTGGAAACGTCATGACTCGAGTGCTCATCGTCGAGGACGAGCCGGCGCTGCGTCGCGACCTGGTCGATTATCTGGCGTTGCGCGGATTCGACGCCCAGGGGGTAGGCAGCGTGGGCGCATTCGAACAGCGCATCCGTCAGCATTATTCACCCGAGATCGTGATACTGGATATCGGGTTGCCCGACGGTGACGGCCTCGCGCTGGCACGATCCATACGCCAGCGCTTCGCGGCCGGCATCATCATGCTCACCGCACGGGGTGATACCGACGACCGGATCCTGGGTTTCGAGAGCGGTGCCGATATCTATCTGGTCAAGCACAGTACGCTGCGCGAAATCGAGGCGGCGATCGAGAGCCTGGTGCGGCGGCTGCGAGGCCACACCGCGCCAGACCCTGGCCAGTACACCGACTGGGTGCTCGACAGCCAGTCATGGGACCTGGTCGCGCCCAATCATTCGACGATCCGGCTCACCGCTGCCGAGCTGGCATTCCTGCGTCGGCTGATGGAACAACCGGGCGAAACCTGTTCGCGCGACGCGCTCGCCGAGTCGCTCACACGACCGCGAGCCCATTTCACCAACCGTCATCTCGACGCGCTGGTGAATCGCCTGCGCCGCAAGATCGAACGCGTGGTCAAGGACGAGGCCCCTATCCGGGCCGTCTACGGGCTGGGGTATGTCTTCAGCCGTCCGGCGCGTATCGATAACTGACCGGCAAAAAATCCGGCCGACCTGACGGTTTCGATCAATGCGCGGATGCGCCTGTCGTTCGCATAGGCCGACGGCGGCATGCCAACCCGTCGGTCGCGGAGTCCGACCTCACGCATGTCGCCCCATCAGAAAAACGGGCGCTGCGGCAAGCTTTTTTGATTGGTACGCCCGGCGGAAGTACGCGCGGACGACGTCCGCGCGCCCTTCGGGCCAGTGCCGGGGCGGCACTGTTCTCACCTGCTACGCAGGTTCGTCGAACCATCATTTTAGGTCTGTCGCAGGTTCGACCCTGAACAGATGATCCAATCAAAAAAACCGGCGCTACGGCCGGCTTTTTTGATTGGTGCGCCCGGCAGGAGTACGCGCGGACGTCGTCCGCGCGCCCTTCGGGCCAGTGCCGGGGCGGCACTGTTCTCACCTGCTACGGAGGTTCGTCGAACCATCATTTTGGGTCTGTCGCAGGTTCGACCCAAACAGATGATCCAATCAAAAAAACCGGCGCTGCGGCCGGCTTTTTTGATTGGTGCGCCCGGCAGGAGTACGCGCGGACAACGTCCGCGCGCCCTTCGGGCCAGTGCCGGGGCGGCACTGTTCTCACCTGCTACGCAGGTTCGTCGAACCATCATTTTGGGTCTGTCGCAGGTTCGACCCTAAACAGATGATCCAATCAAAAAAACCGGCGCTGCGGCCGGCTTTTTTGATTGGTGCGCCCGGCAGGAGTCGAACCTGCGACCTCTGGCTTCGGAGGCCAGCGCTCTATCCAGCTGAGCTACGGGCGCTTGAACCGGGCAAAGGATACGCACCGATTGCGCCCGCGTCCATCGTCTTGGCGCGTACAACGGTCGTGGGCCAAGTAAAATCCGGTATACTGCGCCCTCCGCCGCGCTCTATTCACGCTCACGCAGACGACAGCTTGCTATGACCGCCAACACCGACCAATCGTTCTTTCGTGCGTTCACGATCGTACTGGCCATTCTGTTCGCGATCACGATCATCGCGATCATCGGCGCGAACATCATCTCCTCGGCGGCCTCGAACGACGAGATGCGGCCCGAGCAGTTGACCCGCGTGAAATCGCGCACCGAACCCGTCTATGCCGTCAATACCGACCCCAACGCCACACAGATGGCTGCAGCGTCCGACACCGGCGGCGGCGAGCCGCTGTCGGGAGAGCAGGTCTTCAACAATGTCTGCACGGCGTGTCATACCGCAGGCGTCGCCGGTGCACCGAAGGTCTCCGATACGGCCGCCTGGAAACAGCGGTTGTCCGAGCAGGGCAAGGACACTCTGTATTCGCGTGCCATCAACGGCTACAAGGGTATGCCCGCCAAGGGCGGCAACCCCGATCTCAGCGAAGAGGAAATGCACAAGGCCGTGGACTACATCCTCGGCGAAGCGGGCGCGACCTGATCGCCCCGGTGCATCGCTGATCGAAAGAGCCGCTCACCGAAGCGGCTTTTTCATGTCTATCGGATAGCCGGCGGGCCCCTTGTGCGTCCCGATCATCAGGCCGAGCCGCTCTCCCCCGAGAGCATGGCCTTCAACGCAGCCACTTGATCACGGCCGTGTTCGGCCTCGGCCTTGGCATCGCGGCGACCGCCGGCCTGCGGCCAGTCGATCTCCTCACGAGGCAATTCCTCGAGAAAACGGCTTGGCGTACTGTCGGTCATCTCGCCGCCCCGCCGCCGCTGGCGCGCATAGCTGAGCGCCAACGTCTTGCGTGCCCGGGTGATACCGACATAGAGCAGCCGACGTTCCTCTTCGATCTTGTCGTCATCCATACAGGCATGGTGCGGAAGCAGGCCCTCTTCCAGCCCGGCCAGATAGACATGGTCGAACTCCAGGCCCTTGGCTGCATGCAGCGTCAACAGGTGGACTTGATTGTCGATATCCTTTTCCGACTGGGACGCAAAATCCATCAGGCTCAGACGACGCACCACCTCGTCGAGCGTACGCGGCGTGCCGTCGCTGTTTTCCTCCACGTGGCCGAGCCAGGACAGGAACTCATCCACGTTTTCAAGCCGCTTGCGCGCCGCCCGCGTATTGGCCGCGGTGTCTCGGAGCCAGTCGCGATAGCCGATATCGCGGATTAAGGTGACCACCAGTTCGCGCACCGGCGTGGATTCGCCCATTGCAGCGAGAGTCGTCGCCCAGTCGACGAACTCTTCCAGACGACGCCCGGCACGGTCGTTGATGCCGCCGGTCAGGCCGATACCGCGAGCGGCATCGAACAGGCTGCGGTGCCGCTGTCCAGCGTAGCGTGCCAGGGTTTCCAGCGTGGCCGGCCCCAGCTCACGCCGTGGCAGATTGATCACGCGCAGAAAGGCGGCGTCGTCATCGGTATTGGTCAGCAGGCGCAGATAGGCCGCCAGGTCGCGGATTTCGCTGCGCTCGAAAAACGACCGCCCGCCCGACACGCGATAGGCGATATTGTGTTCGCGCATCGCTTTTTCGAACGCACGCGACTGAAAGTTGCCGCGATAGAGCACGGCATAATTGCCCAGCTGGTTGCCGGTACGCAGCCGGTGCGCGGACAACTCGCTGACCACGCGCTCGGCCTCGCCTGCTTCATCGGGGCAGGCCAGAATCCGGATCCGGTCGCCCGGGCCCATCGCACTCCACAGCGTCTTCTCGTAGGCACGCTGATTGGCCTGAATCAGCTGGTTGGCGGCCGAAAGCACATGGCCGACGGAGCGATAGTTCTGTTCGAGTTTGATGACCTTGAGATGCGGGAAATCGCGCGACAGATCCGCGATATTGCCGGGTCGCGCGCCGCGCCATGCATAGATCGACTGGTCGTCGTCGCCGACGACAGTGAACGCCGCGCGGCCACCGGCCAGCAGACGCATGAGCTCGTACTGAGCAGCATTGGTGTCCTGATATTCGTCGACGAGCAGATAACGGAAACGGTTCTGCCAGCGCTCGCGCGCGGCCGGGTCACCGCGCAGCAGCGTCACCGGCAGGCTCAGCAGATCGTCGAAGTCCACCGCGTTATAGGCCTTCAGGCGCCGCTGATATTCGGCATAGGCCTTGGCGATGGGTATTTCGCTGCCCTGGGCCATGGTCGCGGCGGCCTCGGGATCGATCAGCGCGGACTTCCAGGCGCTGATCGCAAAACGCGCGGTCTTGCGCGCGTCGCCGTCACGGCCGACCAGATCCGCCAGCAGCTTGTCTGCATCCTCGGCGTCGAATATCGAAAAACGCGCCTTGTAGCCGAGCGCGGCGTGCTCGGCGCGGATCATCTGCAGACCCAGACTGTGGAAGGTGCTGACGGTCAGGCCCCGGGCGTCCTCGCTTCGAATGAGCTTGCCCGCACGCTGTTTCATCTCGCGTGCCGCCTTGTTGGTAAAGGTCACCGCCGCGATACGGTCGCCCGCGTAACCGCGCTTGATCAGATACGCGATCTTGCGCGTGATCACGCCCGTCTTGCCCGAGCCGGCACCGGCCAGCACCAGCAGCGGCCCGTCCAGATAACGGACTGCGGCTTCCTGCTGACGATTGAGTTGAGGAAGTGCGGAGCTGCTCATGCACCAAGGCTGATTCGACGGATGGATGCCGGGCGACCCGGGCCGCGGGCGCCCGAGTCTAACAGGTGCACACCGGCATCGACGGGCGGCTGCACAGACAAAAAAAGCCGGCCCGTGGGCCGGCTTGTGCATGGCTTTGTCTTCGTAGCCGCGATCAGAAGGATTTGCTGATCGTACCCACGAAAGTGGAGTCGCAGATATCGGTGCCGCCGCAGGCCGCACTGTCGAGATCGGTATCCACATAGGCGACCGACCAGTCCAGACCGATGATCGAGGTGCCCAGCGAGATCGACCAGTCGGCGTAGTCCTCGAAATACCGCTCTTCCTTGTCGACCGTCTGGTAGCCGGCATGCGCGCCGAGCGTCAGATAATCGTTGAGGGGGAACTCGAAGTTGGTGTTGTAGTAGAACGCATCACCCGACTCGTTGTAGAAATTGTCGCTGTAGGAGATCGACAGCGAGGCGGTCATATTGTCGTCGCTGTAGGTGATGCCCGGGGTGAACTCCCAGAAATCGATCTCGTTGTTGTCGCCGGCGCTGCTCGCCCCCGGGTAGTAGTAGTACAGCGCGTTGATATCCAGTGCCAGGTGGTCGGTCAGCGCATAACCATACCCGGCATAGAAATCGACCTCGGCCTGGGCGCCGTTGTCACCGGTTACCGGGCTCGGGTTGAAGTTGTCGATGCTCGATGCCCAGGTGCCGATATAAAAGCCGCTGTCCAGGGCATAGTCGAAACCGCCCTGGATGGCGAAATCGCGATCACTCTGCGACACGCCGCGGTAGCGGTAATCAGTAGTGTAGGCCACATTCGCGCTGGCTTCGCCCGGCAGGAACGGCAGCAGGCTGTCGGCCATGGCCTGTCCGCTGATCATCGTGATGGCCGAAGCGGCGGATGCGATCAGAAGATGCTTTTTCATCAAGTAGTGCTCCCTTTACAAAATCTCTTGGCGAGAAACCCCGATCCACTTCTAGGCCTTTGGCCGGGACTTGACCACGGATATGCATCAGCCGTGCCAGGTTGGCCGGAGCACGCGAGCGCTCAAGCCGACAGGCGCCACACCGCCGCATGAAAACCTGCCGCCCGTCATAACGCGGACTGCAAGCCGAGCCGTCAGAAAAAAATATGTGGTCGCGCCGGTCGGACGCGGTTTGTCAGCCGGCCTGCCGATCCAGCTGTCGGAAACCGATCGCTTCGGCCACGTGCGCCCGTTCGATCGAGGCAGCACCAGCCAGATCCGCGATCGTGCGCGCCAGTCGCAGAATGCGGTGATAGGCCCGGGCCGACAGCCCGAGGCGCTGGATCGACTGCTCCAGAATGGTGCGCGCACCGTTTTCGAGCACGCAATGTCGATCGATCTCGGCCGGGGTCAGCCCGGCGTTACTCGCATATCCGCGGGCAACCGCATGTTGGCGAGCCGCGATGACCCGGGCGCGAACCGCTTGGCTGCCGGCCGCCGGCTCCGGCGGCGCTGTCGACATGAGCACTTGCCGTGCAACCGGCGCAACATTCAGGTGCATGTCGATACGGTCGAGCAGCGGCCCCGAGATACGGCCGCGATAGCGCGCGATGCGTTCGGGACTGCAATGGCAGCGCCCCGACGGGTCGCCCAGATAGCCGCAGGGACAGGGGTTCATCGCACCGATGAGCTGGAAAGCGGCCGGAAACTCTGCCTGGCGCGCAGCGCGGGAGATCACGATATGGCCGGACTCAAGCGGCTCGCGCAGCACCTCCAGCACGCGTCGATCGAACTCCGGCAGTTCGTCGAGAAACAGCACGCCCCCGTGCGCCAGCGTGATCTCGCCGGGCCGAGGGGTCGAGCCGCCTCCGACCAGAGCGACGCCCGAGGCGGTGTGATGCGGGGCACGAAACGGGCGCTGCCCCCAGCGGGCCGGATCGAACCCGCCCGCGCTGATCGAGGCGACCGCCGCGACTTCCAGTGCCAGCGCCGTATCCATGGGCGGCAGCAGGTCCGGCAGTCGCGAGGCCAGCATGGTCTTGCCCGCGCCGGGCGGGCCGATGAGCAGCAACGAATGGCCGCCCGCCGCCGCGATCTCCAAGGCCCGCTTGGCCTGCGCCTGGCCGCGTATGTCGGCCAGTTCCGCATGCGCGTTGCTCGGCGCGCCTATGGGGGGTTCGTCGGGCGCCCGCCAGCGGATATCGTCGCCGATCAGGCTGGCGGTGACATCGTTCAGATGGAGCGCCGCTCGCACGCTGTCGGCGCCGGCCAGCGCGGCTTCATGACCGTTTTCCTCGGGCAGCACGAGCGCACGTCCGGCCTGTTGCGCGGCCAACGCCGCCGGCAGTGCACCACGCACCTTTCGCAACGTCCCGGATAGCGACAGCTCGCCGAGAAACTCGTAGCGCTCAAGCGCGGCGGCGGGAATCTGCTCCGAGGCGGCAAGAATCCCGAGTGCGATGGCCAGATCAAACCGCCCCCCCTCCTTGGGTAGATCCGCGGGCGCCAGGTTGACGGTGATCCGGCGAGTGGGGAACTGAAAGCCGCTGTTGACGATCGCCGCGCGGACCCGATCCTTGCTTTCCTTGACCTCGGTTTCCGGCAAACCGACGATCGCCAGGGCGGGCAACCCACCGGCCAGGTCCACTTCGACGGCCACCGCCGGCGCATCGAGCCCTGTCTGCGCCCGACTGTGCACGCAGGACAGGGCCATCGCTCAGCGCTCGGCTTGAGCCTCGAGCATGGCCATGCGCTGTTCCATATCGTCCAGCTTGGCCCGTGTATGAGCCAGCATCGCCCGCGCGGCCTCGAACTCCTCACGTGGGACCAGTTCCAGCCGCGCGAGCTGGCTCTGCAGAATCGCCCGGAAATTGGCGTGCAGTTCATCGCGTAGCGGACCCACTTGGGGTGGCAGCGCCTGCGACAGGCGCGTGGCGATATCTTCGATCGACCGCATGAATACTCCGAGACAAAGCAGGCGCAAACACGCAGTTTGCCTTGGCGATCGGCCCCACGCAAAACCTGCTTGCACTTTTTTGGTGCGCGGAGCCTGCACGCTCAAATCCGCCTGCTCGAGCCGTACAGCAGAATTATTACAACTGCTTGTTTTTTCTGGCTTGGCACGGTGAATGCTTAGACAGCTGCGCACTATCTCGTCTGCACGTGACTTTAAGACCGTGAACGGCGGCAGCAGATGCGCGACACCGGTCCGATCCACCAGGGAGAACGCCATGAAACTGATCGCAGCCGTCATCAAGCCGTTCAAGCTGGACGAAGTCCGCGAGGTGCTCTCCGACATCGGTGTCAGGGGCATCACGGTGACCGAGGTCAAGGGCTTCGGCCGACAGAAAGGCCATACCGAGCTCTATCGCGGCGCGGAGTACGTGGTCGATTTTCTGCCCAAGGTGAAGATCGAGGTGGCGGTGGACGACACCGACCTTGACCCCGTTGTGGAGGCCATCTCCAAGGCCGCCCATACCGGAAAGATCGGTGACGGCAAGATCTTCGTCACCTCGCTCGATCAGGCGATTCGTATTCGGACCGGCGAAACCGGCGCTGAGGCACTCTAATCAAGGAGAGTCCTGCCATGTCGAACTCGAAAACAGGATTGTTTTATCGCTGGGCCATGTGGATGGCCGTACTGGCCGCCGCCCTGCCCGGCAGCGCCCTGGCCCAGGACGCTGCCACGCTCGATTCGGGCGATACCGCCTGGATGATCACGGCCACCGCGCTGGTGCTGATGATGACCATCCCGGGGCTGGCGCTGTTTTATGGCGGCATGGTGCGGGCCAAGAATGCGCTGTCGGTGCTCATGCAGTGTTTTGCCATCTGCTGTCTGGCCACCCTCATCTGGGTGTTGTGGGGCTACAGCCTGGCGTTCACCGAAGGCAGCGCATTGATCGGCGGCCTGGGCAAGATGTTTCTGGCCGGGGTGACCGTGGACAGCCTCAGCGGCACGATTCCCGAGACCGTGTTCATGGTCTTCCAGATGACGTTCGCGATCATCACCCCGGCGCTGATCGTGGGTGCATTCGTCGAGCGCATGAAGTTTTCGGCCATGCTGTGGTTCATCGGCGTCTGGCTGACCGTGGTCTATGCGCCGATCGCCCACTGGGTCTGGGGCGGCGGCTGGCTGGGCGGGCTGGGCGTGCTGGATTTCGCCGGCGGCACCGTCGTCCACATCAACGCGGGAATAGCGGGCTTGGTCTGCGCGGTGATGCTCGGCCGGCGCTCGGGCTTTCCCAAGACCCCGATGAAGCCGCATAACCTGACCTACACCCTGGTGGGCGCGTCGATGCTCTGGGTGGGCTGGTTCGGCTTCAACGCCGGCAGCGAACTCGCCGCGGACGGCACGGCCGGCATGGCCATGGCGGTGACCCAGATCGCCACCGCCGCGGCCGCGCTGACCTGGATGTTCGCCGAGTGGGCCCACCACGGAAAACCCAGCGTGCTCGGCATCTGCTCGGGCGCGGTGGCCGGGCTGGTCGCCATCACGCCCGCCTCCGGCTTCGTCGGCCCGATGGGCGCGATCGCCGTAGGCCTGGGCGGCAGCTTGTTCGCTTTCTACGCCGTGACGCTGCTCAAGACCCGAGTCGGCTACGACGACTCGCTGGACGCCTTCGGCGTGCACGGCGTGGCCGGCATCGTGGGCGCCTTGCTGACCGGCGTGTTCTGCGCGCCGGCGCTGGGCGGGGCCGGATTCTCTGATCAGATCGGCGGCATCGGCGGCCAGCTCCTGGCTCAGTGCATCGGCGTGCTGGCCACGGTGGTCTACGACGCGATCGCCACGGTCGTCATTCTCAAGGTCATCGATGCCGCGATCGGCCTGCGCGTGACGCCCGAAGACGAGGACACGGGGCTCGACCTGGCACTACACGACGAAAAGGCCTACGACCTGTGAGTGCCCTTTGTTGTCGTGCCACCGCCGGGCGCGCGCTAGCGATGATCAATCGAATCCCGATCGAGGGTCGACAGGGAGACCCCTGCACCGTGTCCGGACGATACCCGGCGCCGGTGCGGTTACAAGCAGCCATGACTGAGTCAAAGGAGTTTTGAACATGAAACTTATCGCAGCCGTAATCAAGCCTTTCAAGCTCGATGAGGTCCGTGAAGCGCTATCCGAGGTGGGGGTGCAGGGCATCACCGTGACCGAGGTCAAGGGGTTCGGTCGTCAGAAAGGCCATACCGAGCTCTATCGCGGGGCCGAATACGTGGTCGATTTCCTGCCCAAGGTGAAGATCGAGATCGCGATCGAGGAAACCGAGCTGGACGCCGCCGTTGAGGCGATCTCCAAGGCCGCCCATACCGGCAAGATCGGCGACGGCAAGATCTTCGTCACCGAACTGGAACAGGCCATTCGTATCCGTACCGGCGAGACCGGCCGGGACGCGCTCTAAGCACGCGCATTCAACGCCCGATATTTCGAGGGATCTTTAAATCATGGAAAACAATATCTTCGAATTGCAGTACGCAATCGATACCTTCTATTTTCTTGTCTGTGGGGCACTGGTCATGTGGATGGCCGCGGGCTTCAGCATGCTCGAGGGCGGTCTGGTTCGCTCCAAGAACACGACCGAAATCCTGACCAAGAACATCGCGCTGTATTCGATCTCCTGCATCATGTACATGATCTGCGGCTACATGATCATGTACGACGGCAACCTGTTTCTGAACGGCATCGCCGGCGGCGATACGCTGGTCGCCGATGCGCTGGCCTCGTCGGCGGAATCGGGCTTCGGCGGCGACTCGGTCTATGCAGGCGCGGCCGACTTCTTCTTCCAGGTCGTGTTCGTGGCCACCGCCATGTCGGTGGTCTCCGGTGCGGTCGCCGAGCGCATGAAGCTCTGGGCGTTCCTGGCGTTCGCGGTGGTCATGACCGGCTTCATCTATCCGATGGAAGGCTCCTGGACCTGGAACGGCGCGTCGGTATTCGGCCTGTACACCCTCGGCGATCTGGGCTTCTCCGACTTCGCCGGCTCGGGCATCGTGCATATGGCCGGTGCCTCGGCCGCCCTGGCCGGCGTCCTGCTGCTCGGTCCGCGTAAAGGCAAATTCCGCGCAGACGGCACCGTGGCCGCCATTCCGGGCGCGAATCTGCCGCTGGCAGCACTCGGCACGCTGATCCTGTGGATGGGTTGGTTCGGCTTCAACGGCGGCTCCGTGCTCAAGCTGGGTGATATCAACAGTGCCAACTCGGTGGCCATGGTATTTCTCAACACCAATACCGCTGCGGCCGGCGGTCTGGTTGCCGCGCTGCTGCTGGCGCGGATGATGTTCGGCAAGGGCGATCTGACCATGGCGCTCAACGGTGCGCTGGCCGGCCTGGTGGTGATCACCGCCGAACCGTCCACACCGACTCCGCTGGTCGCGACCCTGTTCGGCGCCGCCGGCGGTCTTCTGGTGGTGTTCTCGATCGTGTTCTTCGACAAGATCAAGATCGATGACCCGGTCGGCGCGATCTCGGTCCATGGCGTCTGCGGTCTGCTGGGCCTGATGGTGGTGCCACTGACCAACAGCGAAGTCAGCTTCACCGGCCAGATTCTGGGCGCGCTCACCATCTTTGTCTGGGTGTTCGTGACCAGCCTCATCGTCTGGGGCATCCTCAAGGCGGTCGTCGGCATCCGCGTCTCCGAAGAGGAGGAAGTCGAGGGTGTCGACCTCGGCGAATGCGGCATGGAAGCCTACCCGGAGTTCACCTCCGGCGGAAGCCGTCGCTCCATGTCCTGATCGGCCGCACGCTGCGGCGTCAACAGAGGCCCCGGAAACGGGGCCTCTTTTTTTGTCTCGGGGCGACACGCCTGGCGCTGGATTCGACAGGCCGGCCACCCGGTTCGTGGCCACGCGCGCCGGCGATTCGATTCGCTATACTCGATTCCCCTGTCCTGCTCTGGAAGACTGCGATGCCCCTGCACCGCATGCCGCTGGCCTGTGTCCTGTCTGTGCTGCTGCTCGGCGCGAGCCCGGCATGGGCCGCCGAGACCATCAACGCTGCCGATACCGCCTGGGTGATGACCACCACTGCGCTGGTACTGTTCATGACTCTGCCGGGCCTGGCGCTGTTCTACGGCGGTCTGGTGCGGGTCCGCAATGTGTTGTCGGTACTCATGCAGTGCTTTGCAGTCTGCGCCCTGGCCTCGTTGCTATGGTTTGCGGTGGGCTACAGCCTGGCGTTTTCGCCGGGCAACGGCTTCATCGGCGGCCTCGACAAGGCGTTTTTTGCCGGTATCGGGCTCGAGGCCACCGCCGGCACCATCCCGGAATCGGTATTCGCCCTGTTCCAGATGACCTTCGCCGTGATCACGCCGGCACTGATCGTCGGCGGCTTTGCCGAGCGTTTCCGTTTCTCGACCCTGCTGGTGTTCACCGCCGCCTGGCTGCTGGTCGTGTATGTGCCGGTTACGCACTGGGTCTGGGGTGGCGGCTGGCTGGGCGAACTCGGCCTGCTCGACTTCGCTGGCGGCACCGTCGTGCATATCACCGCCGGCGTGGCGGCGCTGGTCGCCGCGATCGTCGTCGGCCCACGCAACGGTTTCCAGAAAACCGCCATGGCCCCGCATAATCTCACCATGACCGTTTCCGGCGCCGGCATGCTCTGGGTCGGCTGGTTCGGGTTCAACGGCGGCAGCGCCCTGGCCGCCAACGGCCAGGCGGGCATGGCCATGCTGGTGACCCATCTATCGGCCGCGGCCGGCTGTCTGACGTGGATGGCTGCCGAATGGCTGCGGTTCGGCCGGCCCAGCGTGCTGGGCATCGTCACGGGCATGGTGGCGGGCCTGGGCACGATCACCCCGGCCTCCGGCTTCGTCGGGCCGGCCGGTGCGATCGTGATCGGCGTCGCCGCCGGCGCGATCTGCTTCATGGCGACCCTGTTCGTCGAGCGCACGCTGCGAATCGACGATTCACTGGACGTGTTCCCGGTCCACGGCGTCGGGGGCATCGTAGGCACACTGGCCGCGGGCATATTTGCCTCGACGAGTCTCGGTCCGCTTTCCGGGCACGGCTATGCCGAGGGCATTCAGACCATGGGCCACCAGTTCGGTGTACAGCTGCTGGGGGTGGTCGTCGTGTTCGCCTATACGGCGCTCGTGACCTGGGCGATCCTGCGCGTGCTCGACCCGCTCATGGGCTTGCGGATCGATGCCGACGGCGAGCAGGTAGGGCTGGATATTTCCGAGCATGAAGAGCGTGGTTACGACCTGTAACGGCAGGCCGAACACGGCCACGTGACTGGCGGTCGGACCGCGAGCCGATGTTAGACTCGAAGCATCCAAATAAAGGAGCCGATCCAATGAAAATGGTTACCGCCGTCATCAAGCCCTTCCGTCTCGACGACGTACGCGAAGCACTCGCCGAGGTGGGTGTGCACGGCACGACCATGACCGAGGTCAAGGGCTTCGGCCGTCAGAAAGGCCATACCGAGCTGTATCGTGGCGCCGAATATGCGGTCGATTTCTTGCCGAAGGTCAAGCTCGAGGTCGCAGTGGCCGACGACCGGGTCGATGCAGTCGTCGAAGCGATCATCGAAGCAGCGAAGACCGGACAGATCGGCGATGGCAAGATCTTCGTGCACAGTCTCGAACAGGTCGTGCGTATCCGTACCGGCGAGACCGACCGCGACGCCATCTGACCGGCCTCCGGCCCCGTACACCCCGCGCAACGCCGCCTGAACGCGCTGTGATTCGACGAGCCACGGCGCATTCAGGCGTTTGGGTTCAACGACCGCACTCGCAGTCCATGGTCATGGTGATCGCCAGCCCGGCCCGGTAGGCCGGGCTCTGGCTGGCCACTTCGTGACGGCCCGAAGCACGCAGGCGCCGCGTGCTAGGCCTGCGGGCTGAGCAGCCGACCGATCAGCTCCTTGAACCGCTGCCAGACGCCGCGTTCGCGCCAGTCCTTGGGATTCACGGCCTGGCAGCGATCACGATCATCTGCGAAATCCGAGCTCAGGGCTTCAAACGTCGGCGGGTGAATCAGCGACAACGCGATTTCGTCGTCCTTGCCCATCGACCGATGATTGAAGTTCGCCGAGCCGATCACCGCGACGTCGTCGTCCAGCAGCAGAATCTTGGCGTGCAACATGGTCGGCTGGTAGCGAAAAAGCTTTACCCCGGCGGCCAGAAGCTGGTCGAACGTATCCTCACCGGCGATTCGAGCCACGCGCGAGTCGGTATGCGGGCCAGGAAACAGAATCTCGATATCGACACCGCGCCCGGCGGCCGCGCACAGCAGATCGATGGTCGGCTGATCCGGCACGAAATACCCGGTAGTCACTCGCAGGCGCCGACGGGCGATGCTGGTGACCAGCCGAAACAGCGTCGCGATATCGCTGTAGTTGACGGCCGCCGAGGTGCGTAACACCTGAATCAGCGCATCGCCGTTCGGCTGGCCCGTGGGCAGACTCCAGTCATCCTCGAAGCTGCCCGCTCCCGCCTCTACCCAGTTGGAAACGAATGCGCCCCGAAGCCCATCCACGACCGGACCGGTCAGACGAAAATGCGTTTCGCGCCACTCCTGCGGGTTGCGTGCATCGCCGTCCCATTCGGCGGCGATGCCCACGCCCCCGGTAAAGCCGATGGCGTTGTCGACCAGAAGGATCTTGCGGTGCGTCCGATTGTCGACCTGCCAGAAACGCCATCGCGCCGTGGGCCGGAACCACTGGATTTCGGCACCCGCGTCGCGCAGCTGATCGATCACGTCCTGGGGCATGCTGTGGGCGCCAAAGGCATCGAGCAGCACGCGCACCCGTACGCCCTGTCGAGCACGCTCGGCCAGCGCATGGCCGAAGCGTTCGGCGATCTCGCCCTGCCAGTAGATGAACGTCAGAAAATCGATCGAATCGCGCGCGTTCTCGACGGCTTCGATCATCGCCGGAAAGATGCGGCAGCCGTTGACCAGTCGCTCGACGGTATTGCCGGCGGTGAACGGAATGCCCAACGTGGATTCGAGTGCCCGACGGTAGAAGTTGTCGTCGCCCATATGCGACTTGGCCGAAACGTCGGCACCAGCATCGTTTTTCATCGCGCCACCCTAGCGGTTTCGCGCAGCGCACACCATAGCTGCAACGGCCCGAAGATCACGAAGACCAGCCCCGCCATCACCACGGCCTGCCCAAGTGAATGTGTGATCAAGGGGCGGACAAGCCGGTCGTGCAGCCATGTGAACGCGCCGCGGGACCGCCACCCGGCCGGAAGCGCTGTATCGAGCGCGAAAAACGGCTGCCAACTCTGCTCGAGCGCCACACCGGCGATACGCCAGGCTGCGCGCAGGCTGGCCGCCGGCCCGCATGCCCGCATCAGTGCATACAACAGTCGAAAATAGGCCATCAGCGACAACGCGCGTGTATCGGCCTGACGGGCATAGACACCCGGCGCCCGTACGAAGAACGAATCGACCCTTGCCAGGTGCATGGCCATGATCAGGCCCATCAGAAGATAGCGCGCGCGCGGGCCCTCGGCTTCGAAACGGCGGGCGGATGTGGCCAGACGATGCTCGAACAATCGCCAGCGTCCATGACGATCGATCGCCGCGGCCATGCGCTGATCCTCGAGGAAAGGCTGTCGTTCGTCGAAGCCACCCAGACGCTCGAAAAACGACCGGCTGATCATCAACCCTTGATCGCCGTTGATGGTACGCCGCCGACCGCTGGCGCTCTTGGCTTCCATATACCGATATAGCCAGCGGCCGGCTCGGGTGTCGTCAAAACGCAGCGGAAAATGCCCGGCGCAGTCGACGCCGGTCTCGGCCAGCCGAGCGCAGGCGTGGGCGAGCTGATACGGGTGGGTCAAACGCGAATCGGCATGCAGAAAGCACAGCCACGGTGCGGTGGTGGCGGCCATGCCGTGGTTCATCTGGCGGCCGCGGCCCGGTGCGCTCACCACGACCTGGGCGCCGGCGGCGCGTGCAATGTCGGTGGTGGCATCGCGCGAGCCGCCGTCTGCGATCACGATCTGCAGGTCGCACGACCGTTGCGCTGCGAGGTCGGCGAGCAATGCCGGCAGGGCCTCGGCTTCGTCGAGGCTCGGCACGACCACCGCGAGGGCGGGATGGGCGTTCAGCCGGCCTCCTGCGCTGTGCCCCGGTCGCCATCGAGGGCGAACGCAGGCAGATGGCGTTCCAGAAACGCCGGAATTCGCTGTTCGAGCCAGTACACCGGTTCGCCGAAACGCCCGCCCGCGACGAAACCCACATGTCCGCCATGGTCGGACAGCTCGAAGCGAATTGCCGGTGAAAGATCTTCCGGCGCCGGTATGATCTCGGGTGTCATGAACGGATCATCCCGGGCATGAAGAATCAGCGTCGGCGTACGTACGTGCTTGAGAAACGGGCCGCTGCTGGACTGCGCGTAGTAATCCTCAGCATCGCGGAAGCCGTTGAGCGGCGCCGTGATGGCGTTGTCGAATGCCGGGAAGTCGCGTAACTGGCGAAAGTCCGGCCTCGGATACGGCGCCTCCAGAACACGGAACTTGGCTTCGTATGCGTTGCGCAGACCGTTGATCAGATGCGCCTGATAGATCCGCGACCACCCTTGCTGGATCGCTTCGGCACAACGCTTGAGATCGTAGGGCACCGAGACGGCCGTTGCGCAGGTCAGCCGTGAATGTGTCCCCTGCTCGCCCAGATATTTCAGCAGCACGTTGCCGCCCAGCGAATAACCGACACCGGCCAGCGGTGCTTTGGGAAACCGCCGCGCCACGTGTTCGACAACGGTCGCCAGATCGCCGGTCTCGCCTGAATGATAGCTGCGCGGCAGCCGATTGGGTTCGGCCGCTCCCCGAAAATGCAGCAGAACCGCACGTGCGCCCCGGCTATCGGCGGCCCGCATCAAACCGCGCGCATACTTGGATTCGAGCGACCCGTTCAGCCCGTGCAGGACAATCACGACCGGCGCATCGGCAGCCAGTCCACGCTCGGGCAACCACGATAAATCCAGAAAATCGCCGTCGTCGAGTTCCAGACGCTCGCGTTCGACCTCGATGGGAGGTTGCGGTCGCAGCTTGGACGCGAAGACCGTCTGGGCGTGCGCATTGCGCAACCAGAAGGCCGGCTCGAAGTCGCTAGCGATCAGCATGGAATGAGTCCAACAACGCGGTCTGACGTTACGATCACCCAATGCATTGTACACAATCTACCGGGCGAGCGTGTCCGTCAGATAGCCCGAGCCGAGGTGGCGCATCTGGCGTTCGATCCAAGCGATACGCCCTTGCACGAACGACCCCGGAGAAGCGGCATCGTAGCGTTCGGGCGCAGGCAACACGGCGGCCAGAGCGGCGCACTGGCGGGTGCTCAGCTTGGCGGCCGTGGTTCCGAACAGCCGATCGGCGGCGGCCCCCACGCCGAACACGCGGTCGTCGAACTGCGCGATGTTGAGATAGACCTCGAGAATCCGGCGCTTGGGCCACAACACTTCGATCCAGACCGTCAGATAGGCCTCGATCGCCTTGCGCACATAGCTCTTGGCCGGCCACAGGAACAGATTCTTGGCGGTCTGCTGGCTGATCGTGCTGGCGCCGCGCACGGTGGAGCCGGACGCATTGTCGGCCAGGGCGTCACCGATGGCCGACCAGACGAACCCGTGGTGGGTGGGAAACGTCTGATCCTCGGAGGCGACGGCCGCCAGCGGCATGCAGGCGGCCATCGAATCCAGCCCGACCCATTGCTGATACAGGGTCGGCCCGTCGCTATCGCTGGCCTGTTGAACCTGGAAGTGTACTCGCAGCATGTACGCGGTCACCGGCGGGTTGACCCACCGGAACAGGAGAATGAGCGCCGCGGGCGCGAGCGCGACCGCAGCGCACAGGATCAGCAGATAGCGACAGAACCGATTGCGCAGAAAGATCAATAGCCGCTGCTTCCCCCGCTGCCGTAGCTACCGTCGTTGCTGGGCGCGTTGTTGTTGTATCCGCCATTGCCGCTCGGGGCCTGTTCATAGCCGCCGGCGCCGCCGTTGGCCGCAGCACCATCGTTGTCACGGGCATCGTAATTGCCCTGCTGAACGGTCACGCCGCTGCCACTGTCGTAGGGCTGGGACTGGCCGCGGCCGTAGGCATCGCTGGAGCCCCCGGCGTTGCCCGATCCGTTCTGCTGGGTTGCCGCGGACTCCATGCTCGTGCCGCGCGTGGCCGCATCGCGATCGAAATCGTCCGAGGGCGGCATGTAGCGGTCAAGCGTATAGATGAAACGCTGACCGGACTGCGGCATGTTCGAGTGATCCTTGCTACGCAGAATCGTCAGCGCATCGATACCGGCCTTGTCGTAGAACAGCCAGTTGGCGTCCCGATCGATGCCGATCTTGCCGCCTTCCAACGATACGCCGGCAAACAGGCCGCGCGACCGCGAATAGGAATACACCTCGGCATCGAAACCGAGATTGGTGGCCGCACCGGCACTTCGGCCTACCGGGCCGGCTGCGACGGCCGCGTCGGCGCCCAGGCTGATCTGGCCATCGGCAATCTTGTCGATGCTGCGCTGGGTCTTGAACACCAGGATGATATCCGACGATGAAGCACCCGCCTGCCAACCGATGGAACCCCCGGTGAGCGTGATGAACGTCGGGTTCGACCAGCTGCCGTCGGCGGTGCGCACCGACAGCACGCCCTTGCCGCGACGACCGCCGAGCACGAAGCCGACCTTCAGCACGCTCGGGATCACGGCGATGCCATAGGCCTGGCCGAGCAGCGCCGGCGGAATGGCGTTTTCGGGGATATCGACAAACTGGCGCACGACGGTGGTGGCGTCGTCGAGTTTCTGTTCCTGCTCGGAGGCCGCCATGGCAGCCGTGGCGGTAGTGAGCATCAATACGGCGGCCAACAGCCCCGTCATCCATTGTTTCATCTGTGCTTTCCCCTTGATTGGGACATGAGCCGGCCGTGCCGGCAAAGAACCTGCGCCTTCAGACCGCCGGCGCGACGTCAGGTTCAAACACGCCGCCCGGAGTCAGCTCGTTCCCGGCCCCTCCATCAGGCGTTTCTGCGCCGCCAGCCGGGGTTCGTCATCGGCCGGCGTCGCTCGCTGGTAGGCCCCGTCGGCGCCGAGCAGCCATGCTTGGCTGTTGTCGTGCAGATACAGGTCCAGCTCCTGCCTGACACGATCATATAACGCCGCGCGGGTGACGGGAAAGCAGGTTTCCACGCGACGGAAGAAGTTCCGGTCCATCCAGTCGGCGCTGGCCAGATAAAGCACCGGGTCGTCGCCGTTGGCGAAATGAAACACCCGCGTATGCTCCAGGAAACGGCCCACGATCGACCGCACGCGGATGGTCTCCGACACGCCCGGCACCCCTGGGCGCAGACAGCAGACGCCACGCACGATCAGATCGATCTCGACGCCGGCCTGTGCCGCGGCATACAAAGCCCGGATGACCTGCGGCTCGACCAGCGCATTCATCTTGGCCACGATCGCCGCCGGACGTCCGGCGGCGGCGTGCTCTGCTTCGCGCCCGATCATCTGGATGATCGCCGGATGCAGCCGGAACGGCGCATCGAGAATACGGGCCAGACTCGATACCTTGCCCAGACTGGTGAGCTGCAGAAACATCTCGTGGACGTCGTTGCCCAGGTCCGCATCGCAGGAGAACAGTCCGTAGTCGGTGTAAAGGCGCGCGGTCTTGGGGTGGTAGTTTCCGGTTCCCAGATGCACATAGTTGTGCAGCCCGTCGGTTTCACGGCGCACGATCAGCGTCATCTTGGCGTGGGTCTTGTAGCCGACCACGCCGTAGACGACATGCGCGCCGGCGGCCTGCAGACGGTTGGCCAGTTCGATGTTGTCGGCTTCGTCGAACCGTGCGCGCAACTCCACCACCACGGTGACTTCCTTGCCTGCCCGTGCCGCGTCGACCAGCGCATCGACGACCGCCGATTCGGGGCCGGTACGGTAGAGCGTCTGCTTGATCGCGAGCACCTTGGGATCGGCCGCTGCCCGGCGCACGAAGTCGATCACCGGCAGGAACGAATCGAACGGATGATGCAGCAGCACGTCCGCGGCCCGGATCTCGGCGAACAGATCTCCGCTGGGGCCGAGTTCGGCTGCCAGCCGGGGCGTATAGACCGGGTATTTCAGGTCCGGCCGGTCGATCGTGTCCAGCAGCGCCATGAGCCGATTGACGTTGACCGGCCCATTGACCTGATACAGATCCTCGCGCCCGAGAATGAACCGCGCCAGCAGGTAGTCGCTGAGCGCCTGCGGACAGTTGTGGGCCACCTCCAGACGAACACAGTCGCCATAGCGACGCGAGGGCAACTCGCCTTCGACCGCGCGCAGCAGATCGTCGACCTCTTCCTCATCGACGAACAGATCCGAATTGCGCGTCACCCGAAACTGATAGCAGCCCGAGGTACCCATGCTGGGAAACAGGTCGCCGACGTGTTCGTGGATGATCGATGACAGGAACACGAAATCATGCGGCCCGCTGCCTGTGGCCTCGGGCGGAAGCTGGATCACCCGCGGCAGCGCTCGCGGCGCCTGGACCACGGCGTGCTCGATCTTGCGGCCGAATCCGTCGGTACCGTCGAGCGAGACGATGAAGTTCAGCGATTTATTGAGGATACGAGGGAACGGATGGGCCGGATCCAGCCCCAACGGGCTGATTACCGGCAGCAGCTCCTCCTCGAAATACTCGGCCAGCCAGGCGCGCTGTTCGGGCTTCCATTCCGAGCGGCGCAGAAAGCGTATGCCCTCGTCTTCGAGCGCGGGGATGAGCTCGTCGTTGAGCGTCGCATACTGCTTTTCCACCAATGCATGGGCGCGTGTGCCGATAACGCGCAAGGCGTCGCTGGGCGTGCGATTGTCCGCATCGGTCGGCGCATTGACCAGTTCGGCCTTCTGCTTGAGACCGGCAACCCGGACCTCGAAGAACTCGTCCAGGTTGGTCGAGGAAATACACAGGAACTTCAGCCGTTCGAGCAGCGGCACATCCGTATCGCGGGCCTGCTCGAGCACCCGGTCGTTGAACTCCAGCAGCGACAGCTCGCGATTGAAGAACAGCTCCGGGGCATCGAGCGGCAGGTCGGCGGCAGGTTTGGGGCGTGCAGACATAGTTGGCGTATTCTTGCTGGGGTCACACCGCCGGCCGTGGCCGGATACGGTTGAAGAGCACTCTGGATAACAACCTCATATGACCGATTCATGACAGAACTGTTACGCGCCTACGATTATTACCAGATCGATGCCTTCACCGATCGGGTCTTTGCCGGCAACCCGGCGGCCGTGGTCGTGCTCGACGAGTGGCTCGATGAGGCCACCATGGCCGCGATCGCCGCCGAGCACAATCTTTCCGAGACGGCATTCATCGTGCCGGGTGATTCCGCCCACGAATTGCGCTGGTTCACGCCGACCTGCGAGGTCGAACTATGCGGACACGCCACCCTGGCCAGCGCGCACGTGCTGCTCAACTGTCGGGACGGCTTCGACCCGCCATTGCGTTTTATCACCCGACGTGCCGGTGAGCTGGGCGTCGACGTCGCCGACGGCATGTTGTGGCTGGATTTCCCGGCGCGCCCGGCCCGCCCCTGCCCGGCGTCCACCGACACCGCCGCACTCGATGCGGCCCTGGGCGCGCGGGCCAGCCAATGGCTGGAGACCAACAACTATCTGGCGATTTTCGAGCATGCTGCGGATATCGCGGCACTGAGCCCTGACATGCGCGCGCTGGCACGTTGGTCGGAACGGACCGATCTCGGCTTCATCGTCTGCGCACCGGCAGACGCCGGTGCGGACCACGACTTCGTGTCGCGCTATTTCGCACCCGGTCATGGCGTCGACGAGGACCCGGTCACCGGCTCGGCCCATTGCACGCTCGCCCCTTACTGGGCCGAGCGGCTCGGTCGGAACACACTGGTCGGCCGGCAAATCTCGAAGCGCGGCGGACGGGTGGAATGTCGTGTCGACGGTGACCGCGTTCATCTGGGCGGGACCGCGGTCCGCTATGCCCAGGGGCGGTTGTTCCTGAACGACGGCGGCGGCCGGCCATGAGCCAGTTCGCTCTCGTGGGCGCCTGTCTGTACGGCCTGCTCGGCGTGCTGCTGGGCGCATTCGGTGCCCATGCGCTGGCTGACCGGCTGTCGCCGGAGATGCAGTCGATCTGGCACACGGCCGTGCAGTATCAGTTCTTCCATGTCGCCGCGCTGCTCGCGGTCGGCCTGCTCGCTCGCCAAGCCGGCGCAGGCGGTGCGCTGTTGGTGGCAGGGGTCAGCTTCGCGGCGGGGACGCTGGTGTTCTCCGGCAGCCTGTATGTACTCGCGCTTACCGGCATTCGCTGGCTGGGGGCGATCACGCCGCTGGGCGGCGTCCTGCTGATCGTGGGCTGGATCGCGCTGCTGGCGGCGGTAGTACGCCGCTGAGACCCTCGCCTAGCCGGCGTCGAGATCGGCCAGCACGGACGCCGCCTTGTCCACATGGCGACCGGCGGCCAGCTGCGCCTGATAGCGCAGACGGATGATGCCCTGACCGTCGATCACGAACGTCACCCGATTTGACACCACGCCAAGCGCGCGCCCGACGTCAAAGGCCCGACTCAGTTGGCCCGCGGTATCGGCGATCAACGGAAACCCCAGGCCATGCCGATCTGCGAAGTCTCGATGGCTGGCGGCATCGTCGGCGCTCACGCCGACGACCCGCGCATCCAGGCGCTCCAACTCGGATAGGCGATCCTGAAAGCTGCACGCCTGACGGGTACAGACCGGCGTCCCGTCGCGCGGATAGAAATACACCACCCAGGCGTGGCCGTCGGGCGCGGTGTGTACACGCTGGCCGCGATGGTCCAGGTGATCGATCAACGGCGCCCGATCGCCGACGTCAGGATGTGCACTCATGCGCCGAACATTGCGCGCCAGAGCACGACGGTGACGACAAATGCCCCGGCGAGCCCGAGACCGACGCCCATGACGCCGGGCCATTTCGACGATTTTTCCTCGTTACGGGTGACATCCTCCAGCCAGCGTCGCAGCACCTTTTCGTTCCGGCGGTTGGCTTTCCAGGCCATATCGAACACATCGCCGACAATCGGTACAAGACCCACCACGAAATCGATCCCGACATTCGCCCCCATACGCGCCCATACCCGCTTGGGCGCGCCCAGGCGCAACGCCTCGATCACGAGCAGACTCGACAGACCGGCGCCCACCAGATCGCCGGCGAAAGGCACCAGGCCGGCCACGCCATCGATACCCACACGCTTGTTGATGACCGGTACACGAAAAGCATCGTCCAGCCACCACGCAAGTTTGTCGATCCGGGCCAGGCTGGCCAGACGACGACGCGTCAGATCGGAGGAGACGTCAGCGCTCATTTATGGATAATGCCGGCTGCATAGGGTCTTTGAGTATACGGAATTGCCCGCTCGAGGGGCATATCGTTGCCCCAGCCGGCACGCGTTCGAACCGCCGCCGAGGATTGGATGAAGAAACTGCTGTTCATCGTCGTGATCGCGGTCGTGGGTTTTGCCGCCTACGCCGTTTTTGCACCATCGTCTTTTGCGCCGGTGGCCTGGACGCCGCCCAGCGGTGACCCGCCGAGCGCCGCGGACGGTGCCGACACGCGTTCACTTGCCGCCGCGACCCGACTTGCCCAGGGCGTGGCCCGCGGGCCCGAAGACGTGGCGGTCGACGACCGGGGGCGAATCTACGCCGGCTACGAAGACGGCACGATTCGCCGTTTCGACGCTCAGGGCAACGGCGGCGAAGTGTACGCCACGACCAATGGGCGGCCACTGGGCCTGGCCTGGGCCGCGGCCCCCCTGTTCGACGACGCAGACATGCCGAACAGGCCGGCCGACGAAGCCGAGCTCACGCGCGCGTCCGGTGCCTCACCCGCGCCCACGGCTGGCCAAACCCTGCTGGTCGCAGACGCCGACCAAGGACTGCTGGCGGTCGGCGCCGACGGCGATATCACCGTACTGACCCATGCCGCGGGCGATGCGCCGTTTGCGTTCACCGACGATGTCGACGTGGCCAGCGACGGGGCGATCTATTTCACCGACGCCTCCAGCAAGTACGGCAAGAACAACTACCGGGCCGATCTGCTCGAGCACGGCGGACATGGACGGCTGCTCAAGTACGACCCGGAAAGTCGACAGGCCAGCGTTCTGCTCGACGGCCTGCAGTTCGCCAACGGCGTAGCCGTCGGACCCGACGATGCCTACGTACTGGTCACCGAAACCGGCAGCTATCGCGTGCTGCGCTACTGGCTCAAAGGCGACAAGGCCGGGCAGCACGACGTGTTCATCGACAATCTGCCCGGGTTTCCCGACGGAATATCGTTCAACGGCAGCGATACGTTCTGGCTCGCCCTGTTCGCCCCGCGCGATCCGATCCTGGACCGGGTCGCCGGCTATCCCTGGATTCGTGAGATCGTCTATCACCTGCCCGAAATCCTGCAGCCGCAGCCGGCGCATGTCGGCCATCTGATGGGCTTGAACACCGATGGACGCGTGGTACGGGACCTGATCGACCGGCGTGATGCGGCGTTCGCCCCGATTACGAGCGTCGAACAGGCCGGTGATCAACTGTATCTGGGCAGCCTGACGGCCGATTCGCTGGCTCGCCTTCCCGTCCCGGCCGAGCCGGATCACCAACAGCCAGGCTCGCCATGAGCGCCGAACTCGCCGAATCGCTGCAGGCGCTGGGAAAAACGCGGACCGCGATCGCCGATACGGCCACGCCGGCGTTCGACAGCCGGCTGGTAGAACTGCGCGACTGGCAGGCCGCACGAATCGAACGACTGCATCGCCCGACCGCCGAACGCTTTGCCGCCCGGGATCTGCTCGGTTTCCTGACCCGACGTTTCTACCAGCAGGCCGACTGGACCGAGCTGCTGGCACGCCCGGAGCGCATCGCCGCGCGTACCCAGCGAATCATCACCGATGACCGTCCGCTGGTGATCGCCGTGCGCCTGCAGGAATCGGCCGACCGACTGGACGCACGCATGGCCACCACGCTCAACGAACACGCCGGAACGGCGGCAATCACCCCGCTGCGCTATGCACGCGCGTTTGGCACGGTGGGCGAGCCGACGCTGCGTGCGCGCCAGATTCGGTGGGTCGAGGAACTGGTCGACCGTCTGGCCGGTTTTGCCCATAACCGGACGGCCTACTGGGCATTCAAGCTCGCCGGCGGCCCCGCCAGGGCGCTTGGCCTGGCTCGTACTTACGCGTTGCTGGCCGATGGCTTTGCCGCCATGCGTACGGTCGACGACCTGCCAGGCGCGACCTCCGAGGCGCTGGCCGTTCAGCGCGCCGTACTGGCACGGCTGCAACCCGAGGCCGAATGAACGTCGCCGGACCCGCTGCTTGGCCGGCAAGCGCATATCCACCGTCTGTCTGAACCACCCGAGGACCCGATCATGACCCTGACCATTTCCGATGCCACACTGGTACCGCTGGTCTCACTGGGCGCCGGCGTCGCCATCCTGCTCGTCCCGCGTCTGCTCAACTATATCGTCGCCGGATATCTGATCCTGGTCGGCGTGCTGGGGCTCGTGAACTTCTAATCCCGCAGCGGCCCAACGGCGCGGTCGGTACCGTGTTGCGGTAGCGACAGAGCGAGCGCTGCCGCGGCAAGACCGCAGACCGCGACCACCCATAGCGGTGCGGCGGCACCCCAGATTTCGGCCACCGGCCCGAGCGCAATGACAGCCAGCGCCCCGAGTGCGTTGGCCAGCCCCAGTGCCAGGCCCGAGCCGAACGAGCGGTTCTCGGGCAGGATGTCCTGGGCGATGAGAATGGTCAGCGGCAGCGTGGTGAACAGCGCGATGCCCAACCCCGCCAGAACCAGCCAGAGCCAGATGCCGTCGAGCTGTACGAACGCCACCAGCAGTGCGCTCGATACCAGCATCGCGGTCACCAGTATGGGGCGCGTCGGCCGGGAATCGGCCATGCGCCCGCCGGCCAGATTGCCGATCACACCCACGACCATAAGCACGGTGATGAAACTCGCGCCCGCGGTGAGCGTGCCGCCGGACTGCGACCAGAGCACCGGCACGAACGTGATCACGGTGAAGATCATGAGCGCGCGCAGGGCGCAGAAGAGCACCAGCCGGCTCAACGGCGCGGCATGCGCACGCCAGGCGATGGGCGTGGTATCGGCCTGGCGTGCCGGCAGGCTCGGTGCCCAGTGCCAGAGCCACGGCAGGGTGACGAGCGCCGGTATCGACAACAGCCACAGATAGTGCATGCCGGCATGTACGACCACCAAGCTCGCCAGCGCCGGCCATACGCCGCGCCCGATCTCTCCGCCGACCAGGAACAGCGACATCGCCGACCCCTGGCGCGCGTGGGCCAGCAGCCGCACGCCGGCCAGCGCCTGCGGGTGAAACATCGAGTTGGAGACGCCGATCAGCACAAGTACGCCGATCAGAACGCCGGGCGTGTCCACGAACCCGATCATCGCTCCGCCGGCCGAGGATCCAAGCAGCCCCATGACCACGAACGTCCGGCCACCGAAGCGATCGCCCAGGAGGCCAACCACCGGCTGCAGCCCCTGCCCGACCAGCAGCGCCGCCATCACCGTGCCGGCCAGGCTCACCGACAGCTGCATCTGAATCAGCAGTGCGGGCAGGATGCCCGGCAGGAAAGTCGCTGCCCCATCGTTGAGAAAATGCGACCAGCTCAGCCCGGCCAGACGACGATTGGCGCCGCTCGTGCTCGCCTCACCCACACCCATCCCTGTTAATGCAGAATACAGCGAATTCTAGATTCACCGGCGCATGCAGGCAATTGCGGGCGGGCGGATAGACCCGGCTGTCAGAGCATGCCGACCTGGAGCTTGGCGGCGTCGCTCATCATCTCCATAGTCCAGGGCGGGTCGAACACCAGTTCGACGCGCACCTGATCGATGGTGGGCACCATCCGGACCTTGCTGCGGACGTCGTCGACCAGAATGTCCCCCATGCCACAGCCCGGGGCGGTCAGCGTCATGTCGATATCGACCACCCGCGCCTCGGGATTGCCATGATCGAAATCGCATTGATAGATCAGACCGAGGTCCACCAGGTTGATCGGGATCTCGGGGTCGAAGACGGTACGCATCTGCTCCCAGACCATCGCCTCCACGTCAGCGTCGCCCGCGCCTTCGGGCAACCGCAGCGGCTCCGGCGGCTCCTGACCGATGGCATCGGCGTTCTCGCCGGCGATCCGGATCAGATTGCCGGCGATATAAACCGTGAACGACCCACCCAGCGCCTGGGTGATGTTGCCGTGCGTGCCGACCGGGATCTCGACCGTATCTCCGGCAGGGATCAGCACCGCTTCACAGTCGCGCTGGAAGGTCACTGGCTCGTTGGAGGGCATCTGCATGGCGTATCCACCTGCGCATTCGATAATGCGTCTTATTCTATCAAGAGGGTGGACCACTGTCTGATACGATTGTCGGCATGAAGAAATCCCTGCTTGTCGTGGCGCATGGCAGCCGTCGAGAGGCCTCTAACGCCGAAGTCCGCGCCCTGACCGAGCGTGTACGTGCAGCCGCGGCGGACAGCTCGTTCACGGATATCGAATGCGCCTTTCTCGAACTGGCCCCGCCCAGCATCCCCGAGGGGCTGGAACTGCTGATATCGCGCGGTGCGAACCAGGTCACGGTGCTGCCGTATTTCCTGGCCGCCGGCCGGCATGTTGCCGAGGACATTCCGGAGGCGGTCGCCGAGACGCGCAGCCGTTATCCCGAGGTTCGTATCGATATCGCCCCGTATCTGGGTACATCCGAAGCCATGCCTCGGCTTTTGTTGAGCATGCTCGCCGACAGCGCGGTGGCGGCCAGCTGATGGATGCGATTGCCGACAACCGGCGCTTCTGGCTGGCCTGCAACGCCATACTCATCGTGCTGCATATCTTCGGGCTGTATTTCTATGTGCGCTACGGATTCGATCATGCGGTAGCCGAACTCTGGGCGGTGGTCATGATGATCCATATGCTGGAATTCCCGCTGGCCTTCATCGCCGTACGCGATCGCGGCGTGCGTTGGGGCACCACCATCATGGCCACCCTGATCTTCGGGTTTACCTGGTGGGTACCCACCCGGCGCGGTGTCTTCCATGCGTGATCATTTCGATCCGATCCGGGCGGCACTGGTCTGCGGTATCGCGGTGGCGCTGGTATCACTCACCGGCGCGATCTTTCCGCCGGGCGCCTGGTATGCCCAGCTCACCCAGCCGCCGGGCACGCCACCGGATATCGCGTTCCCGATCGCCTGGACACTGTTGTATATCGGCATGGCGATCGCGGCCTGGCGCGTCTGGCGTGCGGTGGGCGTCGGCCCGGCGCTCGGGCTGTTCGTCGTGCAACTGCTGCTCAATGCCCTGTGGATGCCGGTCGCATTCGGTGCCCAGGCACTGGGCTGGGCGCTGCTGGTCATCGTGACGCTCTGGCTGGTGCTTGCCGCCACGGTGGCGATGTTCTGGCGGGCCGACCGGCTGGCTGGCCTTTTGCTCGTGCCGTATCTCGCCTGGGTCAGCTATGCGGTGTATCTCAACGTCGGCCTGGTCTGGCTCAACTAGTCCGCCCGGCCAAACCGGGCCGCTCGTCAACCCGAGGACTCACTCATGGCTTTCGAAGACCGCTACGGGCCCTGGGCTCTCATTACCGGCGCGTCGGCCGGCATCGGCGCCGAATTCGCCCGCCAGATCGCGGCCCGGGGGATTCATGTCGCCCTGGTCGCACGCCGCCGCGAGCGGCTGGAGGCGCTGGCCGACGACTTGGCCCAGCAACATGGGGTTCGAACGCTGGCCATTGCCGCCGACCTGACCGCCGACCATTTCCTCGACGATATCCTCGCGGCGCTGGGCACTCGGCATGTGGGCCTGCTGGTGAACAATGCCGGGACTGGTTTCACCGGCGAGTTTCTCGATCACGAACTCGACGACGAGTTGAAGCTGCTGGCGCTCAACTGTCGGGCGCCCCTGATACTCGCCCACCATTTCGGCAATCGGATGCGCAACGATCGCCGTGGCGGCATCATCATGCTGGCATCGATCGCCGGCCTCGTGCCGACACCTATGTTCGCCCATTACAGCGCCACCAAGGCCTGGAACCGGTTTCTCGGTGAAGGCCTGCACGAAGAACTCGCCCGCGACGGCGTCGACGTGGTGTCGCTGTGCCCAGGCCTGACCGAAAGCGAGTTCTTCGAGCACGCCAACGTCGACCCGTCGGGCTGGCCGGCGCCGATGCGCGCAACGATCATGAGCGCAGAGGACGTGGTCAGGGCCGGGCTCAAGGGCCTCGGCAAGCATTCCCAGGTCGTGCCCGGCCTGTCCTATCGCTGGCTCATGCGGGCATCGCGGCTGTCACCGGGCAGCCTGTCTCCGTGGCTGATAGACCGCGCGATGCGCTTCGCGCTGCCCAAGAAGCCAGCGTCCAACTAGCTCGCCCCGGCACGCGTCCGTTGCAAACGGGTTCGTGCAATGCGTGCTGCGCCGCCCGGCG
Source organism: Salinisphaera sp. T31B1 (assembly GCF_040361275.1). Classification (NCBI taxonomy): domain Bacteria; kingdom Pseudomonadati; phylum Pseudomonadota; class Gammaproteobacteria; order Salinisphaerales; family Salinisphaeraceae; genus Salinisphaera; species Salinisphaera sp. T31B1. Next base: position 986,851 of record NZ_APNH01000001.1, on the reverse strand, counting down.
GGTCGTCAAAGCACGCCACGATACGATATTCGATGAGCCGGCTGGCCGGATTGTAGCCTTCGAAAATTGAATGCATAATTCAAAATCCGGAGGAGCCATCACGGAAATAGCTGCCATGGGATACGAAACGCTCGCCAAACAAGACGATGCAGACGTCTCGCGTGTTTATACCGCGGCGCCGGCCACGGCCTCGGACAGCGCGTTGGCTCGTCGACTGCGCGCTGAAACCCAGGGCGATGTGCTGTTCGACGATTTCTCGCGTGGGCGTTACAGCACCGATGCCTCGATCTACCAGATTCGCCCGCTCGGCGTGGCCGTGCCGCGTACGCAGGACGACGTCCATGCTGCGATCGCGATCGCCCGCGAGGCTGGGGTGCCGGTACTGCCGCGCGGCGGTGGCACCTCGCAGAACGGCCAGACCGTCAACGAGGCACTGGTCATCGACACCAGCAAGTATCTCAACAACGTGGTCTCGCTGGATCGCGAACGGCGGATCGCAGTGGTCGAGCCCGGGCTGGTGCTCGATCACCTGAATGCACACCTCAAGCCCCATGGATTGATGTACCCGGTGGATGTGTCGACCAGCGCCCAGGCCACGCTGGGCGGTATGGCCGGCAACAACAGCTGCGGCACTCGCAGCCTGCGCTACGGCAACATGGTGCACAACGTGCGCGCACTCGATGCGGTACTGGCCGACGGCAGCGCCCACCATTTTGGCCGGCTCGACGACAAGGCGGCCTTGGCCGCTCAGACGCCTGCCTATCGGGCGCTCGCCGAGCGCATGACCGGCCTGTACGCACGCGAGGCCGACGAACTGGCACGCTACTTCCCCGACGTCAATCGCCGGGTTGGCGGCTACAACCTCAACGAACTGGCACCGAACCTGCCCGGCCGGCACCCGAATCTGGCCAAGCTGCTGATCGGTTCGGAAGGCACGCTCGCCTTCTTCCAAAGCATCGAGATCGACCTGCAGCCGACGGTAACCCACAAGGTGCTGGGCATCTGTCATTTCCCGACCTTCCGCAAGGCCATGGAAGCGGCCAAACCGATCGTGGCGCTCCAACCGGCGGCGGTGGAACTGGTCGACGCCACGCTGATCGAACTCGGCCGCGAGATCGAACTGTTCCGACCGGTCATGGAGCGCTATATTCGCGGGCGGCCGCAGGCCGTGTTGCTGGTCGAGTTCGCCGGCGACAACTACGACGAGCAGGTCGGCCATCTCGGACGCCTCGGCGAGCTGATGGCGGATCTGGGCTATCCGGACGGTGTGGTCGAGGCGCTCACCCCGGCCCAGCAGACCGAGATGTGGGGCGTGCGCAAGGCCGGGCTCAACATCATGATGTCGATGAAGGGCGACGGTAAACCGGTGTCGTTCATCGAGGACTGCGCGGTGCCGCTGGACGACCTGCCGGACTACACCGAACGCCTGACCGAGGTCTTCCACAAGCACGGCACCGAGGGCACCTGGTATGCCCACGCCTCGGAGGGGTGTCTGCACGTGCGCCCGATCATCAACCTGAAGGATCCGGCCGGCGCCCCGAAGATGCGTGCAATCGCCGAGGAAGCCTTTGCCATGGTGCGCGAGTACAAGGGCTCGCATTCGGGCGAACACGGCGACGGCATCTCGCGCTCGGAGTTTCACGAGGCGATGTTCGGCAAGCGCCTGGTCGAGGCGTTCGGCGAGATCAAGCACAGCTTCGATCCGAACGGGTTGTTCAATCCGCACAAGATCACCGATCCGCTGCGCATGGACGACACCCGGCTGATGCGCTTCAAGCCGGACTACAAGATCATTCCGCTGAAAACGGAACTCGACTGGTCCGCGCACGGCGGCTTTGCCGGCGCGGTGGAGATGTGCAACAACAACGGCGCCTGCCGCAAGTTCGACGCCGCAGTCATGTGTCCGTCCTACCGGGCCACAAAGGACGAACAACACGTCACCCGCGGCCGCGCCAATTCGCTGCGCCTGGCACTGTCCGGCCAGCTCGGCGAGGATGCGTTCACCTCGCATGCCATGTACGACACGCTTTCTAAGTGCGTCAGCTGCAAGGGTTGCAAGCGCGAATGCCCGACCGGTGTCGATATGGCCAAGATGAAGGTGGAGTTTCTGCACCACTACCACGAGCGGCACGGCCGCGGCCTGCGCGACCGGCTCATCGCCGAACTGCCGCGCTACGCGCCGAAGATCGCCTGGCTGGGCTGGCTGCTCAACCTGCGCGACCGCATTCCGGGGCTGGCCAGACTCAGCGAGAAGATCACCGGCTTTTCCGCGCGACGGCCGCTGCCGGTCTGGCATGCGAAACCGTTTCGTCGGACCGGTGCGCTCGGCGAGGCGGTAGCCGGCGAGGTCGTGCTGTTCGCCGACACTTTCAACCGCTGGCAGGAGGCCGACAACCTGCGCGCCGCCGTGGACGTACTGGTTGCCGCCGGCTACCAAGTGCATATCGCCGCGCCCGCCGACAGCAATCGTCCGCTGTGCTGCGGGCGGACCTATCTCGCCGTGGGCGACGTCGACAAGGCGCGCGAAGAGGCCGGACGCACGCTCGCGGCCGTCATGCCGTATGTACGGCGCGGCGTGCCGGTGGTGGGCCTCGAGCCCTCCTGTTTGCTAACCATGCGCGACGAGTTCCGCTCGCTGCTGCCCGGCGACGAGGCCGAAACCCTGGCCGAGCACGCCTTGTTGTTCGAGGAATTTCTGGAACGCGAATGCGCGGCCGGGCGCGCCCGGCTCAAGCTCAAGCCCATGCCGGGCGGACGCGTGCTGCTGCACGGCCACTGTCATCAGAAGGCGTTCGGTGTACTGTCGGCGACCGAAAAGCTGCTCAAGCGTATTCCCGAGGCGGAGATCGAAACCATCAGTTCGACCTGCTGCGGCATGGCAGGCGCCTTCGGCTACCAGGCCGAGCACTACGACACCTCAATGGCGATCGGCGAACTCGGCGTGCTGCCGGCCGTACGCGCCGCGGACGACGACGTGTATCTGGTGGCCGACGGCACCAGCTGCCGTCATCAGATTCACGACGGTGCCCAGCGCCGGGCCGTGCACGCCGCGGTCCTGCTGGCCGGCCAGCTAGACCGCCGCGACTCGGCCTGATCGGGGCGCTACGACAGCGCGGTGGCTGGTTCGACCAGCCGATCTTACGGTCGGCAGCCGGCGTCGGGCGATAATGAGCGGGAACGCGGCGCGGCCGGCACAGCGCTTGCATTCCCGATATTCAATCACAGCGACTTGGGCGACATGGACAAGATCAGACAGGGCTCTCTCTACGGCGAAGCCGCACAGCGCATCCGTGCGATGATCAACGAAGGCCGGCTCGAGCCCGGCATCCGTGTACCCGAGAAACAGCTTTGCGAGCAGTTCGGCATTTCCCGCACGCCGCTGCGCGAGGCGCTCAAGGTGCTGGCCTCGGAAGGCTTTGTCGAACTGCTGCCCAACCGCGGCGCGCGCGTGGTCAAGCTCACCCGGCGCATGCTCGAGGACACGCTCGACGTGATGAGTTCGCTGGAAGGCTTGTCGGGCGAACTCGCCTGTCGTCACGTCAGCTCCGAGGAGATCGACACCATTCGCGCGCTTCACCAGAAAATGCTGGAGCACTATGCGCAGGGCGACCTATCGGCCTACTTCAACCTCAATCGACGTATTCACGAAACGCTGGTCGCGGCCGCACGCAACCAGGTCCTGTTCGACATGTACCAGAATCTCAACGAGCGGGTGCGTCGTTTTCGCTTCTCGGCCGAAATGACGCCGCAACGCTGGGCGCTGGTGGTCGATGAACACGAACAGATGATCGACGCCCTGCAGGAGCGCGACGGCGAGCGCCTGGGTGCCATTCTGCGTGGCCATCTGAGCCACAAACTGGATTTCTTCGCCGAGGGCGACGACAACGCGGAACTCGCCGGCTAGGCAGGCCCGCTGAACGTACGTCCGACACCCATGCATCGATGGCAATGCACATGCCCGCCGGAGTCGGCATGGCACTCGAGGACGTGGATACGCACACCCGGCTAGGCCCGGCAGGGGATAGACGCTGATCCGCGTGAATGCGATCCGCCCGTGACTTGCCACGCTTGCGGGTGGGCATGCGCGGCAAACGCGTGAAAACGCTGTGGCCGGTCACCGCCCGCGGTACGAGGCTCTAGCGGTGTATCGGTATGCGGTGAGCGCTCAGCCCCCCAGGGCAGCCAGGCCGGCCCATGCGACCTGTTCGTCCTGATCGGGCGTGGCGCCTGATACGCCGATCGCACGGGCAATCTCGCCGGAGACCCGTACCGGGAATCCGCCGGTCATCGTCGCCGACAGCGCCGGTACCGACAGATAGGCATGCCGGCCGTCGTTGATCATGTCTTCGAACACACGGGTGTCCTTGCGCCCTAGCGCCGCACTGCGCGCCTTGTGGTAGGCGACCTGGCTGCCCATCGGCGCCGCGGCGTCCAGACGCTGCAAGGCCAGCAGGTGGCCGCCGTCGTCGACCACGGCAATAGTCACGACCGTGGCTTCGCTCCGGGCGGCCTTGAGCATCCGCTCGGCCTGTGCGAGCAACAGAACCGGTTTGTTGCGCATTGATACTCCCGCCGCAGGCTGGTGCGATCTAAGCCACCGCCCCACGGGCCCGCAGTGACGCCAGCCGTTCGGCGTCGATACCCATGCTGTCCAGGACTTCCTCGGTGTGCTCGCCCAGCAGCGGGCTCGGTCGGCGGATCTGCTGCGGCGTGGCCGAGAACTTGCTGGCGAAACCGAGCGTCTTCACCGTGCCGGCCTTCGGGTGATCGAACTCCTGCACCATGCCGCGCTCGACGTAGTGAGGGTCGGACAGCGCCTGTGAAAAGGTATTGATCGGGCCCGCCGGCACGCCGGCCGCATCGCAACGCTGGCGCCAGTAGTCGGTATCCTCGGAAGCGAAAATCTCCTCTATGAGGCGTTCCAGTACCTCGACGTTGCGACCGCGATCACTGTTGGTAGCGAACCGCGTATCCTCGATCCATGCCGGGCGGTCGATGACGTCGTTGCAGAAACGCTCCCAGGTGCGCTGATTGGCACAACCGAGCATCAGATAGCCGTCGCGCGTGGCCAGTGCTTGATACGGCGCCGACACGCGATGGCGCCAGCCGGTGCGCTGTGGCTCACGACCCTCGCCGAAATAGGCGGCGGCTTCCCAGGTGCACCAGGGCAGGCCGCATTCGGCGATCGCGATATCCAGATGTTGGCCCTCGCCGGTCTTTTCGCGGTGGATATAGGCCGCGAGAATCGTATAGACCGCGGTGATGCCGGCACCGATGTCGTAGACGGCCACGCCGGTCTTGAGCGGCCGGCGCCCGGCCTCGCCGGTCATCGACATCAGCCCGGTGCTGCCCTGCGCCACCAGATCGAAACCGCCCTTGTTCCGATACGGCCCGGTCTGGCCGTAGCCGGAGATCGAGCAGTAGATCAGGCCGGGGTTGATCTGCTTGAGCGTTTCATAATCGACCTTGAGCGACTGGGTGACGCCGGGTCGGTAGTTCTCGACTACAATATCGGCCTCGCGCGCCAGATCGTAGAACAGCTCGCGCGCCTCTTCGTCCTTGAGATTCAGGGCGATACTCCGCTTGTTGCGGTTGATCTGCATGAAACAGGTCGACTCGTCCTCGACGTAGGGCCCCATCTGGCGCGAGTCGTCGCCGCCGTTGATCTTTTCGACCTTGGTCACCTCGGCGCCCATGTCGGCCAGCACCATCGAGCAATAGGGCCCGGCCATGATCTGGGACATATCAAGGACACGCAGTCCTTCCAGCGGTAAGCTCATCTTGGTCTTCTCCCGTGTTTGTTCAGCGGCCTTGCCAGCTGTAGGCGCTCTTGTCCAGAAACGCCGTCACCGCGCCGTGAAAGTCCTCGCTGGTGTAGCAGGCACGGATAAGATCCTCGCCGTCCTCCGGAGCGATACGCCGGGCTTCATGGATACGCCGGATCGCGGTCTTGGTCGCGGTCACCGTCAACGGCGCCATCGTCGTCAGTCGTTCGGCGATCGCGTCCACCTCCCCTTCCAACGCGTCGGCATCGAAAACGTCGTTGACCACGCCTGCGGCGAGGCACTCGTCGGCCTTGAGCAGCCGCGCGAGCATCAGCACTTCCTTGGCCTTGGGCGTGCCCAGCAGGTCGATCACGCGAGCATAGTTCGTCGTTGACAGGCAGTTGCCGAGGGTCTTGGCGATCGGTATGCCCAACCGGAGTTTGTCGTCGGCATAGCGAAAATCGCAGGCCAGCGCCAGCGCGGCTCCGCCGCCGACGCATACGCCCTGGAGCATGGCGACGGTCGGCCGCGCCAGGCTTTCGAGGCGGCCGACCACGCGGTCGATGCGCTGTTCGTAGGCCACGGCGTCGTCACCGGAGGCGAAGTCGCGGAACTGGGCGATATCGGTGCCGGCGACGAACGCCTTGCCGCCGGCGCCGCGCAGTACCACCACGCGAATCTCGTCGTCGGCCTCGATCGCGTCGCACGCCGCTTCGAGCCGTTCGTACATCGTCCAGGTCATGGCGTTATGCACGGCCGGGCGATTGAAGGTGATCGTCGCGCGCGCGCCGGATTTCTCGAACAGTAGTTGCTCGTCGTCCATCGGAATCTCCTGTCGGACCGTGCTATCAGTAGCCATAGACCAGATGCACCAGCGCAAGCGCGATGCTCGGGACGTACGTGTTGATCATCAGCAGCGCGAACAGCACACCGATGAACCACAGGTTGACGCGGCTGGTGCGCCAGACGTCCGCCTTTGCGATCGAACAGGAGGTAATCAGCACGCTGGCCACCGGCGGCGTCTGCTGGCCGATGGCGAGATTGAGCGTGACGATCAGGCCGAAGTGCACCGGATCGATACCCACCGCATGGATCAGCGGCATCACGATCGGCACCACCAGGATGATCGCCGCCGCCGAGTGCAGGAACATGCCCAGGATCAGGAAGAACACGTTGAGCAGCGCCAGCACTGCATAGGTGTTGGTGGTGATGCTTTCGATGCTGGCCGCGAGCTGTTGCGGCAGCTGGGCTTCGGTGAAGTAGTCGCCCACCAGGGCGGACGCCGCGACCAGCAGCATGACCACTGCCGTCTGAATGCCGCCTTCGAGACAGGCCCGGTAGAGTTTGCCCAGATTCAGTTCGCGATAGATCAGACCGCTGATCAGCAGCGCGGCGACCACCGCGAGCGCGGCGCCTTCCGTGGCGGTGACGAAACCGCCGAAGATGCCGCCGAGCACGATCACCGGGATCGTCAGCGCCCAGAACGCGTTCTTGAATGCGCTCGCCAGACGCGACAGCTGGAACTTGTCCTCCACGGGATAGTTGTTCCTGCGCGCCAGGTAATACGCCATGAAGGCCAGACCGAGCGCGCCGAGCAGCCCCGGGAATACGCCGGCGATGAACATCTTCACCACCGACTCCTGGGCCATCACGGCATAGAGGATCATCGGAATCGAGGGCGGCAGAATGATCGCCAGGCTCGCCGCCGACGACGAGATGGCCGCCGAGAACTCGCGCGAATAACCCCGCTTGCGCATGGCCGGAATCAGCACGCTGCCGAGCGCCGCTACGCCGGCCACCGCCGAGCCGGAAATTTCGGCAAAGAAGATTGATGAACCGATGGTGACCAGCGACAGTCCGCCGCGGATGAACCCGACCATGGCCGAGGCCAGATCGATCAGCCGGCGTGCGATGCTGGACGCGTTCATGATCGCGCCGGCGAACACGAACAACGGAATCGCCAGCAGCGGGAACGAAGCCGCGCCGTCGTACATGGTCAACGCCACGTTGGGCAGCGCCGTTGCGCCGTAGCTCAGGTACATGCCCACGGCACCGACCACAGCGAGCGCTACGCCGATCGGCACGTTGATGAGAATCAGGGCCATCAGGCCCAGCAGCATGAAGGTGATCGCCATGTCAGCGCTCTCCCGTCGCGTCGCGGCGTGCGGACGCACTGTTGTCTTCGATCACCTCGGCGGACTCCGGCATTTCCTCTTCGAAATCGGGCTCGTGCACGAAGCCGTCACCACGGGCACAGGCGAGCGTTTCCGGGAAACGCAGCAGTTCGGCCACGATGAAAAGCACGGACGCGATCGGGATCACCGACTGCGTCAACTGCTGCGACACCGACGGCAGGCTGACCAACGAACTGCCTTCGAGGATTACCATCACCTGATAGCCGGTCCAGGCCAGCAGCACGAAGAACGCGACCGTGAAAACTTCGGCGACCACGATCACCGGCACCCGCAGGGCTGGCGGCATCATGTTCACGATGTTGGGACAGGTGATATGCGCGCCCTTGCTCGCGGCGAGCGCGCCGCCGTAGTACGTCAACCACACCAGACCGGTGGCAGCGACCTCACCCGTCCACGACAGGGGCATATTCAACAACCGGGATGCAAAACCGACGGTGACCACGAGCGACAGCGCTATCATGAGCACCACCACAATCGCTTCCAGCACCCGGTCGAGGCTCGCCCGAATGACCGCTAGTGTTTTCACGAGAAATACTCCAGGCAGATGATCGATGCTGCACGGGCCGACGCCACGGCACCGCCGACGAGCGATGCCGTGGCTGGCCTATTGCGGCCTATTCGTCCTTCAGGCTGCGGGCCTCCTCGATCATCGCCTTGCCGTCTTCGACCTCGCTCTGGAACTGTTCGTAGATCGGCTTGGACGCATCGACAAAGGCCTGGCGGTCGATATCGTTGACCTTCATCCCCTCGTCCTTGAGCTTGGTCAGCAGTTCCTTGTCGAGCTGCTTGCCCATCTCGAGGGCCACTGGCTGCATTTCCTCGGCGGTCTCCTCGAGAACGCTGCGCACGTCCTCAGGCATGCGCTGCCAGCTCGCGCCCGCCAGCACATACGCCGGCGTGTAGACGTGGCGCGACAGCGACAGATACTTCTGCACCTCGTAGAAACGCGCCGGATAGATCTGGGCCAGCGGGTTCTCCTGGCCGTCGACCGCGCCGGTCTGGAGGGCCACGAAGGTCTCGGAGTACGGCATCGGCGTGGGATTGGCGCCGTAGGACTTGAACATGCGCACGCGCCACTGGCCGTTGGGCGTTCGCAGCTTGATGCCCTGCAGATCGGCCGGCGTCTTGATCGGCCGCTCGTTGTTGGTGATGTTGCGGAAGCCGTTCTCCCAGATGCCCAGGATCTTGTAGTTCTGAGACGCGGCGGCGTCGTCGAGCTTGCCGCGGATGAGCTCGCTTTCACGGATACGCGTCATGTGCTCGCGATCGGCTACCAGAAACGGCATCTCGAACAGCGCGAACGCCGGCGCCACCGAACTCATCACCGTGGACGGCAGGGACAGGTCAATGGTGCCCAGCTTGAGCTTGCGCAGCATCTGGGTATCGCTGCCCAACTGGCTGGAGCCGTAGACGCGGACCTCGGCCTTGTCACCAAGCTTTTCGTTGGCGCGCTTGGCGAATTCCTTGGCGGTCTTATCCATCAGCGAGCCGGGCTGACCCACGTGGCCGAACTTGATCGTTTCGGCCGCCTGGCCGATGCCGATCGATGCGGTGAAAATCCCGAGCGCGGCAACCGCACACAGCAGGATCGATTTCTTTGTGTTCATGCTCTCCTCCGTTCGTCGTTTTATTGTGTCGACTTGTCACGGCCTCTTGCGGGCCGCGTTGTCCGTCGGCGCGGGCCACGCGTAGCGCGCTGTCCGTCACCTGCCCTGTCCGCCCGCGTTCGGCGGGCAGACGCGGATTTACTCTGTTGTCAGGCCACCTTGGCCGCGCTGCCCGCGGTTTCGGCCAGATAATCGAGGGCTGCCTGTACGCCGCCGGCCTGGTGATCGATCCCGGCCCGCTTGAGCCCCATCTCCACGCCGCTGAGCGTGCCGGCCAGCGTCAGATCGTTGAAGTCGCCGAGATGGCCGATCCGAAACGCCCGGCCCTTGAGCTTGGACAGACCTGCGCCCAGCGACATATCGAAGTCGTCGAGGATCAGCCGGCGCAGGGCGTCCGGGTCAACGTCATCCGGCACCAGCACGGCGGTCAATGCGCTGGAATACTCTGCCGGGTTCGTGCAGACAATCTCGAAACCCCACGCCGCAACCGCGCGACGCGTCGCCTCGGCGTGGCGATCGTGGCGGGCGAAGACGTTGTCCATGCCCTCCTCGGCGAGCATGTCCAGGGCCGCACGCAGCCCGTAGAGCAGGTTGGTGGCCGGCGTATAGGGGAAGAAACCGGATTCGTTCGGCCCGAGCATGTCCTGCCAGTCCCAATACGAACGGGGCTGGCTCGATGTCTTGGATGCGGCCAGCGCCTTGTCTGAAACGGCATTGAAGCTCAGGCCGGGCGGCAGCATCAGCCCTTTCTGGGAGCCAGAGACCGTGACATCCACGCCCCATCCGTCGTGCTCGTAGCGGATCGATCCGAGCGACGAGATCGTATCGACCAGCAGCAACGCGGGGTGCTTCGCGTTGTCGATCGCCTTGCGGATCTCGGCGATGCGGCTGGTCACGCCGGTCGAGGTTTCGTTGTGCACGACCGCGACGGCCTTGATCTCGTGACCGGTATCCTCGGCGAGTCGTTTTTCGATGGCCTGCGGATCGGCGCCGCGCCGCCAGTCGCTTTCGATCAACTCGGGCTCGAAGCCCAGCCGTTGCGCCATGTTGAACCAGAGCGTGGCGAAATGGCCGGTCTCGTACATCAGCACGCGATCGCCCGGCGAGAGCGTATTCACGAGCGCCGCTTCCCAGGCGCCGGTACCCGAAGCAGGGAAGATGATGACGGGATTGGTGGTCCCGAACACCGGCTTGATCCGCTCCAGCACATCGGCACCCAGGGCCTGGAAATCCGGCCCGCGGTGATCGATGGTCGGATAGGACATCGCGTGCAGGACGCGATCCGGCACGTTGGTCGGCCCGGGAATCTGCAGAAAATGTCGGCCGCTCTTGTAGCTCACGTAACGCTCCTCAACACCACGGTTATTGCGGGCTCGCAACCGTCGCTTGGCATTCGCCCGGTTGAAAGACTCTTCGGGCTGGTCTGCCGACATCGTTCATCCGGTGTCCGCCACCGGCCTCAACGCATGCGCTTGTTCCGAGATCAGTCGGCCGATGGCCGGCTTAGCCAGCTGGTTTACCCGAGCGTAGGCCAACTAAATAATGAATGCAATTTTTTTCGCGTCACCGTGACGCTGCGGTAAAAATTCTCAAACTATTGATATTTATTGAATTAAACAATTTTATAATGAATTCAATTTGTGTCCCGGTCTTGCTTGGGCCTACGACTTTGGGCGAATGTCCGCCGTGCAACTCGCGCGGCCCCTGACGGTATTGCGCGGTTGGGCTAAGGTCGGAGTCCGGTACGACAGACACGAGTTGAGGTCACGAACTTGGCAACACTGCAGAACAAGACCCTTTTCATCACCGGCGCGTCCCGCGGAATCGGCCTGGCCATCGCGCTACGCGCGGCGGCCGACGGCGCCAATGTCGCGATTGCCGCCAAGACCGATACCCCGCATCCCAAGCTGCCGGGCACGATTCATACCGCCGCCGAACAAATCGAGGCGGCCGGCGGCAAGGCGTTGCCGATCGTCTGCGACATCCGTGACGAGGGCCAGGTCGAAGCCGCGGTCAAGCAAACCGCCGTGCATTTCGGCGGTATCGATATCTGTGTCAACAACGCCAGCGCGATCTCGCTGACCGGCACCCTGGAAACGCCGATGAAACGCTACGATCTGATGAACCAGGTCAACGCCCGCGGCAGCTATCTCGTCAGCCAGAAATGTATTCCCTTTCTAAAGGAGGCCCAGAGACGAGGGAATAATCCGCACGTGCTCATGCTCTCGCCACCGCTGGATATGCAACCCAAATGGTTCGGCCCACACGTGGCCTACACGATCGCCAAATACGGTATGAGCCTGTGCGTACTCGGCATGGCCGAGGAATTCGCCGAAGACGGCATCGCCTTCAACGCGCTATGGCCACGTACCGGTATTGCCACCGCCGCCATCGACCTGATCGGCGGCGAACAAATGCGCAGCCACTGTCGCAAGCCGGAGATCATGGCCGATGCCGCCCATATCGTGCTCACCCGGCCGGCCCGTCAATTCACCGGCCGATTTCTGATTGACGACGTGCTCCTGCACGAGCACGGCGTGGACGATTTCGATCAGTATGCGGTCGATCCGAGTCAGGAACTCTGGCCCGATTTCTTCGTACCGGATGACGTTCCGCCGCCGCCCGGCTCGATGGGCAGCCGGCTGGATTAGCGCGCTACGAGCGCTAAGCGCGCCAGGCCGGCTCCCGGGTCAGCACCTCGGTTGCGGCCTGCTCGTAGGCTGCGGCCAGACGCAGGACGGCGATATCTGCCTGATGCGGGCCGATAAGCTGCAGACCCATGGCGCGGCCCCGGGCATCGAAGCCGGCCGGTACGTTGATCGCGGGCACGCCCGCCAACGACGCACCGATGACGACTTCCATCCAGCGGTGGTACGTATCCATCGGCCGGCCGGCGATCTCGGCGGGCCAGTGCGTATCGACATCGAACGCGAACACCTGCGCACTGGGAATGGCGAGCACGTCGAAGCGCTCGAAGCACTGTCGAAGGACTTGATACCATACGCTGCGCTCGACGTTGGCGGCATGGATATCCAAGGCACTCAGAGCCAGGCCGTGTTCGATCTCCCAACAGGCTTCGGGCTTGAGCCGACCGCGTGTATTCGAATCGGCGTGGAGCGGTGCCAGCTTGCCGGCCACCGCCCAGTGGCGCAGCGTGTTCCAACAGCGCCACAGCCGGCCCGGGTCGATATCGGGCGTCATCGGCTCGACCACGCAACCGATCGTCTCCAACCGGTTCAACGCCTGCTTGCAGACGTTGAGCACGCCATCTTCCATGGGTAGATAACCCTGCCAGTCGCCAATCCAGCCGATACGCAATCCCCGCGTATCGCCCCCCAGATCGGTGGCAAGCCGGGCCGGATCGTCGGCAATCGACAGCGGCGCTCGCGTATCCGGGCCGGCCTGGGTGGACAACAGCCGAGCAAGATCGGCCACGCTGCGCCCCATCGGGCCTTCGGTGCCCAACTGCTGGCCGAACACATCGGGCGACGGCGCCTGCGGTACCCGACCGAACGACGGCCGGAACCCGAACACGTTGTTGAACGCTGCCGGATTGCGCAGTGAACCCATCATGTCGCTGCCGTCGGCGACCGGCAGCATACGCATGGCCAGCGCCACTGCCGCACCACCGCTGGACCCGCCGGATGTCAGGCCATGATCGTAGGCGTTTCGGGTTGCCCCGAAGACCGGGTTGTAAGTCTGCGAGCCCAGGCCGAACTCCGGCGTATTGGTTTTGCCGACGACGATCGCGCCCGCGGCTTTCATACGCGCAACCATCAGTCCGTCGGCGGCAGGTATCTGGCCGACGCACAGCGGCGAGCCGAAGGTGGTGGGAATACCGGCGGTGGGCGACAGATCCTTGATTGCCTGCGGTATGCCGTGCAACCAGCCCCGATATATGCCCCTGGCCAGCTCTTGATCGCAGGCATCGGCCGCGTCGAGCAACACATCGGCGGGCTGGCGCGAAACGATGGCGTTGACACGCGGATTGACCGCATCAATATGCGCCAGATAGGCCGCCATTACCTCGCGACAGGTCAGCGCTCGCGCAGCGATCCGATCCGACAGCGCCACCGCGCCGAGCGCGACGATTTCCTCCACTCCCGAGTGGGGGCATGTTGTCGATTGAATGGCCAACTCGTCGTCCTGCGCGTGCCGAGCCACGATTATGCCCCGCGGGCGCTGACCACCCAAACCGATAGGCGCTGCTCGGCCGCTTTATACATGTCAGACAGGTCCGTCGGCTTGGAAGACCCGAATTACGGCAACCGCCGGGTCGCCGATGCGACACGCAGCGCCGCCAAGAACGCATACGCATACATCGAGTTCGCTCTCCGTTACGAGTTACGCGTCTCCAGCCGGTTTTTTGCCGGCGGCTCGATATCCCGCGGCATGGCCCGGCGCATTGATTGCGACGCGATCCGCCCCTGGGCGGATCCTAATTGTTTATCCTGAGCGAGATTCGACTGTTAAACGGGTACCGCTTGGCACCGCGCGACTACATCACCCGGGCCGGCTGGCAGAAGCTGGCCGATGAACTCGATCATTTGTGGCGAGACAAGCGACCTTTCGTGGTGCGCAAGCTGGCCGACGCCGCCGCCGAGGGGGATCGCTCGGAGAACGCCGAATATATCTATCGGAAGAAGGAGCTGCGTGAGATCGATCGCCGGGTGCGCTATCTCGGACGCCGTATCGACGAACTGAGCGTCGTTGACCCTGCGCCGGACGATTCGGAACGGGTCTTCTTCGGTGCGTGGGTCACGCTGGTCGATGAACACGATACGACGCATCGATACCGCATCGTGGGCTCTGACGAAACCGATGCCGCCAGCGGTGCCATCAGCCTGCACTCGCCGGTCGCCCGCGCGCTGCTCGGCCGGCGTGTGGCCGACGCCGTGACCGTGAACTTGCCGGGCGGTGCACGTGAATTCGAGATCATGGAAATCGACTACGAGCCCGCCGACCACTGACCGCACGCCGCGCTCGCGCGTGTAAGATACAGCCGATCATGCGACTGCTCTCCCGTCTCGACCCCGACAGCGTGCTGCGCGAAGCCGCGTTCGTACAGCTGCTCAGCGGTCGCATCACAGCGACGCTGGCCACGCAGATTCAGTCGGTCGTGGTGGGTTGGCAGCTGTATGCGATGACGCGCGATCCGCTCACGCTCGGCTGGGTGGGACTGGCCCAGTTCCTGCCGATGGCGCTGCTGGTGCTGCCGGCAGGCGACGCCGCCGACCGCCTGCCTCGACGGCTCATTCTGACCGCGAGCTGGCTAACACAAGCTGTCGCAGGCGTTCTGTTCCTGTGTCTTACGCTGTCGGGCACGTCCTCACCCACAGGCTACTATGGCGCGCTGGTCCTGTTCGGCATGGCGCGTGCGTTTGCCGGCCCGGGCATGCAGTCCCTGTTGCCTCAGATCGTGGGCGAGGCCCGCTTGCCCAAGGCCATCGCATGGAATTCGTCGGCGTTTCAGGTGGCCGTGATCGGCGGGCCGGCCCTCGGCGGTGCAGTCTATCTGCTCGGTCCGTCGGTTGCCTATGCGCTGTGCTCGCTTTTGTTCGCCGCAGCGGCCGTTTCGGTGGCGCTGATTCGCAAGCCGCTGCCGGCGCGCGCCGACACGTCGCGCCAGAGCGCGTTTGCGCGCTTTACCGCGGGTATCGTCTACGTGCGGACACGGCCCATCATTCTCGGTGCGATCTCGCTGGACCTGTTCGCGGTTCTATTGGGCGGCGCAACCGCGCTCCTGCCGGTCTATGCGCACGAGATTCTGCATACCGGCCCGGCCGGGCTCGGCCTGCTTCGCAGCGCGGTGGCCGTCGGGGCCTTCACGATGGGCATCTATCTGGGCCGCAATTCGCTGCAGCGTCGGGCGGGGACCACGATGTTCACGGCAGTGGCGATTTTCGGCGTGGCGACCATCGTGTTCGGGGTCTCCACGAACTTTGCGCTGTCGTTCGTCGCACTGATGATCATGGGCGCAGCAGACATGATCAGCGTGTTCGTTCGCTCGACGCTCATCCAACTGGCCACGCCAGATGCGATGCGCGGACGGGTCAACGCGGTGAATATGCTGTTCATCGGTGCATCGAATGAACTCGGCGAGTTCGAATCCGGCGTCACCGCCGCCTTGTTCGGGACCGTGGGGGCGGTCGTGCTCGGCGGCGCCGGAACGCTTGCGGTCGTCGGCGTATGGATGTGGCTGTTCCCGGCCCTGCGCCAGGTCGATCGGCTCGACGAGGTGCGTACGACGCCGCCGGGCGGTTAGTCGCCGGGATCGAGCCGTGCTGCCGGGGCTTGCTGCAAGTCGACGGGCGGCGTGACGAGCCCGTCCTTGGGTGTAATCCGTGTGCTGTCCTGACTCGACGGCTCATCGGTCGTATCACCGCCGTCATCCGTGCGCACATGCACGGTCGCGCTCAGACCGACACTCAGCGGCAGTTCCGTGGGCGGGCGATCGAAGTCGATGGTCACCGGTACGCGCTGGGCCAGCCGAACCCACTGGAAAACAGGGTCAACGTTGGGCAGGTTGCGCTCTCCAGGAGCATTGTTGGCCACGGCAATGCCGCGGCCGATGCTGGTCACACGCCCGGCCAAGGTACGATCGCTGGACATCAGATCGATACGAACCCGGTCGCCGAGCTGGATATGCGGCAGCTTGGTCTCTTCGAAGTAGGCCGTGACACGGAAGGTTTCGGCATCCACCAGGGTCATGACCGACTGGCCTTGGGTAGCGTAATCGCCCTCGTCCAGCAGCAGATGGGTCACATAGCCGTTGACCGGCGAGCGTACGCTCGCCCATTCGAGATTCTGTTTTGCCTGCGCCAGCTGTGCCTGAGCCTGGTTCACCGAGGCCTCGGCCATGAGCGCGTTCGACTCAGCCTGCTGCAGATCCTGCGTGGAGACCCCGCCCGGCGGCAAGCGTTCAAGGCGACGCGCGTTGCGACGTGCGAAAGCACGCTGGGCCTGAGCGGATTCCAGTGCCGCACGTGCTTCGGTCACCGCGTGTTCGAAACGCACCGGCTGAATTCGGAACAACAGGTCGCCTTTGTGGATATAGCTGTCGTCGGCGACCGCCACTTCGGTCACCGTGCCCGAGACTTCGGGGGCAATATTGATGACATCGGCCTGTACACGGGCATCGCGTGTCCACGGGGCATACACATAGTGCTGCCAGGCGAACCAGGCAAGGATACCGGCTACCGCCACAACCAGCAGCGTGGCTAGTACACGCAGCGAAATCAGCAGCATTCGTTTCGATTGAGCCATTCAGTTACAAAGCCACAACAACGGTCTCGCGCGTACGCTGTCTGCTCAAGGTCCGAACAGCAGCAGAATTGTCGACAGCACGATAATGAACAAACCGGCACCGGCCAGCGCCGGATGCCAGAACAAACGGTAGGCCTGCACGCGCAACAGGGCCGCCCGCAGAACCAGATAGATCAGTCCGGTCGCTGCCAGAAAGATCAAAAAGATCGGCAGGTAGATGCCCCCGATGGCGATTTGTTCAAACGGCACGCTCGACCCCGCCTAGCCGAATCGATCCACCATCGGCATTCTCCCGCGCCAGCCCGTAATCGGCCAGCGCGGCCGAGACGAGCTCCGCGGCAACCGCGGCGCGTATGCCGTGACGCATGCGTCGACGGGGCTTGAAGGTAAGCGCTTCGTCGAGCATGCGTTGGGCCAGTTCATTGGTACGCCGCTGCATGGCAAACACACGCTCGACCGGCGGATACCCTTTTTCGAACAATTCGGCCAGTCGGTCGAGTTCGCTGTCCACCTCTTCGCAGACGCCACTGCAGAAGCGCGCGCGGTCAGTCAACAGGCGCAGCGAGCGCGCTTCCAGACCCATATTGACCGCAGAAAACGCCGCTTGGCGCGCACTGACGTGCGTCTCACCCTGATCCGCGGCCACGGGCAATCGCAGCAACCGATCGTAGACCCGTGTTTCGAACCGCTCGCGCGAGCCCGTGAATCCGCGTGCCAATTCACCGAACATGCCAGCCAGGCGCTCTCGCAGCAGGCCGCGGGGCGAGACCGGCAGAATGATCGCGAACGCGACGAGCGACAGAATAACCGCCAGCTCCGCCCCCATGAGCGCTTCGGCGAAACTGACGAAATCCTGGCGACTGTCGTTGGCCGGATGAACCAGTAGCCCGAACACCACAAGCGAGATTCGGCCGATCAACGCCAGGCTGGGTGTCGCCATGGCCAGGGCCGCGACGAAAACCACGGGCATGATGACCACCATGAGCATCGCATAGCTGTTGACTGCCGGCAGAATCGCGAAATTCACCACGAAGGCGGCCGCGCCTGCACAGAGGCTGCCGATACCGAATCCGCGCGCCCCTCCCGATGGATCGTCGCCCAACGAGAAAAGTGTGGTCAGTACGGCCAGCAGTACCATCATGCCGTTGAGCGCCGGGTCACCGTGGGTCGCCCAGATGGCTGCGCCGAAGGTCATGGCGGTTGCCGCGCGAGCGGTGGTGCGCAGCGATTCGCGCAACGACACCGGCACCTGAAATTCGTTGCGTCGACTCGTCCGGCGACGACGGCTGGTGCCGCGTTCGGCCAAAAGCATGCCGTGCTTGATCACCGCCGCACGCACGCGATTGGCCATGTCCAGTGAACGGCTGATCACGACCCAGTCGACGAGCGAACGAGCCCGATCGGTCCGGGGGCCTGCCCGCGCGTCATCGAGGATCGCATGGTATGCGTGACCGAAGGCTCGCTTGATCTCCCGGGTATTGTTCGGATCCCGCGCGAGCAACGCCGCGGCTTCGTCCAGCCGTTTGAGCGGCGCACGATTCACGTCGTCGCCGAATTTCGCCAGATAGACCTGCAACGAGGCCATCGCGCTCACCAGCGCCAGCAATTCGTAGTCCAGCCGCCGAGCGAGCCGGTTGTACTGTGCAAAGGCAGGCGCGTCGAACTGGGCGTATTGCCTTGTCTCTTCAAGCGTGAGGGTCTTTTGCACGAGCGAATGCAATTCCGGATGCGGCGTACGCGGGTCGCCGTCATAGGCTTCGATCTCCGCCGGGTTTCGGTCCAGCCGCTGAAACTGCCGACCGATCGCCTGGAATGCCTGAATACGCGCAGTCAAATATTTGCGTGCCGTGGTTCCAGGCGCCAGCAGAACGCTTACGAACGCCGCCACCACCGCCGCCAGCGCGGTTTCCGATGTCCGTGCCACCGCGACCGAAAATACCATCGACGGATCACTCATTGCCCGTACGCCCACGATCATCGTGACGTAACCGGCCAGCACGAAACCGTAGGAGAGATTGTTCCGGAACAGGCTCGCACAGAAGACCATCAGACTGACCCAGCACACCAGGGCCGCACTGAACATCGTATAGCTCTGTGCGAAAAGCGCGATCAACACGATCGACATCACACCCGCTATGAACGTGCCGGCCAGCCGCGCAAACGCCCTGACCACAAGAAAGCCTGGCAGAGGCTGAATCAGGATGGCCACGTTGATGAACACCCAATAGGCGTTTTCCAGCTGTAGCCAGAACGCCAGATAAAGCGCGATAGCAATCGACAGGCAGCATCGGATCGCGAACGAGAGGTTCTCGAGACTGGGCGCGAATAGCCAGGCGAGGCGCGACATCCGTGCATTATACAGTGCACAACCGATCTCGGACCACGGCCGGTCCCTTAGATTCTACTCGTTGAAAAGCGGGTCGTAAGACATAAAAAAAGCCCCGCTGCGATGCAGCGGGGCTTTCTATCAAGAGCCTGGCGGTGACCTACTCTCGCACGGGGAGACCCCGCACTACCATCGGCGCTGAGCGGTTTCACTTCCGAGTTCGGAATGGAGTCGGGTGGTTCCCACTCGCTATGGCCGCCAGGCAAACTGGACAATCTATATGCAATCGAACACTGCGCGGATCCTGATAACGCGCTCAAAAGCGCTTGAGCGTTATATGACCAAGCCTCACGGGCAATTAGTACCAGTAAGCTGAATACATTGCTGTACTTACACATCTGGCCTATCAACGTCCTCGTCTTGGACGACCCTTAAGAGCCCTCAAGGGGCTAGCGAGATCTCATCTTGAGGTGGGCTTCGCGCTTAGATGCTTTCAGCGCTTATCCCTTCCGTATGTAGCTACCCGGCAATGCCACTGGCGTGACAACCGGAACACCAGAGATACGTCCATCCCGGTCCTCTCGTACTAAGGACAGATCCTCTCAAATCTCGAACGCCTACGGCAGATAGGGACCGAACTGTCTCACGACGTTCTAAACCCAGCTCGCGTACCACTTTAAATGGCGAACAGCCATACCCTTGGGACCTGCTTCAGCCCCAGGATGTGATGAGCCGACATCGAGGTGCCAAACTCCTCCGTCGATGTGGACTCTTGGGAGGAATCAGCCTGTTATCCCCGGCGTACCTTTTATCCGTTGAGCGATGGCCCTTCCATACAGAACCACCGGATCACTAAGACCTACTTTCGTACCTGCTCGACCCGTCGGTCTTACAGTCAAGCACCCTTTTGCCTTTGCACTCGTTGCGCGATTTCCGACCGCGCTGAGGGTACCTTTGCACTCCTCCGTTACTCTTTGGGAGGAGACCGCCCCAGTCAAACTACCCACCATACACTGTCCCTGATCCCGATAAGGGACCTAGGTTAGAACCTCGAACATTTCAGGGCGGTATTTCAAGGGTGGCTCCACGCCGGCTAGCGCCAACGCTTCAAAGCCTCCCGCCTATCCTACACAAAAATGTTCGAAATCCAGTGTAAAGCTATAGTAAAGGTGCACGGGGTCTTTCCGTCTTGCCGCAGGAACACTGCATCTTCACAGCAATTTCGATTTCACTGAGTCTCGGGTGGAGACAGTGTGGCCATCGTTACGCCATTCGTGCAGGTCGGAACTTACCCGACAAGGAATTTCGCTACCTTAGGACCGTTATAGTTACGGCCGCCGTTTACCGGGGCTTCGATCAAGAGCTTCGCCACAAGGGCTAACCCCATCAATTAACCTTCCGGCACCGGGCAGGCGTCACACCCTATACATCCTCTTACGAGTTAGCAGAGTGCTGTGTTTTTAGTAAACAGTCGCAGCCACCTGGTCTCTGCGGCCCCGTCCAGCTCGGCTCGCGAAGAGCTTCACCTACTGGGGGCGCACCTTCTCCCGAAGTTACGGTGCCATTTTGCCGAGTTCCTTCACCCGAGTTGTCTCATACGCCTTAGGATTCTCACCTCGTCCACCTGTGTTGGTTTGGGGTACGGTCTGCATAACCTGAAGCTTAGAGGTTTTTCCTGGAAGCTGAGTATCAGTTACTTCATCTCCTTGGAGACTCGTCATCGCGTCTCGGCATTGGGCCTCCGGATTTACCTAGAGACCCTGCCTACATGCTTAAACCGGGATAACCATCACCCGGCTAACCTAACTTTCTTCGTCACCCCATCGCAGTTATGCGAGGTACGGGAATATTAACCCGTTTTCCATCGACTACGCCTTTCGGCCTCGCCTTAGGAGCCGACTCACCCTGCGCCGAATAGCGTTGCGCAGGAAACCTTGGACTTTCGGCGGGCAGGTTTTTCACCTGCCTTATCGTTACTCACGTCAGCATTCGCACTTCCGATACCTCCAGCATGCCTCACGGCACACCTTCACGGCCTACGGAACGCTCCTCTACCACTTGCAATAAATTGCAAGTCCGCAGCTTCGGTGCATGGCTTTAGCCCCGTTATATCTTCCGCGCGGGCCGACTAGATCAGTGAGCTATTACGCTTTCTTTAAAGGATGGCTGCTTCTAAGCCAACCTCCTGACTGTCTTTGCCTTCCCACATCGTTTGCCACTTAGCCATGACTTGGGGACCTTAGCTGGCGGTCTGGGTTGTTTCCCTCTCCACTACGGAAGTTAGCTCTCGCAGTGTGTCTCCCGTGCTTGAACTTGTCGGTATTCGGAGTTTGCCTCGGTTTGGTAAATCCTTATGGACCCCCTAGCCGAAACAGTGCTCTACCCCCGACAGTTATACACGAGGCGCTACCTAAATAGCTTTCGAGGAGAACCAGCTATCTCCGGGCTTGATTAGCCTTTCACTCCTATCCACAGCTCATCCCCTAATTTTTCAACATTAGTGGGTTCGGGCCTCCAGTCGGTGTTACCCGACCTTCACCCTGGCCATGGATAGATCGCCCGGTTTCGGGTCTACTCCCAGCAACTGATCGCCCTATTAAGACTCGGTTTCCCTACGCTTCCCCTACACGGTTAAGCTTGCTACTGAGAAGTAAGTCGCTGACCCATTATACAAAAGGTACGCCATCACCCT